>NZ_BAAASD010000031.1:0-108946 GCF_039532705.1 Streptomyces sparsogenes subsp. cuspidosporus | reverse complement strand
GCACCCAGCAGGGTTGCATGCTTGTTGAACAGATGCATCGCGCCGAACAGCACACCAGACAGTGCCAACGCCGCGTACGTGCCCAAGCCTCGCTCCACCAGCCGGAACAGCAGGCCGCGGAACATCACCTCCTCCGTCACGGCGGCGGCAGCCATGAAGCCGCCCAATCCGATCGCACCCGTCAGCGAGCCGAAGCCGTGAACGTCGTAGTCCCCGAGGAAGGCGAGGTTCGCGATGACGCCCCCGAACAGCACGACGCCAATGCCCATCCCCCAGAACAGCGACCCCCGCGCGCCCTCCCGGGCCAGCTCCGTGACCGGACGCCCCTCGGTGCGGCCCACAACCCACCGGTAGACAAACACCGCCAGCACCGCTGTCAGGCCGCCCAGCAGGAGCGAGAGCCACGGGTTGTCCTGCACCGCGCTGACGCTCTGACCACCGACCGCGCTGACCGCCACCACAGCCAGTATCTGCCACACCAGTTTCATGACGACTCCTACCGGACCCGCGACCGGAGCGCCGCGGCTGCTCAGAACGCTATGGATCCGCGCCCCGCGAATCGTCACCTCACGGTGGACACCTGCACGTAGCTCTCACGGGGGACAACTCCAGTGCCGCACAGCTCCCTTCGCGGCTCGACACCGAAACCAGAGGCGCTGCGGCAGTTGGTCGTGCGTTTGGCGCGGGAGAACCCCGCATGGGGATACCGCCGCATCCAAGGGGAACTCCTCGGCCTGGGACGCGAAGTCGCCGCCTCGACCGTCTGGTCGATCCTGAAGGAGGCCGGGATCGACCCGTCGCCGCAGCGCACGGACCGCTCCTGGGCTACCTTCCTCAAGGCCCAGGCCTCCGCGATCGTGGCCACCGACCTCTTCCACAGCGACACCGCCTTCTTGCGGCGCTGGTTCGTGCTGTTCTTCATCGGCCATGGCACCCGGCGGGTGCACATCGCCGGCATCACCCGACACCCGACCGGCCCGTGGATAGCTCAGCAGGCACGCAACTACCTTATGGACCTCGGCGACCGCGCCGAGTCGATCAGGTTCCTCATCCAGGACCGCGGCGCGTACTTCACCGACAGCTTCGACGCCGTCTTCCAAGCGGTCGGCGTGCGGGTCATCCCGACACTGCCCCAGGCACCCCGGATGAACTCAATCGCAGAGCGCTAGATCGGATCATGTCGCCGCGAGGCCACCGACCGCATCCTGATCACCGGACAGCGACATCTCCGCCTCGTCGTCAATGAGTACGCGGAGCACTACAACAGACACCGGCCACACCGATCCCTCGGCCAACGGCCACCAGACCCGCTGATCACACCTGAACCGCGGCCAGCCAGCGCCTCCACATCGGTCTCCCGGCGCGATCGACTTGGTGGCCTCATCCGCGAATACAAGCAGGTTGCATAGGTTGACAGCGTTTCCGGCACCCACAGGGGCACATTCACGGCCATCCGTTCGAACTTCGCAAGCAGGAGCCGGAAGTCGGTGGCGGAGCCTCAGCCGACGGCTCGGAGCCGTTCGAGGAGTTCGTCAACGCCGGCCGTGTGCGCGTGCGGCGCGAAGACCGGCTCCGCCGAGGTCGCGGCCAGGCCACACCCAACGGCTGGTTCACCGCCTACCGTGGCGGCGTGGCCGCCGCCGGCCTGGTCCTTCAGGGCGGCCACGGCGTCGATTCGGCGGGGCCGATCGTGGCGGCGGTGCTCAAGGCGTCGTGACGGCCGGCCGCGGAGCGCGAGACATGGAACACCGGGCCATCAGGGGGACACGCTCCGGGCCCCGTCGGCCGTAGTGAGGCGGGCGAGCAGCTCCGGATGGTCTGCCAGGCCCTTCTCGGCCGCCGACCTGATCACGGACTCCATGAACGCGCGGTCCACGCGATCCCAGTCGATCGGGCCGAGCGGCGGCTGCGGGTCGTACTCGATGGCGGCCTGGATCATCCGGGCGGCATCCTCGCCCACCAGTTCGGTGACCAGGTGCAGGGCCATGTCGATGCCCGCCGCCACTCCGGCGGCCGTGAGCACGCGCCCGTCCGCGACCCAGCGCCGGGACACGGGCGTCGCGCCGAAGGCGCGCAGGATCGGCATGGCAGCCCAGTGGGTGACCGCCTCACGGCCCTCGAGCAGACCGGCGGCCCCGAGGATCAGCGAGCCGGTGCAGACCGAGGCCACCACCTCGGCGTCGCGGGCCGCCTGCCGGACGTAGCCGGTCAGCTGTTCGTCCGCGAGGGCGGCGAAGGTCGGGGCACCGCCGCCCGGGACGATCAGGCCGTACGGCGCGGGCACCTGCTCGAAGGTGTGGGAGGCGGTTACGGACACCGAGCTGTCCGTCGGCAGCGGCTCGCGGGCCGCTGCCACCGTGACGGCCTCGAAGCCGAGCCCGAGTTCCTGCAAGGCGCTGATGACCTGGAGCGGCCCGACGAAGTCGAGGGCGGTCAGGCCGGGGTAGAGCACGAACGCGATGGTCCTGGTCGTTGTCATGCCACCAGCTTTGCCGGGGTGAGTGGCCGTCGCGGGGACCGTGTCTGGAATCCTGTGATTCCTGTCTTCCGGACGCCAGGAGTCGCTGATGCGCCGTGTGGTCGTGATCGGTTACCCGGACACCGAGCTGCTCGACATCTCCTGCCCGACAGGCGTGTTCGACACGGCCACGCGCTGGGGCGCGGAACCCGGATACCGGGTCGAGCTGGTCTCGCTCGGTGGCCTGCCGGTGCGGACGAGCTGCGGCCTCACCCTCGCCGCCGACGCCCTGGAGCGGGTCGGCGGCCGGTTGGACAGCGTGGTGGTGGCGGGCGGGCCGGGGCATCAGACCGCTGCCGAGGACGCCCGGCTGCTCGTCCACCTGCGCCGGCTGGCCGGGCTCAGCCGCCGGGTGGTCTCGGTGTGCACGGGCGCCACCCTGCTGGCCGCGGCCGGCCTGCTGGACCGGCGCCGGGCGACCACGCACTGGACGTGGGCGGCGGAGCTGGCCACCCGGTACCCGGCCGTCACCGTGGACCCCGCGTCGCTGTTCGTCTCCGACGGCAATGTCCATACCTCGGCGGGCGTCACCAGCGCGATCGACCTCACGCTCGCCCTGGTGGAGCAGGACCACGGCCCGGCGCTGGCCCGCGAGGTGGCCCGGTTGCTGGTCGCGTACCTGCAGCGGCCGGGCAACCAGGCGCAGGTGAGCATGCACGTGGCGGCGCCGCCGCCCGACCACCGGCTGGTCCGGGAGGTCTGCGAACACATCACCGCCCACCTGGACGCCGACCTCGACGCTGCCACGCTGGCGCGATTCGCCGGGGTGAGCCCGCGTCACCTCACCCGGCTGTTCGCCGCGGAGCTCGGCACCACGCCCGCCCGGCACGTGCGCGCCGTGCGCGCCGAAGCCGCCGCCCAGCTGCTGGCCGCCACCAGCCTGCCGCTCACCGCCATCGCCCGCCAGTGCGGACTGCGAACCACCGAGACGCTGCGGCAGGCCTTCGCCGATCTGTTCGCGACCACGCCGTCGGCGTACCGGCGGGCGGCCCGGCACGGCTGAAGCTGTTGCGCCTGGGCACGGGGCGCGGGGCGCGGGGTGGCGTCGGCGGCTGACCCGATGTGGGGATTCACCGGCTCACAAACGAGGTGCGCGGCGACCGGGGCCCCGCCTAGCGTAGCTAGCCCCCGTTGTCGCATGGCCACCACGCGCAAGCCCTTGAGGGCACGGATGGTTCGCCCGGCTTCGTTGCCGCGGGCATACTGCGCCGGGCCCGGCCGGCGTGGCCCGCGCCTGCGGATGCTGCCCACCGGCTGAGCCCTGCCCGCGAGGCGGTCCGGCCCGCAGTCACAGGTGGCAGATCAAGACTCGGCGCGTTCATGTCCTGGGTTTCACCGCCCGCCCTACGGGCGCATGGGTCACTCAGCTCGCCCGCAACCTGCTCATGGACCTCGAGGACAGAGCTGGGTGCTTCCAGTTCCTCATCCGGGATCGTGACAGAAAGTTCGTTGGTAGGGGCGAGGTAGGCCGGACGCAGCAGCACGACAGATCATGATGCCGCCGGGGCCCTGCGTAGGTGAAGCCCCCGGGGTGGGAGCGCCGAAGATCCGTGATCAGGCCTCGACCTGCGTGGATGATTTATCGGCACCCGCAATGGTCCTCGCCGAGGCGGGCGCGGAGCATCGTTAGCAAGGCGCTGCGGGAGGCGGCCTGCTCCCAGCAACCGGTCAACCGCAGTAGCAGACGGCCGGGTCGGCGGTTATCGGAAGATGGCCGCCCTCGGGGTGGGCCCCGTCCAGACCAGGTACCGGACAGCCGTCGACCAGCATGGCGGTAGACCGGTGACGAGCTGTGCCGGTCGGTCGACGCGGTCCGAGACCGGTCCGGCGCCGAGGTCCGCGCTGAGGGCCTGGGAGGACGCGGTTGTCGCCGGTGCCGAAGAGCAGCACGGTCAGGCCGGGACCCGCAGAGTTCCAGCGGGCCGTGCCGGAAGGCGCCGCAGGCATAACCCTCGGCCGCCACGGAGCCGGCCTCTTTGGCGATCAGCGCGCCGGTCAGCGCGGTGGCCGCATCGGCGCCGGTCCCGACGCAGGAGAACCGGGGCTGAGTGGCGGCCAGCGCCTGCTTGGCGGAATCGGTGGGCAGCGGCAGGTCGGTGAGCAGGGCGCGCAGTTCCCCGGCGGCGCGGCGCAGTCCCTCGGTCACCGTGGTGTCGTCCTCGCCGCGGCAAGCCCTCGGTATCGCCCGCCCCCGCTTCCACTCTGTCCTTTACATCTGGTGCGCACCGGTTCGGTCAAGAAGCTCCTGGATGCTCTCTGCGCGTCGGACGAGATCGAACTTCACCTCGCCGTCTGGATTGGTGCGCACGGCGTACACAGCTGGGTCGGGAAGGCTGTTGTAATGGAAAGGAGTTGAAAAGTAGTAAGCGCCTGTGTCAAGGAGCGTCACAATGTCTCCGGGCTCAAGAACGGGAAGCAACCGGGCCTGAGCCACGACATCGCCCGCGAAACAGCACGGTCCTGCGATGTCCTGGGGTGCTGTCGCTCCCTCTTTGAGGTGCCCGGACGGGTTGTGTGCGGTGATCCGGATCGGCCAGGAGTCAGGCATGAAGACGGTCCTGGCGGCGACCTGGGCTCCGGCGTGAGTGATGGCTATGCGACGCCCGCCCGAGGTCTTGGTGTATTCGACGTACGCGGCGGTGAATCCGTTCTTGGCGAGCAGGGACCGCCCGAATTCGGTGATGATCTGGTATGCCCCGCTGAACAGCGCAGGGGCGTAGGCACGCAGGCGTTCTACGTACTCATCAAAGGTAGGAGCGGTGTCGTCGCTGGTGAAGTTGACGGGCAGTCCGCCGCCTATGTCGATGCCGACGACTTGACGACGCCCTAGGGATGCGTTGATCTCCTCGGCCAGGGCCACCGTTTTGGTGATACCCTCGGCCATCAGCTCCTGTGGGCATCCTTGTGATCCTACGTGGGCGTGGAGCCATGTAAGCCATGGGCGGTCCTGGAATGCCTGTACGAGCCGTCGCCTGTTTCCGTCGTCTTCCAAGGCGATTCCGAACTTGGAGGTCAGGGTGGCGGTGCTCATCTCGGCGATGTCCCCGCTACCGACCTGCGGATTGATCCGTACTCCGATGCGTGAGTCGCTGGCCCGGCCGGCAAGGATGCTGTCCATGCGCTCGAGCTCTTGGAAGTTGTCTGCGTTGACAGCGACGCCCAATTCGACAGCTTGAGCCAGTTCGGCGCGCGTCTTTGACGGGGAGTCATAGACGATCCGTTCCGGGGCGAAGCCGGCGGCAAGTGCCTGGGCGAGCTCACCTGGGCTCGCCACTTCGCAGCCCATTCCGTTGCGGGAGAACGCTTCCAGTACGGGGACGAGGCAGTTCGCCTTCGCGGCGACGGTGTGCATGACGTTCAGGGAGGCCGGGAAGGCGCCGTGGAGGTTGGTGATGCTGGCGAGGACGCCGTCCAGGTCGACGAAGCCGGCAAGCACGGCGTGGTCGGGCTCGAGGAGTCGTTGCTGTACTGCGCTTCGCAGAATCAGCTCGCGACGCCTCGCCGACTGTGTTTTGGTCATTGTCAATTCCTAGGGTGGTAAGCGGGGGAGAGGTGGGGGTGGCTGGAGGCAGTCCTTGATCGCGACCGAGTGCGTGGCATGGTTCCGATTGCGTCGGATCGGCAACCCGCTCCCTCTCATTGGAGGGTGGCCAAGGTCGCGGAAAGCGCCGACTGCGGACGTCAGGCGGTTCCGCGGCGTTTGCTTGCGAACTCGGAGCAGGCTGAGACGAAGTCGTCGAAAAGGCTGCTGTGCGCCTCGTGGTTGAGGAGTTCTTCCGGGTGATACTGCACGCCGATCATCCATCGTGCTGGGTCCAGGGCCTCGACGGCTTCGGCGAGGCCGTCTTCCGATTGGGCCACCACTCGGAGTGCCGGTGCCGGCCTGGAAATTGCCTGATGGTGCAGGCTGTTCACGCGCAGCAGTTGCGTGCCCGACAGTTTGGCCAGGCGCGAGTCGTCTGCCAGGCGCACCTCGTGCACCTCCGTGGACAACGGCAGGTCGGGGCGGTAGTGGTTGATCGTCCCTGGTTCCAGGTGCTGTATCAGGCTGCCGCCCAAGGCGACATTGAGAATCTGGCTTCCCCGGCAGACTCCGAGGATGGGCATGCCCATGCTCACGGCACAGGTGATCGCATTCAGTTCCAGAGCATCAAGCTCTTCGTCGATGGTGGTCTTCGGGTGCACCTCTTCACCGAATGATCGCGGATGCGGATCGACTCCGCCGGGGAGGAAAAGACCGTCGACCTGCTCCATCACCTGACGGGTACATGGACCGTCGACGCCCGGCGGGACGGCGATCGGTGTCGCACCTGCTCTCGCCAGTGCCCGCACGTAGCTTCTGGGCAGTCGCAGGGTGGCCGGTTGTTCGGGCAGGTCGTGTCCCAAGGTGACGGCGATCAGTGGGCGAGGGACAGCAGAAGACATGGTGGCCTTTCATTCGTATGTCAAGGGGTTACGCGGAGCCGCGCATGCCTGAACGGCCTTGAGGGCCTGGAGTGGGTGGCCGCTGTCGACAAGGCCGTGCGTCCCGAGGATCTCAGTGGGGCGTCGAGCGGACGCAGCACAGCGCCTGACGACGCCGAGGGACTGTGGTGTCGCGCCCGTTGACCTATCGCCGGCGCACCGTCCCGGGCCCCGGCTTGGGTGGGTGCACACCCGACAGCGGTGACGTGCCGCCCGCAGCTTTTCGTCGCCGTTTGTTCCGGCATGTCCACGTTCACGACCATGCTACGTAGCCTGCCGGACCAAGTCTTCCGATCTTTTGTCGGGCAGAGCAAAGTTCGCCTCGGTCGTTGGGTCCTGGGGACAAAGTGCAGTACTTTCCGGACATGGAGAACAACCTGACCTTGGAGCGCTTGATAGCGGACATCGGTCAGCCGCTGCTGCGCCTTGCCGTCGATCGCAATGAAGCAGCAGAGCCTCTGACCGGGGTGCTGATCCACGATCCATCCGACACGGTGGGGTTGGAGGCGGGCTGTCTGGTGCTCTGTGTCGGGCTGGTGTCGGGGAGTGAGCTTGTCAGCCTCGGACGGGAAGCCCGGCGTGCCGGTGTGTGCGGACTGGCGGTGAAGTCGCCCCTGCCGCCTGAGGCGGTCGACTGCCCGGTGCCGGTCGTGGAGGTGAACCGGGACGCCTCCTGGATGCACGTCGCAACGATCATCCGCCAGCGGATCCAGGACTTCGCGCGGGCACAATGGGAACCTGCCGGGGCCACCAGCGATCTATTTGCAATAGCCAACACAATGAGCATGGTGATCCACGCCCCGGTCACCATCGAGGACGCTACCTCTGCCGTCCTTGCCTGGTCAGCGGGGCAGGAGAAGGCCGACGAGTCCCGGGTGGAAACCATCCTGGGTCGTGCGGTGCGACCGTGGCGGGTGCGCAAGCTGGCCGACAGCGGCGTCTTCCAGCGGCTCAATGCCTCCACTGCGCCGGTGTATGTCGAACCGTATGAGCCGACGATGCTGCCGCGGGTCGCTGTCGCGGTGCGCGCGGGTTCCGAGGTTCTGGGCTATGTCTGGGCGGTGACCAATGGGCCCCTGCCCACGGAGCACGCTCGCTGGCTGGAGCTGTTCACACCGGTTGTCGCCCTGCACCTGGCCAACATGCGCGCGGACAGCTCCCCCTGGGCCCGCCAGCAGCGCCGCGAACTCGCCGCCGCCATGCTCGCGGGCGGCGCAGCCGGGGCCGGCGCAGCACGCGAGGCGGGGCTGGAGAAGGGTCCGTTCTGTGTGCTCGCTGTGGGCCTGCGGCCGCGGAAGAGCGCCTCGCCCACAGCGGGTGAGACCGCCTCCCCCGAGAGTGCCGCCGCTGCCGCGAACCTGCGCAGACTCGAGGAGGTGCTGACCCTCTATCTCTCTGCCGTGCACCCCTCGGCCCTGGCAGTACGGGGCGACAGGGCTGTGTACGTGCTGGCCGCCTGGCCCAGGCTCGGGGCGGAAGAGGCCCTGGCGGCGGCCCGGTCCCTGGCGGAGGACTTCCTCGCACGCTCCCCTGCCGGCCCCGGTCCGGGCTACCTGGCGGCCGCCGCCTGGCCCGCTGCCGCACCAGGGGACATCCCTGTCGCACGGCTTCAGGCTGATGCGGTGCTGCGAGCGCTGGGCCAGGCGGAGCCCCTGCGCTCCGTGGCCACCGTGGAGGACATGGCGCTGCCGGTGATGCTCCAGCACCTCGGTGACATCGCACAGTCACTTGATCTCCCACGGGTTACTGGTCCGCTGCGCCGCCTTACCGCCCATGACGGCCCCGACGGCGTCCTCACCAGGACTCTCGCCACCTTTCTGACCGCGGGATCGGTGGCCGACGAGGCGGCCCTGCACCTGCGCGTGCACGTCAACACACTGCGCTACCGGCTGCGGCGGATCCGTGAAGTGTCGGGGCTGGACTTCGAGGACGCGGACCAGATGCTCCTGGCTCACCTGCAGCTGCGGCTGAACGAGGTAGTCGCACAGCCTTTGGCGTGAGCGACAATCACAACGCGTCCTTTTTGTTGCACGGCAAAAGACACCTTGCCCGGGGGCCCTCAGACTTGGCCACACCTCACGTGACCCGCGAATGACACGTCGCTGTCAGCGGCTGTTCACGTACTTCCGTCCACGCGCACCATGGAGGTGCCCACCATGCAGGCCAGAGACGTGCTGATCAGGGGAGGGACCGTCGCCGATGGAACGGGCGCTGAGCCGGTCCCCGCAGACGTGCTGATACGCAGTGGCCGGATCACGGCTGTCGACGCTCCCGGGAGGATCTCCGTCGATCACGTTCCCGTACTGGATGCGTCCGGGCTCGTGGTGGCACCTGGCTTCATCGACGTCCACTCTCACGCCGACAACGCCCCCTTGCTCGCCGAGGACGACACCAGCAAGATCCTTCAAGGCATCACCACAGAGGTGACCGGCAACTGCGGCTTCTCACTGGCCCCCGTTCGACCCGCTTCCGCTCAGGATTTTGCATCGTTCACCCGGCGCATCTACCCACGGATGGACTTCACCTGGTCTGACTGGGACGAGTTCACCGCCGTCACGGACGGCCGTGGTTACGTCACCAACGTGGCCCCGCTCGTCGGCCACGGCACCCTGCGCATCGCCGTCCTCGGCACGGCCGCCATCACTCCGGATGCCGCGCAGATGCGGACGATGTGCCGGGAACTGGAGCGGGCACTCGAAGGCGGAGCATTCGGGATGTCCACGGGACTGATCTATCCACCGGCTGTCTTCAGCGAGAGCGACGAGCTGGTGCAACTGGCCCGGTGTCTTGGTCCCGACCGCCCCTACGCCACCCACATGCGCGGTGAGGGTTCCCTTCTGTTCTCCTCGATCGACGAAACGCTCGGCATCGGTGAGCAGAGCGGCTGTCGCGTGCACATCTCGCATCTGAAGGCCATGGGCCGCCCGCAGTGGGGCCGCATGTCCGAGGCACTCGGGCGTATCCACCACGCCGCCGACCGGGGAGTACGGGTGACCAAGGACATCTACCCCTACGCAGCGAGTTCGACGATGCTTACCGCGCTGCTGCCACCGCCTTTCCTCGCCGACGGCAACGAAGGTGTCCTGGCTCGGCTCGAATCCGCCTCGGAGCGCGAGCGGCTGGCCGCACTCATGAAGTCAGGGGTGCCCGGCTGGGAGAGCAATGCAGAGGCGGTCGGCTGGGACGGGATCATGATTGCCCACTCTCAGAGTCATCGGTACGACGGCCACACCCTCGGGGAGATCGCCCGTGCCGAGGGTTGCAGCCCGCTGGATACCTACGTGCGTATTCTGCGGGAGGAACGCCTTCAGGCCACCATGGTGCTGTTCGCCATGGATGAGGACGACGTTCGTACGGCCTTCGCGGACCGCGACACGATGGTGGGCACCGATGGCCTGCCTCCCGGCACTGGGGGCAAGCCGCACCCGCGGATGTTCGGAACCTTCCCACGGATCCTTGGCGAGTACGTGCGCAAGCACCACGTGCTTCCACTCGGCGAGGCGATCCGCCGGATGACCTCGCTGCCCTGCCAAGTGTTCGGCATCCCTGAACGCGGGCTGATTCGTGCTGGCTACATCGCCGACCTTGTCGCCTTCGATGCCGGCTCCATCAACCATGAAACCGACTACCGTGACCCGGTGCGCCCCCCGTGCGGTATCTCCTGGGTCATGCAGCAGGGACACGTGACCGTGGCGGACAATTCCTACCTCGGTCCGCGGCGTGGACGCCGCCTCACCCCTGCAGCCTGACCTGGGCGGCGCTTCCTGGGTCAGGCCAGCCACCGCTCCAACCGAAACACACCAGAAACCTGTATCACGGCCCCCCGGCGCCGGTGTGCGGTCGGCACACGGCACGCGTACCACTCCGCCACCGCCATTTCCCAGAGCCAGGACGCCTGTTTCCGCGCCGGCCCAAGCCCTCGGAAGCGCCAGTGAGCCGCTTCGGTAAAGTCCCCGCAGTCATATGGAGAAACGGCCATGTCCGCATCCCCCGCAGTCGCCGCTAGGCCATCCCTGAACGCCAAGCGCATCACCACCGTCTCTGTCACGATCCTGTTCGTCGCCTGGATCGTTAATTACGTCGACAGGCTCGCGATCACTACCGCTCTCCCCAGCCTGGCCAAAGAATTCGGCCTTGACCACACCCAGCAGGGCCTGATCCTCACGGTCTTCTTCGCCATATATGCCCTCTTCCAGCTGCCCGGCGGGTTCCTGGCAGACCGGATCGGGGCAAAGAGAACCATGATCGGCGCGATGGTCGCCTGGTCCCTCTTCACCGGATTGACCGGGCTGGTGTCCTCTTTCGGCATGCTTCTGATAGTGCGGGCACTGTTCGGCGTCACTGAGGGGTTGTACCCCGGAGCCTCTATGAAGGCAGTCGCCGAACGCACACAACCGCACAACCGGATGACCGCAAACGGAATCGTCACCAGCGCCAATACGCTGGGAGCCGCGCTCGCCCCGCTCATCGCCGCTCCAGTGATCACCGCCGTCGGCTGGAGGCACACCTTCCTCGCCGTGGCCGGAGCCGGGTTCCTCATGGCCGTGGTCATCTGGTGGGCCCTGCCAGCCCCACTCCCCGAGCCGACCGTCGCGGAAGGCGACGGCGAGCGCGTCCTGACGACATCTGCCACCACAGACGTCAGCACGGCGCAGCTTCTGCGCAGCGGAGCACTGTGGCGGTTCACCCTCCTGTTCGGCGGCTTCGACCTGGTGGTCTGGGGACTGCTCTCCTGGGTGCCCAGCTACCTGCAGACGGAACGCGGAGTATCCGTCACGGCTTCTGGAGCTCTCGCCTCGATTCCGAACTTTTGCGCAACCGTCAGCATGATCGTTGGAGGCGTCCTCTTCGACCGCTACTTCTATGGACGACACCGGCTGCTGATTATCCCGTCCTGCGCGATCGGCGGCGTGCTGCTGCTGTTCATGGCATACGCGACGTCCACGACCATGTTCATCACCTATCAGTCGTTCGCCATGCTCGTCCTCTTCCTGAGTTTCATGCCGATCTTCGGACTGCCGTTGCGGATGCTGCCCCGCGGCGTCGTCGGCCGCGCCAGCGCACTCATCAACATGGGCGGCCAGCTCGCCGGTGCTGTCGCACCGTTCATCATGGGCCTGCTGGCGGACCACGTTTCCTTCGCCGCGGCCTTCGCCTTCCTCATCTTCGGCGTCGTTGTCGCCATCGCAGCCGTACTCTGGGCACCCCAGCGGCCCGAAGAGCTGCGGACCGACTTCGCGCACGCCTGACCGACAGGCGGCTGCCGGAGTCCGCCCTGGAGCCTGACCACCGGCGAGGTCCAGGCCCACCTGGCCGAGGTCTCCCGCCAGACCATTTCCACCATCACCGACAAGGTGCTGGAGGGCATGACCGCATGGCAGAGTCGGCCCCTGGACGCTGTCCATCCGGTGGCTTCATCGACGCCATCCACGTGAAGATCCGCGACGGTGCGGTGGCCAACCGGCCGGTCTACGTGGCCCTCGCCGTCACCACCGAGGGCCGGCGGGAGATTCTTGGGCTGTGGGCCGGTGACGGCAGCGAGGGCGCCAAGCACTGGCTGCCGCCGTGACTACCAGGTGTGTGGTTGGGCGCGGCGGCATCCAACATCGGCAGTTACCTGCTGACCATCGCGGTTCCCTTGCTTATCCTGAAAACCAGCGGTTCGGCAGGGCAAGCGGGGCTCGTAGCCGGTACCGCGGCCGTGGCGAAGTTCGTCAGCTCGACACCCGCAGGTGTGTTCGTGGACCTCTACCCACGGCGCGTATTCTCCGTGAATGCGGCGGTATCCCCACCCGGGGTTCTCCCGCGCCAGACGCACGACCAGTTGCCGCAGGGCCTCTGGTTTCGGTGGCCGGCCCGGACGACGGGAAGCTCATCCGTACCAGGTGATGTTGCAGAAGGGTCGACCCACCTTCGCCGCGTCGACTCCCAGCGCGGCGAGTTCGGTCGCCAACCGCTCGACCTCTGCCACGACGCCTGGCGCAAGTCCGTCGGCGACGTACTCCTCGCTCGGGTTGTACTCCCAGATCCAGTCGGTCACAGCCCCGCCTCGGCCTCCGCGGTCTTGCGGATCTGCTGAATTTCGTGGATGGCCGCCGTTGGGTCCTGTTCGGCCGTATCGATAATCCGCTCTAGTTCCCGGAGGCGGGCGCCGCGTTCCGGGTGCCGCTCGATGGCGACGAATACGGCCCATGAGGGGATGGCCAATACAGTGGTGTGTCGGGGGACGGAACCGTGGCCATCACCTGCCATCGAGGGGAGAGCGAGTCCTCGACCAAAGCCCTGTACCAGACGATACGAGTGGCGGATCGGCGGATCCTACGCAGTTACCGATCCGACAACACCTCGTGCGAAACTACGGTCCTTGACGCCAAGGGCGGCCGGTTTGCCCTGACCGGCTACAGAGACACCTGGGACATCGTCAACGCCAACGGCAACGATCGACCACGAGAAGTCATAGCTCCTTCTGTACGCCGATACGACGTTACTCCGGAGCTACCCCTGCTCGGCTCCGAACAGGAGCCCGTCCTGGCTTTCAAGGACGACACTTCGGTTTCCGGACACGCTCTGGCGAGCGTGGGGGCCGGTTCATGCCGGACCCGCGGCAGGTGCCGGCGGAGGTGGCCGAGTACCTGGCCGGGCAGTTGGACATCGAGGACGCCTCGTGCCTGAAGCTCTACGGCGAGCGGGACGGTACGGCCCGTACGCACGCCGGTGAAATCCAGGAGGCCGGGGGCTGGCGGGACTTCGCGGAGGTCCGCGAGGAGCTGACGGGCTGGCTGGACGCGCGGGCGTGGACGACGGGGGACGGGCCGAAGGCGTTGTTCGGCGCGGCGGCGGGGCGGCTGCGCGAGGGCCGGGTGCTGCTGCCGGGAGCCAGCCGTCTGGCCCGGCTGGTGGGGTCGGTGCGGGAGGCGGCGAACCAGCGGCTGTGGGACACCCTGTACGGGATGCTCAGCGTGGGGCAGCGAGCGGTGCCGGACTCCCTGCTGACCGTGCCGCCGGGTGAACGGGTCTCGGAGCTGGACCGGCTGCGCCGGGGGCCGGTGCGGGTGTCGGGCCCGCAGATGAAGCGGGCGTTGGAGCGGGTGGAGGAGATCGCCGCCCTCGGGATGGGCGCCGTGGACGTGCCGGGGATACCGCCGGGGCGGCTGGCGGAGCTGTCGCGCTACGGGGTGGACGGCAAGGCGTCGCTGCTGCGCCGGCACTCCAGCGCCCGCCGGCTGGCGACGCTGCTGGCCACCACCGTCTACCTGACCTCGCGGGCGGTGGACGACGCTGGACCTGCTGGAGGTGCTGATCCGACGAAGCTGCTGGCCAGGGCGGAGCGCGAGAGCGCGAAGGGGAAGCTGAAGACGCTGCCGCGGGTGGAGCGGGCGTCGGCGAAGCCGGCGACCGCCTTCCAGGTCGTGTTCGACACCACCTCCGAGCTGAGCTGCGCGGATGATGTATCGGACCCGCACTGCCCGGTCGCCGAGTTCAACGCCTCCCCGCACGTCGGCGACGATTCTTCAGCCCGGTGCCGCCGCCGACACCGCAATCGGGTGGCGCAGGGAGCCGATGACGGTCACCATGACCCGTTGCTGACGACGCCCCGGGATACAGCCGGAGTCAGGCCGTTTCTCTCCGATCACCTGGTCGTTGGCCTTGACTGACGCGCCGTGGGCGCGGACAGAGTTGTCGTGACCGGACCGGTTCTCACCCGCCCCCCGCTGACCGCGCTGCCCGAACACGGAGTGTACGCCGAGGCGGTGCCGCTGGGTCTCCCAGCCGCTTCCCCGCCGACGACGCGGCCTTCGACGTCGCCGCGCTGGGGGCTGATCAGCCATCCGCTCCCGGTCGAGATGGAAAACTACCTGGCGGGGTCCGCCCGGGTCCTGCGGCCCGGCGGAAGTGGGACCCCGCCCGGGGACCTGGGGTGTTTCCCCACGACGCCCGGCCTCGATGGACCTGCTGGTCCCCGAAAGCGCCTGCGGCTCGGCGTCGCCGGGCGCCCGGCGCCCACTCCACGCACACGAGAGGAATTCCATCCGTCCATGACCGACAACACCAGCCCCGCCGCCCCCGATGACGGGACCCCCGGCGTCATCGTCGTCTCGGGCATCTCCGCGGCGGGCAAGTCCACTGTCGCGCAGGCCCTCGCCGAGCGCCTGCCCCGTTCGGCGCACGTACGCGGCGACACCTTCCGCCGTATGATCGTCAACGGCCAGGCGCACATGACCGCCGAGGCCCCGCCGGAGGCCGTCGCCCAACTCCGCTTGCGGCACAGGCTGGCCGCCACGTGCGCGGACGCCTATGCCGAGGCCGGGTTCACGGCCGTGCTGCAGGACGTCCTCCTCGGTGAGCACCTGGCCGAGATCACCCGGATGATCCGGAGCCGCCCGCTGGCCGTCGTCGTGCTGGCCCCCGACCCGGACGTAGTGGCCCTGCGCGAGGAGAAGCGCTCCAAGACGGGTTACGGACCTGACTGGCAGCCCAAGGACCTGGACAAGGTGCTCCGGGACGGTACGCCCCCCATCGGGCTGTGGCTCGACACCTCGCACCAGACGGTCGACGAGACCGTCGACGAGATCCTCAAGCGCGCCTGGACCGAGGGCGCCGTCCGCTGATCACGCCGACGGGCCGGATCGCACCCACCGGGCCCCCGGGCCACGCCCGGGAGCCCGGGCCGGCCGGCGACCGCCCTGTCCGGCATCTGCCCGCGCCCTCCGCCACCCTCAGTCCGGCACCCTCAGCAACACCCCCACGCCTGCGTCCCCTCGTCACAGGAAGGACGCGCGTTGCGCACCCTGCGGATCGGTCCGGAAGGCGCCTCGACGGGAGTCGTCGGCCTGGGCCGCACGGGCATGTCATACGCCTACGACCCCGGCGACCGCGACGACGACGCCTCGATCGCCGTGGTCCACCGCGCCCTCGACATCGGCGCCGACCTCGTCGACACCGCCGACGCCTACGGTCCCCACACCAACGCGGAACCGGTGGGCCGGGCGCTCGCCGGCCGCCGCGAACGGGCGTTCCTCGCCCCGAAAGTCGGATGCGCCCCCGGCGACAAGCCTTGCGCCGCGACGGCCGGAGCACCTCGACGGTGTTCCGCTCCTTGTAGAGACCGGAATCGTGGCTGACGGGCCGGCCGCCTCTGAAGCCCTTGTTCTTCCGGGGAACTGCTCAAGCCCAGGTCCTTGTCTATGCTGGTGCGCGGTCACAGGCGCGCCCCTGGTTGCAGAGGACGCCGCATCTCAAGGGGGACGGGATGAGCGAGTCGAGCAACGACGACGAGGGCACAGGCATCCTGATCGCACTTGGCATGACGGTCGGCCTGTCCTTGGTCTGGGCCTATGTCATCAAGGACCAGGCACAGCTGATGACGTGGGGCGCCTTGGTGATGGCCGGAGTCACCGGCCTCATCGCCGGAAACTACAGTAACCACAGCCAGTCCGTCGCCGTCACCTGCGCCTTGGCCACCCCGCTCGGCACCTACCTGGGCACGCTCCTCGGCCTCTGTCTGATCGCCGTGGCTCGGTACGGAGGTGACTTCAGCGACGCCTGGCACCTCTTCACCAGCGACACCAGCGGGGCGGCGCGCCTGTTCAAAACGGAGGCCCAGGACCGCGACTGGCTCTTCCTGTTCCTGTCGGCGCCGGTGGGGTACGGAGCGGCGATGCTGGAGGATTGACCTGGGGTGGGTCCCCGCGGCCGCCGCCGGGATCCCTGGCGCTCCCACAAGGCCACGCCGCTGGGGTGGGTGCTGCGGCCAGGACTGCGCGGGCGTGTGCTGAGTCGAGGCCCAGGGTGCCGCTGCCGTGGAAATTGACCATCATGCCAGGGCCAGGTGGCATCGCCGGGGTCCCGGGACTGGGGGGCAGTGGACGCAAGGGACAGGGACGGCGCATCAGCACCCTCCGACCAACCGACCCCACCACCACCGCTGCCCCCGTGCCCCCACGCCCCCCGCAGGCGCCGCACCCCTCCCAATCGCCGCCGGACAGTCAGGCGTCCCGGCCGGGCGGAGCGGGTACCCGGCTCATGCACTCCCTCCGCCGTGATTGGCGTTGGGGCGTCCTGGTACTGGTCGTGGTGCTCATCGCGGGTCTGACGACCTTTGTGCTCTGGCCGCGGGAGGAGGAGAAGACACCCCCGCAGCTGGCCTCTGCGGCCACGAAGAGCCTGCGCGCCTGGCGTGGGGTCACCTATGCGGGGACCACGGTGGACGGCAACGGCGCGATCGCCGACTTCCGTCTGACGGTGGCCCGCGACGGCACCGCGTACGGAACCCTGAGCCGTGACTCGGGGGCGCTCGCGGAGCTCGCGGTCAGCCCGGAGCGAACCCTTCTGCGCGGCAACCGGCAGTGGTGGTTCGGGCACGAGCCGGGCAGCGCCGACGCGCTGGCGAACACCTGGGTGGCCGACCCTCCGCACGGTGTGACCGGCCTGGCCGAGCTGTCCCGGCTGACTCCGGCGGCGCTTGCCGACGCAATCTCTGATGAGGACTCCGACGATCCGTCCGGGTCGGCCAAGTGGCGGCAGAGCCGATCGACTTCGGTGGGTGGCCGCCCGGCGAAGGTACTGGCCGATGGCACCCTGCGCATCGTGGTGACCGCGTCCCCTCCGTAATGCGTACGACGTGCCACTGCCGCCCGACGGCGACTGACCGCGCGTCAGCAAGCCCTGGGGCGGCGGACCGGGTGTCCGCCGCTTCCCTGGCCCGGTGCGGCCGTCACACTCCGGCGTTGTTTCCGAGGGGGTTTGTCCGCCTGCCCGCGCTTTTCGTCTGACTTTGCCCTTCTTCGCCCCCAGCACGAGCAACTCGCCATGCAGGCGTCGGCACCCCCAGCTCGGGTTCTCCTTCGCCAGCCGCAGCACCAGGGCGCGGAGGGAGCGCACGCGCGTGGTCGTCCCGGGCGTTCGGGCAGGCAGGAGGCGGCATGGCGGCGTTTGACGAGGTTGCGGTGCCAACGCAGTACCGCGTCGGGACGTACGAGCAGCCGTGACATCCGCAGACCTGCCGTGGCAGCCAGTGCAGCAGCGCCGCCGGGAATGCCAGGTCGCTCGGGGTGAACCGGGCTCTCCGCTTGCCGAGTTGGCGTTCCAGCAGGGTGATCCGGTGGCGGAGGGCGAGGACCTCGGCGTCCTTGCCGGTATTGACACCCTTCAGGCGCGCCGGGCGCGAGGTGACGGTTGCCGGGCGGGAGCGAGCGGCCGGGACTCATACGTCGGTGCGGATCACCACCACCAGGGTGCGCGGGCCGTGCACACCCTCGACGCGCTCCAGCTCGATGTCGGACGTGGCCGACGGCCCACTGATCAGCGTCGTCGGGCGCTCCGGGACCAGCCGGGCGACCGCCTCCGGCACACCGGCCACCACCGACGACAGGTCGACGACGCAGACGTGCAGGTCGGGGACGAGAGACAGCGCGCGCCGGCCCTGATCGGGGGAGCCGTCCAGGAAGATCGTGCCGGTATCCGCGCAGCTGACCGCGGACGCGGTCACCACCCCGTCCAGTTCGCCCAGTCGGTGGGCCGGGATTTCCACGGAGTCCCAATGGACTTCGCCGTTGTAGGCGGCGAGCCAGGCCGCGTCGAGGCCGGCGGGCACACCGGTCCTGCGTGCTCCGCGCTCGCACAGCACCTCGGCGATCACAGCCGGGGTGCGGTCGGCAGTGCACGTGCGCACGCGCGCCTTGTAGTCGGCCAGGCGGTCCACGAAGAGCGCGAGTCGTTCGTCGTCGGTCAGGGCACGGCCGGTGCGGTACTCACGCGGGACCGTCGCCTCCGCCGGGGTGGAGAGGGCGAGGGCGTCCCGGACACGTCCGAGCACCGTCTCACGTGCGGCAGCGGTCACCGGTTCTCCTCCTCACGGGAGTCTCTTCCCCGTCGGGCACCCTCGTCGGCGGCGGCCCGCAGGGTGGCCTCGCCCTCCTCGGACGCCAGCCAGGAGCGGAAGGTCTGCCTGGGCGGGGCCGGGATGTCCCGGCTTTCGGTCCAGCCGTCGAACGGGGCCGGGAGCCGCGAGATCTTCCGGTCCCGTCCGGCCACCAGCCTGCCGACGGGTCCGGCGGCCTTCTGTGCGGCGGTGAACAGTGCGGGCCGCTTCATGACAGCCGCTGCGGCCTTCATCGCCAGCTTCTCCGCCGTGGTGCCGGTCCGCGCGGTGTGCTGGTGCCTCAGCTCGACCAGGAGAGACGGGATGTCGATCTTCACCGGGCAGGCGTCGAAGCAGGCGCCGCACAGGCTGGAGGCGTACGGCAGCGAGCTGTTCGGGTCGTTCTTCGCAGCGTGCATCCCGGCGAGCTGCGGGGTGAGCACCGAGCCGATGGGTCCTGGGTAGGTCGATCCGTAGGCGTGACCGCCGGCCCGCTCGTACACCGGGCAGACGTTGAGGCAGGCGGAACAGCGGATGCAGTTGAGTGCCTCGCGCCCGATCCGGTCGGCGAGCGCCGCGGTGCGCCCGTTGTCGAGGAGCACCAGGTGGAACGCCTGCGGGCCGTCGCCCGGGGTCACGCCGGTCCACATCGAGGTGTACGGGTTCATCCGCTCACCGGTCGAGGAGCGCGGCAGCAGCTGCAGGAAGACCTCCAGATCCTGGTAACGCGGCAGCACCTTCTCGATGCCCATGACGGTGATCAGGGTGTCGGGCATCGTCAGGCACATGCGGCCGTTGCCCTCTGACTCGACCACCGACAGGGTGCCGGTCTCGGCGATGCCGAAGTTGGCGCCGGAGACGGCCACCGGGACCGTCATGAACTTCTGACGCAGATAGGCCCGGGCCGCGGCGGCCAGATGGGCCGGTACGGAGTCGAGATCGGGGTCGACGCCCGGGATGGCCGCGCGGAAGATGTCCCTGACCTCGTGGCGGTTGCGGTGGATCGCCGGGACCAGAATGTGCGACGGCTTGTCGTCGGCGAGCTGCACGATCAGCTCGGCGAGGTCCGTCTCGTACGCCGTGATGCCATGGGTGGCGAGGTGCTCGTTGAGGCCGATCTCCTGGGTGGCCATCGATTTGACCTTGATGACCTCGTCGCTGCCGGTCTCCTGGACCAGGCGGGTGACGATCTCGTTGGCCTCGACACCGTCGCGCGCCCAGTGGACGGTGCCGCCGTGCTCGGTGACCTTCCGCTCCAGCTGTTCGAGCAGCTCGGGCAGCCGGTTCATGGCGTCCGTCTTGATCGCCGAGCCCGCGTCGCGCAGCTGCTCCCAGTCGGGCAGTTCACCAGTGACGGCGAGCCGCTTGGCGCGGATGGTGTGGGTGGCCCTGCGGAGGTTGCCGCGCAGCTGCTCGTTGCGCAGCTCGTCGTGGGCGGCCCGGGGGAACTTCCGGTCGCCGCGCAGATTGCCGGTCCCGTACGGGGAGCGGGGCGGGGCGGTGGGCATGCCGAGGAAGGTGCTGCTCATCGGGCGGCCTCCGGTTCCGGGAGCAGGCAGGGCGAGGTGCGGGTGGAGGCGAGGATCTGCGCCAGGTGCAGGGTGTGGGTCCCGGCCCTGATGCGGGACAGGCCGCCGCCGATGTGCATCAGGCAGGAGGAGTCGCCTGCCGTGCACACGTCCGCGCCGGTGGACAGCACGTTGTGCATCTTGTCCTGGAGCATGGCACTGGACGTGTCCGCGTTCTTGACCGCGAAGGTGCCGCCGAAGCCGCAGCAGGCGTCGGCCTGGGGCAGCTCCACCAGGTCGATGCCGTCGACTGCGCGCAGCAGAGTCAGCGGCCTGTCGCCCACCCGCAGCATCCGCAGCGAGTGGCAGGTCGGGTGGTAGGTCACCCGGTGCGGGAACCAGGCTCCGACGTCGGTCGCGCCGAGCACATCGACGAGGAACTCCGACAGCTCGTAGGTCTTGGCCTTGACGGTGGCGACCCCGGCGCGCAGAGCCGCGTCCCCGTACCGCTCGGCCACGATCTCGTGCTGGTGGCGCACCGAGCCCGCGCAGGATCCGGACGGCATGACCACCGCGTCGATCGACGGGTCGCCGAACTGCTCGGCGAAGCCCCGCACCAGCGGGACCGGTTCGCGTTGGTAGCCGGTGTTGACGTGCATCTGACCGCAGCAGGTCTGCTCCGGCGGAAACACCACGTCGTGGCCCAGCCTGACGAGCAGCACCGCGGTCGCCTTCACCGCGTCGGGGAACAGAGTGTCCCCCAGGCAGGTGGCGAAGAGTCCGACGCGCATGGAGCCTCCTAGTTCGGTCCGACCATAGTAGGCACAGACCGATTCCTTGGCCATACTTCGGTCCGACCTTATTGACATGCGAGGTCATTGGTGTCCTACTGATGCCGCTTCGGCAGAACCATGGGCATGGCCGGCGGGGACGGGACACCGACGGCGGCGGCCCCGCAACACCCGTACTCAAGGAGGAGCACGTACGTGTTCACAGCGCCACCGGCCGTCCTCGCGGCCTACACCCCTGACGTGACCGCCGTCGGGGGCAGTCTCACCGCCACCGCCTTGCTCGGTCTCGTGCCGCTCGCGGTCTTCTTTCTGCTGCTGATGGCGGCCAAGCGCTCCGCGCTCCAGTCCGCCCTCGGCGCCCTGCTCACCGCGCTGCTGACCGCGGTGCTCGGCTACGGGATGCCGGTCGGGCTCGGTGTCCTGTCCGCCACCCAGGGCATGGCCTTCGGCTTGTTCCCGGTGATGCTGATCGTCGTCGCCGCCATCTGGTTCTATGAACTCACCGTCGTCAGCAACCGGTTCGAGGACCTGCGCCGCGCCTTCAGCGCGATAGGCCGCGGCGATCTGCGCGTCCAGGCGATGCTCATCGCCTTCTGCTTCGGCGGCCTCCTCGAGGCACTGGCCGGCTTCGGCGCGCCCGTCGCCATCACCGCCGCAATGCTGATGGCGATCGGCCTGCCCAGGCTCAAGGCGGCCATGACCGTCCTGGTCGCCAACACGGCACCGGTGGCCTTCGGCGCCATGGCCATCCCCGTCACCACGGCCGGCAACCTGACCGGCATCGCGCCCGAGGACATCGCTGCGGTTGTCGGCCGGCAGACACCGCTGCTCGCCGTCTTCGTCCCGATGCTGTTGCTCTTCCTCGTCGACGGGGTGCGCGGTTTCCGGCAACTGTGGCCCATCGCCCTGGTCACCGGACTCGTCTTCGCCGCGGCCCAGTTCTGGTGCGCGTCGCACTTCGCCTACGAACTCACCGACGTGGTCTCCGCGCTGGCCGGCTTCGCGGCCGCGGTGATCATGCTGCGGTTCTGGACGCCGAAGACCCCCGACGACCAACGCTCCCAGGTCGAGCCCGAGCCGCTGACCCCGCGCCGGGTGAGCCTGGCCGTCCTGCCGTACCTCCTGGTGATCGCGGTCTTCGCGCTGGCCAAGCTCAAGGCCGGCGGGCTCGACGTCCCCGCGCTGCTCAGCGAGGTCAAGGTCGAGTTCCAGTGGCCCGGCCTGTACGGCAATCTGCTCGCCGGCGACGGTTCCCCGGCCGCCAGCGCGGTCTACAAGCTGGAGGTCCTCGGCAACCCGGGCACCCTGCTGATCGTCTCCGGCCTTCTGGTGACGCTCGTCTACAGCCGCGCGAGCGACGGCGACCGGTTCCCGATGTCCGCCCGCGCCGGACTGCTCGCCGCGGGTCGCACCGTCAGAAACATGCGCACGGCCATAGCCACGGTCGCCACCGTGCTGGCACTGAGCTATGTCATGAACCAGTCCGGTCAGACGGTCACCATCGGCACCTGGCTCGCCACGGTCGGCGGAATCTTCGCGCTCCTCTCGCCCGCCCTCGGCTGGCTCGGCACCGCCGTCACCGGCTCCGACACCTCGGCGAACGCCCTGTTCGCGACTCTCCAGCAGACCGCGGGCAAGAGCGCGGGCATCGACCCGACCCTGCTGGTGGCCGCGAACACCTCAGGCGGCGTGGTCGGCAAGCTGGTCAGCCCGCAGAACCTGACCATCGCGGCGACCGCGGTGGGACAGCCCGGCTCCGAACGGATCCTGCTGCGCAAGGTCGTCGCCTACAGCGTCGCGATGCTCGCGGTGCTGGGACTGCTGGTCTACCTGCAGTCGCTGCCGGTTCTCTCCTGGATGCTGCCGTAGGAGCACCTGAGGCGTGGGGGCGTCGCGTCCCGGCCCCCACACGCACCACGGCCCTGTGCGGCGGCGGAGCTTCCCGCCGCGCTACTCGCCGCCGCGCTCCGGCTTGGTTCCGTCGACCAGCGTGCCGTGGAATCCGCGGATGTGCTTCTCGACCAGATCAGCCGCCTCCGCGCCCTGGCCGGCCCGCACCAGACGCAGCAGTTCCACATGCTGGTCGTTCAGGGCGGCCGCCGCGGCCGGCCAGTCCTCGACCGTCTCCAGGGCCCGCAGAATCAGCGGACGCACGGACTCGCGCACGGCCGCGGTGAGGGTGGATGTCAGTCGGTTGCCGGAGCTTCGGGCGATCAGCACGTGGAACCGGGTGTCGAGATCGTTGAACTCCGCGACCTCGACGCCGGGCGCCCGCATCCTCCACAGGAGGGTCTCCGCCTCCTCGAGATCCTTCGCCGAGGCGTGGTCGGCGGCGGCCTGGAAGCTGGAACGCTCCAGCGTGACCCGCGCCTCCAGCACGTCCTCCAGGCTGTAGCTGCCCAACGCGAAATGCAGGCGCAGCAGTCGGCCGAGCGCGTCATCGGGATGGCGCACGATCCGTGCCCCGGCGTCCGGTCCTCGACCGGACTGGGCGACCAGTACGCCGATCGTCTCCAGCACGCGCAGCGCCTCGCGCAGTGCGGACCGGCTGACGCCGAGCACCGGCGCCAGCTCCCGCTCGGGCGGCAACCGGTCACCCGCCTTGAGCTCACCGGCCACCACCCGTGCCTCGATGCGCTCGAGCACCAGTTCGTGGGTACGGGACTGCCGGACGGGCTCCCACTCGACGGCCATGAGGTACTTCCCTCTCTCGCCAAAGGTCCTGGCACGACTATGTCACACATCCCATGTGGTCCGACCAAAACCGCCACGGTGCAGCCGACGCGGCCGAGGGCGGCCGAGGGCGGCCGAGGGCGGCCGGTAGTCGCGGGCAGTGCGGCGGAGTGCGGCGGCGATGTCGGTGTGGCCCTCCTGGCGATGGGTGCCTAGGGCGAGGTTGCGCAGGCCGGCCATGACGCGGGGCAGGGGCCGGGCGTCCGGATCGACGAGAGCGAACAGTGTGTGATGGTGCGGGTACGGTCCGATGCGCGCCGTCGGCAGCGGTGCGGCCGGTGCCGACGCCCTGGTGTGACGGGGGGCTATGTCTTTCGTCAAGCGAGGTGCGGGGTTCCTGGTTCGTGGAAGGTGCCGTCGCGGAGCATCGCGGACAGCACGCCGATGCGCTGGCTCGGGGGACCATCGCCGGCGGTGACCGGCAAGGCGGCGGCGGTCCTGACCGCGACCGGTCGGGTGGGCGGTGACGCCCAGGACAGGGACGCGCCGCGTGGCAGTCTCCATGACGAAGAAGACGTAGAGACGTCTGAGGAAGATCGTCTCCACGTGCAGGAAGTCGCAAGCGAGCAGCGTACGGGCCTGCGAGCGGACGAACGGGCGCCAAGTCTGCTGGGATGCGCGCTGCGCTGCGGTGCGGGCGGTGGACCGGAGCGGCTCATTCGGCGCCTGATCGCTGACCGAGCCGGCCGAGTGCCCCTGTGACGGCCCCGGCAGCGCGGACAACTGCACGCGGGAGCACGACGGATGTGCCGCCGCGACCAGTTCCCCGGGTGCTGGTCCGGTCAGCCGGGTCCCGGCCCGAGGGGGCCACGGGGGCCCGAAGGTGGTCGACTCCGTAATGTCCAGGGTCGTCTCGTCAGACCCGGAGGGCAGAGCGCCGGTCCAGGGCGTGGTCGCTTGGCGCTGGGGCGCGTTCGGGCTGTCTTGCTGCGGAGTACCGAGGGTGATGCGGGGGTCTGCCGGAGGCATGTCATCTTCCTCCGGCAGACGACGATGACTCGTATCCTCAGCCGTCCAGGGCCCCGGCCACGGCGTCGACCACGGCAGAGGGCTGTTCCATGTGCACCATGTGCCCCGCGGCGTCGACATAGGTGACCTGGGCGCGGCCTTCCAAAGCAACTGCGTTGGCCGCCGGCAGTACCTGGTCCGCGCGGCCCCACACCACTCTTACCGGGCCCGCGAATTGCTGGAGCAGACTGGCGGCGTCGATTCCGGGGCGGTCGCCATCGAGAAGCGTGCCGAGCAGGCTGTCGAGCGCCTGCTGTACGCCGTCGAGGCGCTTGTACTTCATCAGGTCGTCGGCGAGTTGCCGGGTGACTTGTCCCGGGTCGGCGAACAGATGGGTCAGATACGGCTTGAGTTCCCGCCGTGAGGAGGCGCGGGCGAATCCGCGCAGATAGTCGGCGTTGATCTGGTCGCCGTAGCCGACAGGTGCGACGAGGGTCAGCGATGCGATCTTGCCAGGTTCGCGCGCGGCGACAGCCGTGACCACGGCGCCGCCGAGTGAGTGCCCGACCAAGTGGACGTGTTCGAGGCCCTGCTGTTCGAGGAAACCGACCAGCGCACCGGCGAGGGTGTCGAGGGAACCGTCACCGACGTCCTTGGTGGACTCGCCGTGGCCGAGCAGGTCGATCGCGTGAACGGTGGCACGGGCCGACAGCGGTTCCTGTACGAAGAGCCAGGAGTTCTTGTCGCCGCCGTAGCCGTGCACGAGCAGCACGGTCTCCTCCGCGGTGCCGCGGGTCGCGTAGGAGAGGGTACGGCCGTCCACCCGCACTGCCCCGAGGGCAGGCCCGGCGACCTCGTCGACCGCGCCGGAGTCCAGTCCCTCGCGCGCCGCGCGGGCGGCCTCGTCGATCAGTTCCTCGGGCACGTCGGCCGGAGCGATCAGCGCGATGGTGCCGCCGACGGGGGCGTCCTCGTTCACCTCGGCGATGATCCGCCGCACGACACCCGATCCCGGCGACTCGAGCGCCCCGGTGATCTTGTCGGTGTCGATGTCGGCCAGCTCGTCGCCCTCGGCGACCTCGTCGCCCTCGGCCACGAACCAGTGAGTGATCTTGCCGCTTTTCATCGACAGGCCCCACTTGGGCATGGTGACCTGCGTAATGGTGTCTTGGGTGCTCACAGGGTCCGTCACTTCTTCCAGTCCATCGTCTTCTTGACGGCGTTGGCCACCTTCTGCGCGTCCGGGATGTAGAGCTGCTCCAGGGGCTGTGCGAAGGGCACCGGAGTGTGTGGGGCGGTGACCATCTCGATGGGCGCCCGCAGGGCGCCGAATGCCTCCTGCGCCACCAGGGCCGAGATGTCGGTGGCCATGCCGCAGCGTGGGGTGGCCTCGTCGACCACGACGAGCCGGCCGGTGTTCTCGACGCTTTCGAGGATCGTTTCGCTGTCGAGGGGACTGGTGGTGCGCGGGTCGATGATCTCCGCCTGGATGCCCTGCCGCGCCAGCTCGACCGCCGCCTCCTCGGCCATCGAGACCATGCGGCCGAGGGCGACGATGGTGACATCGTCACCGTCACGGACCACGTTGGCCTCGCCGAACGGGATGGTGTAGCTGTCCTCGGGTACCTCGCCGGTCATGTCGTAGAGCGCCTTGTGCTCGCAGAAGATGACCGGGTCGTTGTCGCGGATTGCCTGGATGAGCAGGCCCTTGGCCTCATACGGGCTGGAGGGCAGGACGACCTTGAGGCCGGGGATGTGGGTGAAGAGCGGGTACAGGCACTGGGAGTGCTGTGCGGCGGCGTTGAGACCGGCTCCGTACATGGTCCGCACCACCACGGGTGTGACGGCCTTGCCGCCGAACATGTAGCGGAACTTGGCGGCCTGGTTGAAGATCTGGTCGAAACAGACGCCCATGAAGTCGATGAACATCAGCTCGGCCACCGGGCGCAGGCCACGTGTCGCGGCGCCGACCGCGGCGCCGACGAACGCCGATTCCGAAATCGGCGTGTCCAGCACTCGTCCCGGGAACTGCTGGTACAGCCCCTTGGTCACGCCGAGGACACCGCCCCATGCGTCGTCCTCACCCGGACTGCCCGCGCCGCCCGCGTTGTCCTCGCCCATGATGATGACGGACCCGTCGCGCTCCATCTCCTGCCTGAGCGCCTCGTTGACCGCCTCGCGATAGCTGATCGTGCGTGCCATGACCGTGCTCCTGGAAGTCTCGGGGTCAGTAGGTGACGTAGACGTCGGTGGTGAGGTCGTTCGCGGTGGGCGTCGGGGCCTGCTTGGCCTCCGTCACCGCGTCCTCGATGAGACCGACCACTTCCTGGTCGACACCGTCCAGTGCGGCCGTGTCGAGCCGGCCGGAAGCGGTGACACGCTCACGGAACTGCTTGAGGCAGTCCAGGGACGTGCGGGCCCGCGCCACCTCATCGGCGCGATAGGTCTGCTGGTCGCCCTCGAAGTGGCCGTAGTACCGGGTGAACTTGACCTCGATCAGCGTGGGCCCCCCGCCTTCGCGGGCCCGCTCGATCGCCTCACCCGCGGCCTCGTACACCGCGAAGAAGTCGAAGCCGTCCACGATCACACCCGGCATACCGAATCCGACGGCACGGTCGGCGATGTTGTCGCAGGCCACCGACCAGGTGGCGGCCGTGGCCTCCGCGTAGCCGTTGTTCTCCGCCACGAAGATCGCGGGCAGGTTCCACACGGAGGCGAGGTTGAGCGCTTCCAGGGTGGTCCCCTGATTACTCGCCCCGTCACCGAAGAACGCCACGCCGACGCCCCCGGTCCCCTGCTGCTTGGCCGCCAGAGCGGTGCCGCAGATCAGGGGCGGACCGCCGCCGACGATGCCGTTCGCGCCGAGCATGCCCTTGGACAGGTCGGCGATGTGCATCGAGCCGCCCTTGCCCCGGCAGGACCCGGTGACACGACCGTAGATCTCGGCCATCATCTCCTTGACGTCCACGCCCTTGGCGATGCAGTGCCCGTGGCCGCGGTGCGTGCTGGCGATCGAATCGCGCTCGTCGAGGTGGGCACACACCGCGGTGGCCGAGGCTTCCTCGCCGGCGTACAGGTGCACGAACCCCGGTATCTCACCCGTGGCGAACTCGAGGTGCAGCCGCTCCTCGAACTCGCGGATGGTGCGCATGGTGCGATATGCCTCCAGCAGTGCCTTCTCGTCGAGCCCCGATGTGGCGTTGGCCGGTTGAGTGGGTGTCATCGTTGACAATCCTTTCTTCAAGGGCTCTTGTCGGTCCGGTCGTCCTCAGACCACGGTGTGATCACTGCGGAACAGGCCGGCTCGTGCCGCCTGGCTCATCACGGCCGTGACGTCGACACAGAGCGGCCCGTCTTCCCTGAGCCGCACCGTGGCACCCGTCGTGCCCACCAGTTCCAGTTCGCGCTCGCCGTCGAACGCCACCACGCCGCGGGTGGTGCTGATCTCCACCTGCTCGCCGGTGTGCAGGGGCCGCCAGGCGGCCACCCCGACCGGCAGCACCAGGCCCGGAGCGATCGGCGCGTTGATCACGGTGGGTGCTTGCTTCGCCGGGCACAGACGCACCGCGACGCCCTCGGGCTTGTCCCGCGGACTGGGGCTGAGCAGACCCGCGATGGAGGACAAGCCGGTCGCGCCCGGCTCGGCGAAGGCGCAGTACAGCTCGGTGAGGGCGTCGGGGTGCCACAGTGCCTGGGAGCCGACATAGGGCTCTTGGGACACCGCGACGTCGACCAGCCCGAGCTCGGTCCGGTTCCCGGTGCGTACCTCGAGTACGTGAGCCCGGGTGGTGGCGATGCCGTGGTCGACGGCCCCGGTGGCCACCAGCCCGGCCGCCAGGCCGGCGACTGTGGCCTCACGCATCTGTGGGAAGGCGTTGTTGGTACCCGTGGAGAGGGACAGCAACGGCACGTCGTACCCGGGGCCGGCGAGCAGCGCCGCCGTGGCCACACGCGCGGTTCCATCGCCACCGAGGCAGATGATCACCTTCGCGCCGGCCGCGATCATGCGGCGGACCGCGTTGGCCGTGTCCTGAGCGCTGTCGGTGATGGCATCGTCATCGACGAAGCGGACGTGCGGCCATGGCGTCTTCCTCGCCGGCCGGTTCCGCACACCTTTCAGTACGGCCGCGGAGATCCCTCCGAGATCGACGGATACCAGTACCGTCTCGACGCCGACCGCGCCCAGCGCCGTGAGCATGCGCTGCACCATGTTGGCCTTCTCGGCTGTCGGGAAGACCGATGCGCCGGATACCAGCCGCCGGATGTCCCGGCCGGAGGCCGGGTTGGCCACAATGCCCACCGCAGTCATGCCGCAGGGCCCCTTCACGATCCGATGTGTGACCGGCGTCATCCGGCCACGGGTGTCATGGGACTGCGGAACCCGCTCAGCCGGACAGGGTTGCAAGACATTGCACGCGGCGGTGAGTGCAATCGGGCGCAACGCCTTGTGTGTACGGCGCGGTGATCCGACCGTGGGCCGATGACAAGTGTGCAACCGGACGGACGGCGGCTCCTGCGGTTGGAAGTCCGCAACAGCGCGGTCCCGGTCGAGCGAAAGCCTCCCTGGATCAGGACCCGCGTACGGACCGGGACGGAATACACCAAGCTGCGGGAGCTCGTGCGCCACGAGCGACTGCACACCGTGTGCGAAGAGGCGGCCTGTCCGAACATCTTCGAGTGCTGGGAAGATCGGGAGGCCACCTTCCTGATCGGCGGTGACCGGTGCACCCGCCGCTGCGATTTCTGCCAGATCGACACGGGGAAACCGGCCGAGCCGGACACCGCGGAGCCGCTGCGCGTCGCCGAGTCGGTACGCGCGATGAAGCTTCGATACGCCACCGTCACCGGCGTCGCACGGGACGACCTGCCTGATGGCGGTGTGTGGTTGTACGCGGAGACGGTGCGGCGAATCCACCAGCACAACCCGGGCACCGCGGTCGAGGTGCTGATCCCGGACTTCAACGGCGCGGCGCATCTCCTCGACGAGGTGTTCGGAGCAGGTCCACAGGTGCTGGCGCACAACGTGGAGACGGTGCCGAGGATCTTCCGGCGCATCCGTCCCGGTTTCGACTACCAGCGCTCGCTCGGCGTGCTGGCACGGGCGCGGGGGGCCGGGCTGGTGACCAAATCGAATCTGATCCTGGGGCTGGGCGAAACGGGCGAGGAGGCCGTGGAGACACTGCGCGACCTTCACGCGGCGGGATGCCGGCTGCTGACCATCACCCAGTACCTGCGGCCGTCGGTGCGGCACCACCCTGTCGCCCGGTGGGTACCGCCGGAAGAGTTCGACGAACTCCGTGACCTCGCGATCGGGATCGGGTTCGCGGGGGTGATGTCCGGCCCGCTGGTGCGCTCCTCCTACCGGGCCGGACGGCTTTACCGGCAGGCGCAGGAAGCGAACAAGGAGAAGTGAAGCGAAGTGAGAGGAGAAGTGAAGTGACCACTGCCGACATGGTGATCCTCGGTGGCGGGTCAGGCGGTTGTGCCGCGGCCTTCCGGGCCGCTGAGCTGGGCCGGTCCGTGATATTTCTCGGTCGTCTCCCGCCTCTACAAGGGCCTGCGGGGCTTGGCTGACGCCCACAAGGTCACCGTGGTCCAGGGGCGTGGCACCTTCGTCGGCGGGGCCAGTGTCGATCTCGAGGGCACCCCCTACACCGGCCAGAGCCTCGTCCCCGCCACCGGCTCCTACGTCAAGTCCCTGCCCGGTCCGGAGCTGGGCGGCAGGGTCATCACCGGCGAGGACGCACTACGGCTGGACCACGTCCCCGCGAAGGTCGTCGTGCGCGGCGGCGGCTTCATCGGCGTCGAGGGCCGGGGCCCAACAGGTCGAGCGCGGCGTGAGCATCGCACTGGAATCCGGTGACACGCTCGAATGTGACGTGTTGCTGGTGGCGGTGGGCCGCGGCCCCAACACCGCCGGCCACGGCTATGAGGAGTCCGGGTTGAAACTGGAGCGCGGATTCGTCGCCACCGACGAGCGGCTACGGACCAACCCGCCCGACGTGTATGCCGTAGGTGACATCGTGGCAGGCCCGCAGCTCGCACACCGCGGCTTCCGGTATCAGGACCCTCACGTACGACCTCGCGGGCCCGACCCAGTCCGAGGCCCTGGGCGAGGCGCACCTCGCCCTTGCCGGCACGCCACTCCACACGCACGCCTGACCGGATGAGTCCCCCAGGGCGAGGCGAACGGTGGGGGACAGGACGTCATGTCCGGCCCCCCACCGTGGAAGCATCGGGCCCCGGTGTCACGGCTCCCCGTTGTCGCCGTGCGTGACGGTGAGCCGGACGCCGTCGGCGAGACGGTAGGGCCGGGTCGCCACAATCCCGCCGAGCCGGCGGCGAAGGCGCGACACCTCGGCCCGCGCCGCAATGAGGTGACCCGTATCGCCGAACAATGCCTGACTGAGCGCTTCGGCCGACATGCCGGCGGGACCCGCACGGTGCAGGAGCGCGAGAATTTCGGCGTGCCGTTTCGTGACGAGCCGACGCCAGGCCGTGTCACCGGCGTGTACCTGCAGCGACGGGGTGCTGGACACGTCGAGTTCGAGCAGCACCTTCCGTCCGCCGCTGTATGGCCGGACGAGCCAGCCGTTCGGCAGACGCTCCGGCACGCAGACGCCATAACCGGGCACAGCAAGGGTCTGCCTGGCCGCTGGTGCGGGAATCCGTGCGCCCACGGCGACGCCGGAGCTGTGCGCGACCCACCCGTGATCGTCGACCACCAGCGCCGGACCCGAAGTGGCGGCCAGAAGCGGTTCGGCCGACTGCCGAAGCCGCTCAAGATGCTCCTGGTGACACCGCCAGATCTGGGCCTCCATGAGACGGCGCCCGGTCTCGGCCAGCGCGCCGATCGCCGGGTGCAGCGTGAGCGCAGGGCCGCTGATGTCGATGACGCCCAGCAGATCCCCGGTGCGGGGGTCGTGGACCGGGCAGGCGGTGCAGTACCACGTGTGCTGGTCCTGCTCGAAGTGTTCACCGGAGAGCAACTCCACGGGTGCGACCTCGGCCAGCGCGGTGCCGATCGCATTGGTGCCTACCTGTGCCTCCGTCCAGACCGCGCCCTCGGTGAAACCGAGCGTGTCGGCACGGCGCCGCACCGATGCCGCGCCTCCCCGCCAGAGCACAACACCATCTGCGTCCGCGACCACCAGAAGCATGTGCGAGGCGTCCGGATTCGCTGCGAATATGTGCATGAATTCTTGGGCGGCGCTCCGCATGGGTGATTCGTACCGCCGGCGTGCGATCTCTTCTTCCGTCACAGAAGCGCGCGGGTTCCCGCCCTGTACCGCCAGGCCCATCCGCAGCATGCGCGTCCAGGACCGGGAGACGAGCGGGCGTGGCGCCAGCGGGGGGCGGTTTCCGCCGATGACGGCTTCATGCATTCGGACCAGGTCCCGGGCGTAATCAGGCAAGCTTCGGCCCTGAGGGATCGCACTGTGCACGCTCACGACCACCGCACCTCCCGTACCTTCGCGCCAGTCGGGGGGAGCGTATCCGCCGTATGAACCAAGCGCTACCGCCGTGCAACAACTCCATGCAATTCCCTGCAACCCTGGCGGGCCCGCCCGGCAGGACATGTAATCGGCGTGAATGCCGCCTTGTTCTGGGCACGGCTATTCGTCACCCGGTCACGGTTCAACCTCGGGTTCCTCAACGCCGATTTCACGGCCTCTGGCCGATAAAACGGCCACCGCCTCCAAGGGCGCCCCCCGCTATACCACTGCAAGAGCTATCCGCCAGCAAGGGAGCTGAGGATGAAGGCAGCGCGCTTCTACGGTCCAGGCGATATCCGGATCGACGATGTCGCGGAACCGGCGACACGGCCGGGCACCGTCAAGGTCGAGGTCGAGTGGTGCGGCATCTGCGGTACCGACCTCCATGAGTATCTCGAAGGGCCCATCTTCGCGCCGGCCAAAGGTGCGCCGCACCCCCTCACGGAAGAGACCGTGCCCATCACTCTCGGTCACGAGTTCGCGGGAGTGGTCCGGGAACTCGGTGACGGCGTCGAAGACCTGCGCATAGGCGACCGGGTCGTTGTCGAGCCCTACCTCGTATGCGGCCGGTGCGACCCCTGCCGGCGTGGCATGTACAACGTCTGCCAGTCGCTGGGGTTCGTGGGCCTCTCCGGGGGAGGAGGCGGATTCTCACAGTTCGTCGTCGCGGAGCGGCGCTGGATCCATCCGCTCGGCGAACTCGGCACCGACGTGGGCGCTCTCATCGAGCCACTCGCGGTCGCCTACCACGCCGTACGGCTGTCCGGAGTCCGTCCCGAAGGCAGTGCCATCGTGTTCGGTGCGGGACCGATCGGCCTGGTGACCACGGCTGTACTGCGGGCGGTCGGCATCGAGTCGGTCATCGTCGTGGAGCCGGCGGACATACGCAAGGCCAAAGCAGTCGTGGCCGGCGCCGATCACGTACTCGATCCAACCACTACGGACATCGCCACTGCGGTGTCGGAGCTGACCAAGGGCCGCAACGCCGATGTGACCTTCGAATGCGCCGGCATCGACGCGGTCCTCAAGTCGGCGATCCGTTCCACACGCGCGGGCGGCACCTGCGTGAACGTCGCCATCTGGGGACACGAGGCCAAGGTCGCACTGAACGATCTGGTGTTCCGCGAGGTCAAGGTGGTCGGCAGCCTCGCCTACGCGAACGACCACCCGGCGACCATCGCGTTGGTCGCGAGCGGCCGCGTCGACCCCTACCAGTTCATCACCGGCCGAATCGGTCTCGATGACATTGTCACGGGCGGCTTCGACGAACTGGTGAACAACAAGGAGGAGAACGTCAAGATCCTGGTGCGCCCGCGGTGAGGGCCGACCGGATCCGTGCCCAGGCCATGAGCCGGTGCCGACCGCGCCGTCGGGCACACCGCAGGGGAGTCGGTTGCTCGGCGTTTCCCAGGCCGTAATCGCACTGCTCGCAGCTCCCGCAACCCGATCCGGCCACCGTGCCGCCTGATCCCGCCGTCTGTCCCTCGTCCGCTGTCAAGATCCGCTGGAGGATCCCCCATGTCCCTGTCCCCCGACCACGACCGGCTGGAGTTCTGGGAGGAACAGGCACAGAGGCTGCACTGGGACACCCGGTGGAACCAGGCCCTGGACTGGTCGGGCGCGCCCTTTGCCCGGTGGTTCACCGGCGGCAGGCTCAATGTGGCGTACAACTGCGTCGACCGGCACGTCGAAGCCGGCCACGGCGACCAGGTGGCCTTCCACTGGGAGGGCGAGCCCGGCGACACCCGGACCATCACCTACGCCGAGCTGCGGAGCGAGGTCTGCAAGACCGCCAACGCCCTGCTCTCGCTGGGACTTCGCGCAGGTGACCGGGTCGCGATCCAGTTGCCTATGATCCCCGAGGCCGTGTTCGCGATGCTGGCCTGCGCGCGGCTCGGCCTGCCGCACAGCGTGGTCTTCGGCGGGTTCTCCCCGGCTGCCCTCCGGTCCCGGATCGAGGACGCCGGCGCCAGGCTGCTGATCACCTCGGACGGCCAGTACCGCCGGGGGAAGGCCGAGCCGATGAAGGCGCTGACCGACGAGGCGACCGGGTACACGCCGAGCATCGAACACGTCCTGGTCGTCCGGCGCACCGGAGCCGACGTGCCGTGGACCGAGGGCCGCGACCTGTGGTGGCACCACCTGGTGGACACCCAGTCCGCAGCCCACCGGCCGGAGGCGTTCGACGCCGAGCACCCGCTGTTCGTCCTCTACACCTCGGGCACGACCGGGAAGCCGAAGGGCATCCTGCACACCACCGGCGGCTACCTCACCCAGGCCGCGTACACCCACCGCGCCGTCTTCGGCCTGGACCCCGACTCCGACATCTACTGGTGCACCGCCGACATCGGCTGGATCACCGGGCACTCGTACATCGTGTACGGGCCGCTCGCCAACCGCACCACCTCGGTCATGTACGAGGGCACGCCCAACACGCCGCACGAGGGACGTCACTTCGAGATCATCGAGCGTTACGGCGTCTCCGTCTACTACACCGCCCCCACCCTCATCCGGACGTTCATGAAGTGGGGCGAGGACATCCCTGCCCGTTACGACCTGTCCTCGATCGGTGTGCTCGGCAGCGTCGGCGAGCCGATCAACCCCGAGGCGTGGCGCTGGTACCGCAGACACATCGGCGGCGACCGTGCGCCGGTGGTGGACACCTGGTGGCAGACGGAGACCGGCGCGGTCATGATCGCGCCGCTGCCCGGCAGGCCGGACGCGAAGCCCGGTTCGGCGCGGACACCGCTGCCGGGGATCTCCGCCAAGGTGGTCGACGACCAGGGCAGGGAGGTCGGCAAGGGGGAGAGCGGCTACCTGGTGCTCGACCAGCCGTGGCCGTCCATGCTGCGCGGTGTCTGGGGCGACGACGATCGCTACCGTGAGACCTACTGGTCCCGTTTCCCGGCGCAGGGCTACTACTTCGCCGGTGACGGCGCCCGCTACGACGAGGACGGCGACATCTGGCTGCTCGGCCGGATCGACGACGTGATGAACGTCTCCGGGCACCGGATCTCCACCGCCGAGGTCGAGTCGGCGCTCGTGTCGCACCCCACGGTGGCCGAGGCCGCCGTGGTCGGCGCCTCGGACACCACGACGGGACAGGCCATCGTCGCCTTCGTCATCCTGCGCGGTGGCGCCACAGCGCGGGAGGCGGACGCCGGCCGCGTGGTCGCGGCGCTGCGCGAGCACGTGGCACAGGAGATCGGTCCCATCGCCAAGCCCCGCCGGATCCTCACCGTCCCCGAACTGCCCAAGACCCGCTCGGGCAAGATCATGCGACGGCTACTGCGCGATGTCGCAGAGAACCGCGAGGTCGGCGACGTCACCACGCTGGCCGACGCCTCCGTGATGGACCTGATCAACGCCGGTCTCGTCCGGGAGACCCGACAGGCCGACTGACCGGCGCCGAGGCACCCGAGCCCAGAGGTGTTCGCCCCCACGCACCATTCGCCCGATTCGAAGAAAGGTCCACCCGCAGATGCGCCTCGTCCTCATCGGCCCGCCCGGCGCGGGCAAGGGCACCCAAGCCGCCGTCCTCAGTGAGAAGCTGGGCGTACCCCATATCTCCACCGGGGACCTGTTCCGAGACCACGTCTCCCGCCGAACTTCCCTCGGGCGCGATGCCCAGCGCTACCTGGACACCGGTGAACTCGTACCCGACCACCTCACCAGCAGCATGGTCCGTGAGCGTCTGGAACAACCCGATGCCCGCCCGGGCTTCCTCCTCGACGGCTTCCCCCGAACCGTGCCCCAGGCGCATGAACTCACCGGCGTCCTGGCCGGCTTCGGTGCCACGCTCGACGCCGTACTGGAGCTCACGGCCCCCGAGGCCGTCCTCCTCGCTCGGCTGCTGGGTCGGGGCCGCCTGGACGACGCCGAGGACGTCATACGTCATAGGCAGCGCGTCTACTGGCAGCAGACCGCCCCGCTTCTTGACCACTACGCGTCCATCCTGCTGAGTGTCCCCGCCCTCGGGCCGGTCGATGAGATCACCGCCCGGATACTCGACTCCCTGGCGGGCCGGACACGGCTGCTGGAAGAACCTTCGGAACCGTCGTGATCAGCGCGACCTTTCGCCCCTGCCAGGGCCCGACATAGCTGGACAGCCTTCTGTTGCAGCCGTCAGCAACTCATCAAGCGCGTCTCCACGGCCTCCCCGCCGCTCGCGGCCGGCGCAGCGTCCGTCGCCGGACGCGGGCTCCGGCATGCCCTCATGCCGATATGATCAAGGTGAAACATGGGATGGATCGAGTTTCTGATCGTCGATACGTCTCTATTGACAGGGTGATGACCCTGTGGGATCACTATGTGACATGGGATGTCTGAGTGTTCCCTGTGGGCGCTCTTGGGCCCGCTGACGGGAGCGGTCGACGCCCCTTCTGAACATCCTGTGGCAGGCACGGCGCTCTCTGTCCCCTTCCCCCGCATATGCGAGGAACAGAATGCAGCCTTCATCCGCTCCGCCCCGGAGCCCCGCGGCCCATGGACCACGCTTACCGGCTGCCGTCGTATGCGTGACAGCACTGCTGGCCCTGTCGCTGGCGACCGCGCCGACATGGTCGGCGTCAACGTCAGCGGTACCCCTGCTGAGTTCGGCGTCGGGGCGGTGCCTGGACGTCAACGGGGCGGGCACGGCCAATGGCACCGCGGTCATCCTGTGGACCTGCAACGACCAGAGCAACCACAAGTGGAGCAGCCCGACAGCTCCGCCCAGCGGGTCGGGCCCGTGCGATGAGCTGGGGATCTACGAGCACGCGGGCACCGCGACCGGTGCGGGGTATCCGGGCAGCCTCGGTCACGAGACCACGGACGCGCAGTCCTTCGCGGCGTGGGGCGTGGACTATCCGAAGTACGACGACCGCAACAACACCGGCGTGTCGGCGCGGACCCGCTCCACCGCGATGCGTGACGCCCCGGCGGCCACCGGCCGGCCGATCCTGTTCAGCCTGTGCAACCGGGGCCAGGAGAACGTGTGGACCTGGGGCGCGGACGTGGGCCATAGCCGGCGCCCCACCGGGACCATCAACGCGAGCTTCGCCAGCATGCTGTCGACATTCCACAGCAACGTGGGCCTGGCCTCCTACGCCGGCCCCGGACACTGGAACGACCCGGACATGCTGGAGGTCGGCAACGGCTCGCTGACGGCCACCGAGAGGCGCAGTGAGTTCAGTCTGTGGGCGGAGATGGCCGCGCCGCTGATCGCGGGCACCGACATCCCCTCGGGCAGTGCGGACACCCTGTCCACGCTGACCAACTCCCGGGTGATCGCGGTCGACCAGGACCCCCTGGGCAGCAGGGAACCATGGTCTCCTCCTCGGGGAGCCTGGACGTGTCGGCCAAGCCGCTGGCGGGCGGTGACGTGTCCGTGGCGCTGTTCAACGAGACGGGTTCGACGGCGACCATCAGTCGGCGGCGCCAACCAGACATGGACGCACTCCACGTCCAACCAGCTCACCGTCTGCTCCGGCAGCCGCCGGATGTGTCTGGACGCCAACGACAACCGGACCACCCCTGGTACGAAGGTGGTGACCTGGCAGTGCAACGGCCAGGCCCCCAGCAGTGGACACGGAACTCCAACGGCACGATCACCGGCGTCCAGTCCGGACTGTGCCTGGACGTCACCGGAGGGGCGACGGCTGATGGCGCCCTCGCCGAGCTGTGGACCTGCAACGGCGGCGGCAGCCAGCGGTGGACGCTGGGATGACTCGGCCCCGCGGCCGGACCCGCCACCACCGACCCCGGGACACCTCCGACCTGCGAAAGGAACCCAGCGTGTCAGCATTCGGACGGCTGTTACGGCGCCTGCGCGCCTCAACGGCCGTGCTCGCGGGCCTCCTCCTGACCGCCGGCGGCATCGTGGGCACGACCGCCGCGCCGGCCCAGGCCGCCACCTCCGTCACGATCAACGGCGCGTCCGGCGGCCGGACCTTCGACGGTGTCGGCGCCATCAGCGGCGGGGGCGGCAACAGCAGACTCCTGATCGACTATCCCGAGCCCGAGCGCGGCCAGATCCTCGACTACCTGTTCCGGCCCGGCTACGGCGCCTCCCTGCAGATCCTCAAAGCGGAGATCGGCGGTGACACCAACTCCACCTCGGGGGCCGAGCCGAGCCACCAGCACACCCGATCCGACCTGAACTGCGACCGGGGCTACGAATGGTGGCTGATGGAGCAGGCCGAAGCGCGCAACCCGGACATCAAGCTGTACGGGCTCGCCTGGGGCGCGCCCGGCTGGATCGGCGGCGGGAACTTCTGGTCCACCGACATGGTCGACTATGTGCTCTCGTGGCTCGGCTGCGCCAGGCAGCACGGGCTGAGCATCGACTACCTCGGCGGGTGGAACGAGCGAGGCTACAACGTCTCCTGGTACCAGCAGCTTCGCGCCGCGCTCAACAGCAAAGGCTACGGCAACGTCAAGATCGTCGCGGCTGACTCGGACTGGTCCGTGGCGGGCGACATCAACTCCAACCCGGCGTTCGCCTCCTCCGTGAGCGCCATCGGCACGCACTATCCCTGCGGCTACCGGTCGTCACAGTCCAACTGCTCGGTGCCGTCGGCCGCCATGTCGTCCGGCAAGCCGTTGTGGGCGAGCGAGAACGGCTCGGACGACTACAACGGGGGAGCGCAGGCCATGGCCCGCGGCATCAACCGCGGATACATCGACGGACGGATGACCGCGTACCTCAACTGGCCGGTGGTCGCCGCCCTCACACCCAACCTGCCCTACCCCACCATGGGGCTCGCCCTGGCCTCGCAGCCGTGGTCCGGCTCCTACTCGATCGGCAAGAACACCTGGGTGATGGCACACACCAGCCAGTTCACCGCCCCGGGGTGGCGGTACCTCGATGCCTCCAGCGGCTACATCGGCGGCAACCGCAACAACGGGAGCTACGTCTCGCTCAAATCCACCAACAACTCCGACTACTCCATGGTCATCGAGACGATGGACGCCGGCAGCGCCCAGACGCTGAACTTCAACGTCACCGGGGGGCTGTCCGCCGGAACCGTCCACGTCTGGTCCACCGACGTCACGTCCGGCAACCCCGCCGACCACTTCGTGCACACCACGGACATCACCCCGTCCGGCAGCGGGTTCAGCCTGACCCTACAGCCCGGCCACCTGTACACCCTGACCACCACGACCGGACAGGGCAAGGGCACCGCCACCGGCCCCGCCCGGGGCGCCCTGAAGCTGCCGTACAGCGACTCCTTCGACGGCTACGCCACCGGCCGCGAGGCGAAGTACCTCATGGACTGGCAGGGCGCCTTCGAGGCGGTGGGCTGCGGCGGCGGCCGCGGCGGCACGTGCGTGCGTCAGATGAGCCCGCAGAAGCCGATCACCTGGGACACGCTGACCGACCCGCACGCCTTGCTCGGTGACGTGGGCTGGGGCAACTACACCGTCTCGTCGGACGTGATGCTCGAACAGTCCGGATACGCCGAGCTGATCGGCCGCGCGGGCGGGCACGACTACGACCGCACCGGAGGGCAGAACGCCTACCGCCTGCGGGTGAGCGACACCGGGGCCTGGTCGATCCTGAACACGAACACCGGCGGCAACGTCTCCACCCTGGCCCGCGGCACGACCGCCACGCTGGGCACCAACCGGTGGCACACCCTGGCCCTCACCTTCTCCGGCACCACGATCACCGCCGTCATCGACGGTGCCACGGTCGGTTCGGTGAACGACCGGACCTGGGCCGCCGGACAGGTCGGCTACGGGACCAGCCAGGGGGAGACGGCGCAGTTCGACAATCTGTCCATCACCCCCGGCAGTGGCGGAAACGACGGCGGCACGACCGGCACGATCACCGGGGTCGCCTCCAGCCGGTGCGTGGACGTTCCGAACCAGTCACAGACGGCCGGCACCCAGGTGGAACTGTGGGACTGCAACGGCGGCGGCAACCAGCAGTGGACGGACACCCCGGCCGGTGAGCTGCGGGTCTACGGCAGCTACTGTCTGGACGCGGCGGGCCAGGGCACCAGCCCCGGCACCAAGGTGGACATCTGGGACTGCAACGGCGGCGGCAACCAGAAGTGGACGCTCCACACCGACGGCACGATCACCGGTGACCAGTCCGGCCTGTGCCTGGACGCCACCGGCGCGGGAACGGCCAACGGCACCCTGCTGCAGCTGTGGACCTGCACCGGCGGGAGCAACCAGAAGTGGACGCGCGGCTGAGCCGGTGACGGCCACGCTCACCGACTCCCGCACCACCTCCGTCAATTCCCCCGAGAGGCCCCCACATGTCCTCCTTTTCCTCACCGCTCAGCCGCCGCCGACTGCTGACGGCGGCCGGCGCGGCCGCGGCGTTCGGCCTGCTGCGCTTCGCCCCCGAGGCCGCCGCGACCGACGGCCCCGGAAGCTACACCCCGAGCTGGTCCTCCGTGGACCAGCACCCCCCGGCCCCGGCCTGGTTCCAGGACGCCAAGTTCGGCATCTACTACCACTGGGGCGCCTTCAGCGTCCCCGCGTTCGGCAACGAGTGGTATCCGCGCAACATGTACATCGGCGGATCGGCCGAGAACCGGCACCACATCGCCACCTATGGCGACCCCTCGGTATGGCCGTACAACAACTTCATCGACGGCGCCCGTGACAAGGCCGGCAACCACGTGCAGTTCGCCCCCAGACTCGTCTCCGAGGGCGGCGCATGGGATCCGGACGCCTGGGCCAAGCTCTTCAAGGCCGCCGGCGCCAGGTTCGCCGGCCCGGTCGCCGAACACCACGACGGCTTCTCCATGTGGAACAGCCGCTCCAACCCGTGGAACTCGGTCCGGCACGGCCCCCGGCTCGACCTCGTGGGGCTGCACGCGCGGGCCATCCGCGGGCAGGGACTGAAGTTCATGGCCTCGCTGCACCACGCCTATCACTTCAACGGCTTCTACGACCACGTGCCGTCCCAGTCGGACCCGACGCTCCGCGTCCTCTTCGGCCAGCAGGGCCCGGCCGCGGAGAACAAGCTCTGGTACGACAAGCTGATCGAGATCATCGACGGCTACCAGCCGGACCTCGTCTGGCAGGACTTCGACCTGCACCTGGTGCAGGAGTCCTACCGGCTCCAGTTTCTGGCGCACTACTACAACCAGGCGGTCGCGTGGAACAAGGACGTGGTCGCGACCTACAAGGACGGCCTCAACAACAAGGGTGAGGTGTTCGACTTCGAGCGTGGCGGCCCGGCAGGGCTGCTCACCCCCTACTGGCTGACCGACGACAGCATCTCCTTATCCAGTTGGTGCTACACGGTGGGCATCGGCTACTACTCGACGCAGGCACTGCTCCACTCGCTGATCGACCGGGTCAGCAAGGGCGGCAGCATGCTGCTGAACATCGCTCCGATGGCCGACGGCACCATCCCCTCCGGGCAGCAGTCCATCCTGCTCGCCATGGGCGACTGGCTCGGCCGCTTCGGAGAGGCGGTCTACAACACCCGTTCCTGGGCCAGTTACGGCGAGGGCCCCACCAAGATGGGCGGAGGTTCGTTCAGCGGACCGGTGGCCGGCAAGCCGCAGGACATCCGGTTCACCCGCAGCCGGGACAACAAGGTCCTCTACGCCACCGCGCTGGGCTGGCAGGGCGGCACGATGACCATCACGACACTGAACTCGAACCGGATCAACCTCGGCAGCCTGACAGGCGCCAAACTGCTGAACAACACAGCCGGCGCCTACATCGACCTGCCCGCACCGACCCAGGACGCCTCCGGCCTGCATCTCACCATGCCCTCGTCCAACCCGCCGTTCAGCGCCTTGGCGTACACGGTCAAGCTCACCTTCTCCGGTGAGATCCCCGCACTGGGCGCGCCGGCCGGCTCCACGACCTGGGTGAAGATCGCCAACGTGACCAGCGGACTGGCGCTCGACAGCGGGGGCAACGTCGCCTCCGGATCCAGCCTCAAGCAGTGGAACTACGACGGGAGCGCCAACCTGCAGTGGCAACTGATCGACCTCGGCAACGGCTACTACCGCATCATGAACCGCACCAACGGCATGGCTGCCGACAGTTGGGGCAATTCCGCCAACGGCGCTCCCGCCCGCCAGCAGGCGTGGAACGGCGGCGAGAACCAGCAGTGGTCCCTCAACAGCGTCGGCGACAACCGCTACCAGATCGTCAATCGGAGCACCGGCACCGCCCTCGACGGCAGCGGCACCACCACGGTCGGCTCCCCCACGGTGATGTGGACGCCGAACCCCAGCACCAACAACGAATGGACCATCACCGCGGTCTGAACCACACAGCACCCGTACCCGGTCGACCGGCGCTCCCCGCCCACCCCGGATCACGGAAGAAGGAGTGCATGAAACGCAAACGGCTCTTCATGTCCATCGCGGCCGCGATACTTCTCGTCCTGGCAGACGCGGGCATCGCGTTCAGCAGCGGCCTCGGCGCGTCGGGCTCGGCCACGGACACCCGCGCCGTCCGGGGGACCGCCGGCTGCGGCAAGGCCCCCACCCTGACGAGTGGTACCCACACGATGCAGAGCGGCGGCCAGACGCGCAGTTACATCCTGCGAGTTCCCGCCGGCTACGACAGCAACCACCCCTACCGGCTGATCTTCGGTTTCCACTGGAGGGGCGGCACGGCGGGGGACGTCGACTCGGGCGGAACGGACGGGTACAACTGGTCCTACTACGGCCTGAGGCGCCTGGCGGACAGCGCGAACAACGGCACGATCTTCGTCGCTCCCCAGGGCATCGGCAACGGCTGGGCCAACTCCGGCGGTCAGGACGTGGCCTTTGTCGACGCCATGGTCAACCAGATCGAATCAGGTCTGTGCGTCGACACCACCCAGGTGTTCTCCGCCGGCTTCAGCTACGGCGGCGGGATGTCGTACGCCCTCGCCTGCTCCCGGGCGACGGTCTTCCGCGCGGTCGCGGTCTACTCCGGCGCGAACCTCAGCGGGTGCAACGGCGGCACTCAGCCCGTCGCCTACATGGGTCTGCACGGCATCAGGGACAACGTGCTGCCCATCTCGTCGGGACGGGAACTGCGCGACACCTTCGTCCGGGCGAACGGCTGCACCCGGCAGAACCCGCCCGAGCCGGCCTACGGAAGCCTGACGCACATCATCACCGCCTACTCCGGATGCAGGTCCGGATATCCCGTCGTCTGGGCCGCGTTCGACGGAGGTCACGACCCCGGTCCCATAGACGGTTCCACCGGTGGCGGCTGGCGCACCTGGACGTCGGCAGTGGTGTGGCAGTTCCTCACACAGTTCGACTCCAATTCGCCACCGTCCTCCGGCAACCAGGAGATCGTGGGGCAGCAGTCCGGGCGCTGCCTCGACATCAACAACTCCACCACGGCCAACGGCACGCAGGCACAACTGTGGGACTGCAACGGTGGTTCCAACCAGCGGTGGACCTACACCGCCGGAAAGCAGATGGTCGTCTACGGCAACAAGTGCTTGGGAGTCGGCCAGGCGGCGGGCAACGGCACCCCGGCGGCGATCTGGGACTGCAACGGGCAGGCGGACCAGCAATGGAACGTCAACCCCGACGGCACCATCACAGCGGTGCAGTCGGGGCTCTGCCTGGACGCCAGCGGCCAGGGGACCGCCAACGGGACGAAAGTCCAGTTGTGGAGTTGCACGGGCGGTGCCAACCAGCACTGGCGCCTGGTGAACTGACAAACCGGGCCGGGCGCGGCTCGGTGCCGGCCCGGCCCCACCCGAGCGTTCTGGGTCAGCGCTGTGGACCTCCAGGAATGGATGGTTGAGACGATCCACGAGCGCAGGCGGGTGACGTCCGCGAATGACGCGACAGTCTCCCGGTCGGATCCGGAGAGAGGCAGCCGAGGTCGACCGTGCGGCGCGGCTGACCGGGCGGCGCGGGCTGCGTTGGCTGCGGCCGACTCGCCGGCCTGCGGGAGGCGGCTGTCGGGCCGATGGCGAGCCGACGCACACGGGACGGACGAGAGCTGGGAAACACTCGCGCATCTTCCGGGTCCTGACCTGCGGCGACCCGAGCCCGCCGCTGCCGCAGCAGATCCCAGCACCGATCGAGTTCGGCCTCCAGCCGGGCCAGACGCGCGTGCTCTGCCGACTGGTCGATGCTGTCCTGCGCCAGACGGTCACGCAGGTCCTTCTCCTGGTTGATCATTTCCGTTATGCGGCCGAGGATCGTACCGGCGCCGCCGACCACCTCCGCATCGTCCTCGACGAACCCACCGCCGGTCTCCACGGAAGCGATGTCGACCGACTACTCGCGCTCGTCGACGACCTCGTCGACGCCGGGGCAACCCTCGTTCTCATCGAGCACAACCAGCGCGTGACCGCCCACGCCGACCATGTCATCGACATCGGGCCCGGCGCCGGATTCAACGGCGGGACCATCGTCTTCCAGGGCACACCCGGCCGACCTCGCCACCGGCCCCGTGTTCATCACCGGCCGATACCTGCGGGGCGCCACCTCCCGCCGACCGGCAGCACACGACGCCCGGGACCGAGACCGTGAAGCGCCGGTGAAAACCCTGCTGTGGACATTCGCACCTCTGTGACCAGGACGGACGCGGCGGCCGCGAGGTGTTGGTACGCTGCCGACGCCCGGGGAGGAGCAGGGGGTAGAGCCGGTATGTCACTGACCGACAAGGCCATCCACCGCATCAGGGAGCTCGTCCAGTCGGGTGAGCTTCCGCCGGGGGCCAAGCTGCCGCCCGAACAGCAGCTCGCCGCGGAGCTGGGGCTGTCCCGCAATCTGATGCGGGAGGCGGTCAAGGCGCTGGCCGTCTCCCGGGTGCTGGAGATCCGGCGCGGCGACGGCACGTACGTGACCAGCCTGGAACCCGAACTGCTGCTGGGCGGCATCGGATCCGCGGTGGAGCTGCTGCGCGGCGACACTCTGTTGGAACTCACCGAGGTCCGCCGACTGTTCGAGCCAGTCGCCACCGGCCTGGCCGCCGGCCGCATCTCGGCCGAGGGGCTCGCGGAGGTGGAGCGACACCTGGAGGCGATGCAGGCGGCCCGCGAGGATGTCGAGGAGCTCAACGAGCACGACGCCGCGTTTCACCGCGCGGTGATCGCGGCCACGGGCAACGCGACGCTCGCCACTTTGCTGGAGGGCATCGCGAGCCGGACACTGCGCGCGCGTGTCTGGCGTGGACTGGTCGACGAGGATGCCGCCGGCCGCACGCTGGCCGAGCACAAGGCGATTTACCACGCGCTGGCCGCCGGCGATGCCGCCCTCGCTCAGGCCGCCGCCCTCATGCACGTCAGCACCACCGAGCAGTGGCTGCGCGAGCACCTGGACCGGGACGGCGCCTCGTAGCCCCGCGCGCTGCTCGTGGGCCAGGCGGGCCCCGACGCCCCATGCGGCCGGCGACATCGATGGCGCGTTCCGGCGCCTCTTACCGGAAGTCGGGGCCCGAAGCTCCGGCACAACCGGCACGGTGGTCGACCACGGCTGCCGGGCGCCGCCGTCCTGTTCGCCGCCTGGCGGCCGTTCGTCGACAGCCATGGCTTCTGACCGAGAGACGTGTTCACGACGCTTGGCTTCGCGGTGGCCTTCGCCCTGCTGACGGCGGTGTCCGCACCCGGCGAGGACGAGCGGGAGCACGGGGGCTTTCGAAGCCCTGACGTCCTCGCGCCGAGAGGTCCGCCACCGGGTGCGCGCCTCTACGGTCGGTGGCATGTTCTGGCGTGCAGCCCGCTTCGCGGGCACAGGAGGCTGGGCGCGTGCTCGGGAAGCCGCCCGGACACGAGAGCGCTCCGACCTGGACGTGACCGCGCTGGCCGTGGTGGGCCGGCTGCTCGTCGTCGCGGAGAACCGCTCGCACCCGCAGGGGCGAAGGCGGTGGAAGCCCACGGCATCAACAAGGCGACTTCGACGTGCCGGCCACGCTGCGCAGACAGGGTGCGCTCTACAGCCTCATCCCTATCGGCCCTGTCGGCGGAGCTGATGATGTCCCGGGCGGGCACGACCAAGCGCCTGGACCGTCTGGAAGCCGCCGGGCTGATCCAGCGCGTCCTCGACCCGGCAGGCCGCCGCAGCTTCCGGGTGTTCCTCAGGGCCGAGGGCCTCGAGGTCGCCGATGCCGCACTCACCGACCTCATCGAAACCCTCGCGGACCTCTCTGCGGACCTGAACCGGATCCGCTTCTTGTCACGCGACCGCGATGGCAGGTACGGCGAGGCCTTCGATGCTGTCTTCCAGTCCGAGGAGACGGAGATCCTCACAAGTGCGCCACAGGCTCCCCGCATGAACGCGCACCGCGAACGCGTCATCGGCAGCATCCGACGCGAAGCCCTCGACCACGTCCTCATCATGAACGGGGCCCACGCCCGCCACGTCCTCGCGGCCTATGAGCGGCACTACAACGAATACCGACCCCACCTGGCCCGCAACCAGCTACCACCCGACGTCCACGAACGTGATCTCCCGCTTGAGGATCTTGCCGGTCTTGTGTCCTGAACATGAAAAGGGAGTTGGTAGTAGGACAGCTTCTGGAAATGGTGCTGTGCGAGAGATGAAGGTTTGGCCCTTCGGAGTCGCCCTGCGGGGGGAGGCTCCAAACCGCCTCATGCTGCGTTGGCTGAAGACCGTCGTGGTGAGCGATGAGGAAAGGCGCCGTAAGAGGCGTCAGGTGGGGACTGGAAAGGAGAGATCCACCTGGCCCCGCCTGGCGGCTTCCGTGATCATCGCGTCCATCAGAGCCTGGAACACCCCAGCGTCACGCCACTGCCGGAAGTGGTCGTACACCGTCGACCACAGCCCGAACTCCTGCGGCATCTCCCGCCACTGGCCGCCCGAACAGAACTTTCAGAGCACGCCTTCGAGTTGACGGAAAGCTTCGGTCCCGCTCAGCCACTCACCACACCGAGCAGGACCCGGACCGTCTCCGCCATCGTCTCCCGGCCCCGGGCGACGTAGGGACGGGGGTCGGTCAGGTCGGGGCGCTCCGCCAGCGTCTCGCGGACCGCGCCGGTGAACGCGACGTTGAGAGCGGTACCGATGTTGATCTTCACGATGCCCGCCTGAACGGCTTGTCGCAGATCGTCGTCGCCGACGCCCGACGAACCGTGCAGCACCAGAGGTACGGGCACGGCCTCCCGCAGGCGTTCGATGAGCGCGTGGTCCAGTGTCGCGGAGCGTTCGGTCATCGCGTGGCTGCTGCCGACGGCGACGGCCAGGGCGTCCACGCCGGTGTCCGCGACATAGCGCGCCGCCTCCTGCGGGTCGGTGCGCACCCCGGCCGCGTGGGCGCTCGCGGGAGCGTCGGGCTTGCCGCCCACATAGCCGAGTTCGGCCTCCAGCCACAGGCCCGCGCCGTGGGCCCACTGGGTCGCGGCGCGGGTGGCGGCGAGGTTCTCGGCGTACGGCAGCGCCCCGGCGTCGAACATCGCGGAGGAGAACCCCGCGTCGGCCGCCGTGCGCAGCAGCCGCATGTCCGTCACGTGGTCCATGTGCAGTGCGATGTCGACGTCACAGGCCTTGCCGACCTCGGCCGCGGCCCGCGCGATCGGCTCGACCCGGCCGCCGTGGAACCGTACGGCGTTCTCGCTGATCTGCAGGATCACCCCCGGGGCGCCCGCGGCGGCCGCGCCGGCGGTGATCGCCTCGGCGTGCTCCAGCGTGATCACGTTGAACGCCGCGACGGCCCGGCCTGCGGCGGCGGCCTTCGAGACGAGTTCGCGCGTGGGAACCAGGGGCATAAAGGTGTCCCCTCGCTTTCATGTCGGTTCGGTGAGTACGGGCCGGTGCCGGCCCGTACCGCTACGTGGTTCGGCCGGTACGGATATGTGGGCGATCAGGACTTCTGCGGGGCCGGACTCACGTCCGCGCTGTCGTCCGCCGCGCCCGGGGCCACGGAGTTCTCGCCGCTCTTCTCGTCGCTGTAGACCATCAGGGTCGAGCCCGCGAGGGCCAGCACGATACCGAGGGCGCCCCACACGTTCGGGAGCGTCCGGTAGACCGCCAGGGACAGCACGATGGTCAGCACCGGGGCCAGCGCGTTGGTGATGGGGGCGACGACCGTGGCCTTGCCCCGGCTGAACGCCATGACCAGGAACAACGCGCCGACCGCGTTGAGGACCTGCGTCACCGCGGTGAGTGCCGGCGCCTGCCACGGAGCGTCGGACGGGAACTCGCCCGTCATCGCGAACGCCACCGGAACCAGCAGCAGTCCGCTGATGGTCATCCAGCCGAAGGTCGTCGCGTCGTTGACCCCGACCAGCGCGGCCTTGCGCATGCAGAACGCCTGCACGCCCCAGGCAACACAGATCAGAATGGCCATCAGCAGCCACGGGCCGTGCGAGTTCGAGTCGTCCTTGCCGCTGGGAATGCTGAGCAGCACGATCGCCGCCAGCGCCGCGACGACACCCACGAGGGCGAGCCGGTTGATCCGCTCCCGCAGCAGCACCATCGCCATGAGGACGGTGACCACCGGGGAGAGCGACACCAGGGGGAAGATCAGGTACGCCGGGCCGTTGGCGAGCGCGTGGAACAGCAGGAGTTGGCCGCCGGCGCCGGTTAGTCCCGCGATCAGTCCGTACACGGCGGCGATCGGCCGGCGGTCGAACGTGTGGCCGCGCATCGCGAAGTACGCGGGTATGAGCATCGTGAAGGCCCAGATGATGTAGATCATCTCGTTGGGGTAGCCGTACCTGCTGTTCGGCTCGCTGGAGAAGGCGCCCCACACACCCCAGAACAGGACCAGCAGCGACGCGTACGGGATCCAGCTCTTCGTGCCTCTGTTCATCGGTCTTCCCCTCCTGAGGCGGAGATCCCGGAGGCCATGCGCAGCGCGTCGAGCGCGGGCTGGCCGAGCGGAATCCCGGCGATTTTCGCCGCGTACAGGGCGGCACCTACGACGGGCTCGTACAGAGGGTGTCGCAGGTCGTAGTGGGCGAAACGACTCTTCAGTCCGGTGGCGAACGCCTCCAGAACCGCCTCCGCGCCGAAGGTGCCGCCCGAGCAGGAGACCGGTACGGTCTCGTCCGGGCCGAACTCCAGCCGCTCGCGGGTGACTTCGACGAGCAGGGCGAGTTCCCGGCCGGCCTCGGCGAGGATCGCCGAGGCGGCCTCGTCGCCCAGACCGGCCGCCTCGGCCACCGAGCGGCTGAGCGCGGCGATCCGGCCGCGGTCGCCCTGCCACTGGTTGTGGACGACGTCGATCACGTCGAGGTCGGACGCGAGATCCAGGTGGCGCCGGAACACCTCGGCCAGGGGGCCCTCGGGGAGCCGTCCGTCGCCCATCCGCGAGAAGGCGTTGAGGCCGCGGACCGCGATCCAGTGCGCCGATCCCTCATCGCCGAACATCTCGCTCCAGCCACCGACGCGCACGCTCCGGCCCAGCCGCTCGCCGTAGGTCATGGAGCCGGTGCCGCTGATGACGTTGATGCCGTCGACCGCGCCCAGTGAACCAGCCCAGCCGCAGACCATGTCGTTGTCGCAGGCGTAGCGGTCGTGCCCGAGCACGGCTCGCGGGATCGCGTTCAGGACGGGCAGATCGCGGGCCGCCTCCCCGTAACCGGGCAAGCCGAAAAAGGCGTACTCGATGTCGGCGGGGGTCAGCTCGGCCGCCGCACAGACAGCGTCGACGCCTTCCCCCAGCACACGCTCGACGAGCTCGATGCCGTGGGAGAAGTAGTACGAACTTGCCGCCTGCGCTCGCGCCACGACTTGTCCGCCGCGGTCGACCAGGCAGAATGCGGTTTTCGTACCGCCACCGTCGACACCTAGGAACATCGTTGTACCTCCGTCAGGCGCCCTGGATCCGCGCCGTTGATGCCTTTGATCAGTGGTGCAAGGAGTGCAGGGTCACGCCCTGCACGACGCGGTTGACCTCACCCGAGGGGAACGGGTTGTCGGCCCGCAGGCCCTGGGCCTGGGAGGCGCGCAGGGCGATGAGCTGGGCGTACACCACAGCGGACAGCGCCAGCGCGACGTCCTCGACGCCATCGAGGCCCGGCAGCGGCCAGGCGTCGTTGCCGTCCGCTTCCGCGTCGGGGCCCGCGGAGACTGTGACGACGCTGCCGGCGGGAAGATTTCCGCGCAGCTCCGCGGCGATGTCCTGGTCGTACTTGCGGGTGTAGGGGTCGTTCGACATGTACACCACGGCGGCCGAACGGTCGTTGAGCACCGCCTTGGGGCCGTGCCGGAATCCCAGCGAGGTCTCCGAGACGGCCATGAGCCTCCCACCGGTGAGTTCGAGCACCTTCAGCGCCGACTCCTCGGCGAGGCCCTTCAGCGGGCCGCTGCCCAGGAAGACGATGCGCTCGGGCACGCGGGCCACGAGGGCGCCGACGGTGCGGTCCACGGCGTCGCTCTCGCAGATCGACTCGACCGCCTCGGCGAGGCGTTCGGCGACCCCGTCGTAGGCGCTGCCGCCGAGAGCGAGCAGTGCCGCGAGCGTCATGCACGTGAAGCTCGACGTCATGGCGAAACCGCGGTCGTTGGACGCGGCCGGCATCAGCAGCACGTGGGACTTCGGCAGCTCCGCGTGCTCGCGGGCCAGGCGGCCCTGCTCGTTGCAGGTGATCACGAGGTGGTGCACCTCGGAGAGGACCTGGTCGGCCAGGGCGGTGGCGGCCACGGACTCCGGGCTGTCACCCGAGCGCGCGAAGGAGACCAGCAGCGTGGGAACGTCCTCGGCGAGACAGCCGCGGGGGTCGGCGACGATATCCGTGGTGGGGACCGCGTCGACGCGGCGTCCCAGGCGCCGGGCCAGGGCGGGCTGGAGCACCTGGCCGGCGAACGCGGAGGTGCCGGCACCGGTGAGTACGACGCGCAGGTCACCGCGGGCGACGAGCGGACGCACGAAGGCGTCCAGCGACTCCCGGGAGCCCGCGACGATCCGGTCGACCTCCCGCCACAGGGCGGGCTGCTGGGCGATCTCGCGGGCGGTGTGGGCGGCGCCGTCGTCCAGGGACAGGGTGCCGGAGGGCGTGGTCACACGTGCTCCATCAGGTGGGGGTGGGAGGCGCGGTCGTAGTCGCGCAGAACGTCGCGGACGTGGTCCACGGCCAGGTCGCGCGGCCGGGCGGCGAGCTCGCCGTGGCGGACGCGGGCGTACTGGAGTGGGAGGTGGGCGCTGAGCAGCGGCAGGGGGACGTCCACGGCCGAGAGGTTGTCCATCAGCCGGGCCTGGGCCTTTTCGATCTCAGGGTCGGGCCAGTAGTAACGCATCCGGTCGCTGTAGCTGTAGCGGCGTGCGAGGCGCTGCTCGGCAGCGCTGCCCGGGTAGTAGCCCTCCCACTTGGCGGGCTCGGCGAGCATCCGCTCCTCGACGACCTCGGGAAGGCGTGACCGCTCGGCGGCCGGGACCAGCTCGTCCTCGATCGCGGCGAGGGCGAACAGCGCCTCGCGCAGGGCGAAGGTCAGCCCGGGGCCCACCTTGAGGACCGCCCAGTGGTCCTCGACCAGCGCGGTGAGCGTCTCGGCGGTCTGGTAGTCGGTCGAGTGGGCCTCGTAGACCATGGTGGGCTCGTCGTCGAGGACCTTGCGCAGCTCCTCGGTCAGCTCGCGCCGGTAGTCGACGACCTGCGCATGGTCGAACTCGACGGCCGGCTGGACCACGAGGGCCATGACACGCGGCCAGACCTCGTCGATGCCGTGCTGGGCGAACGCCTTGCGGTGCTGCTCCAGAGTGGTGCGTGCCGCCTCGGGCGTGGTCGGGGCGAGCGCGGCGAGCGTCTCGTGCGCGCCGCCGGGTGTGGGCACCTCGGTACCGATCACGTACCGGATCCGCTCGGCCCGCTCGGGACCGGCCGTCTCCTCGGCCACCCGGATCAGCCGCGCGGCGCGTTCGGCGACCACGTCGTCGGTCAGCGGCACGGGGTCACCGGCGCAGGCGAAGCTGCAGTCCAGGTGGATCTTGGTGAAGTCCGCCGCCACGTAGGCGGCGACCAGGGCGTCGGCCCGCTCCATCGCCTCGTCGGGCGTCAGGGACTGCCACCGGTTCGGTCCGAGGTGGTCGCCGCCGAGAATCAGGCGGTCCAGTGGCAGACCACTTTCGGCGGCGATGCCGTACACGAGGTCGCGGAAGTCCGCGGGCCGCATGCCCGTGTAACCGCCGTACTGGTCGACCTGGTTCGAGGTCGCCTCCACCAGTACATGACCGCCGGTCTCCCGTGCTTGCACCACGGCTGCCTCGATGACCAGCGGATGAGCCGAACACACCGAGGTGATGCCCTGCGGCTGTCCGGCCTTCTGACGCCGGACCACCTCGCTCAATGGGCTCTGCATTGCCAACCCCTTACTCAATGTGCATCTCAAGCCAATGTGCCGTCATGGCCCGCGGCTCATTTCGGACAGTACTGGTCTTATTTGGGGTCGTCAATAGTCTTATTCTGGCATGCAACTGGTATTGCCCAGTCGAGCCGGTAGATCCGCGGCGATCGTCCAAGTCCGGCTGGTGACCGTTTAAGTCTGGTTGGTGATGGAGGCCCGGAACCGGTAGCGGTCCCCCCGGTAGACCTGGACGGTCAGTTCGATCGGGCGTGATTCCTGGTTCGACGTCAGCTGGGTCGCGACGAGCATCGGCATGGTCTCCTCGATCTCGAACAGCTCGATCTCCCGTGGCGTCGGGTGGCGGGCCTCGACCGAATAGTCGGCGATGCGGGGCAGCTGCGGCGGGTCGGCGGCGCGCAGGGTGGCGTAGAGCGAGGCCGTATTGAAGTCGGTCTCGGCCAGGGCAGGGCAGGCCGCCAACGGAAGCCGGTTGTGCTCGAGCGCGACGAGCAGACCGTCGAGGAAGCGTAGTCGGTGGAGGTCGAAGAGGTCGGCGCCCGGAGCGATCCGGAGCTGCTCGGCCTCGGACACCGTGGCCGGGCGAACGGTGGCGGAGAGCACCTTGCCGGCCGCGGTCAAGCCGTTGACCTGCGCATAGTCGGCGAATCCCTGGACCTGCGGGGCCGCCGAGGCGGACGTCGTCGTCGCCTCGGGGGGCAGGCCGAGCTCGGCGACGAACCACCCGCGCGACGACGACGGCCGCACGATGCCCCGCGACTCCAATTGCGCGAGGGCCGCTCGCAGCGTCACGCGCGACACGGCGTACCGGTCGGCCAGAGCCCGCTCGGAGGGCAGCCGGTCACCGGGGCGGGCGGCAGCGGCGCGCAGGTCGTCGAGCAACTGCGTGGCTGTGCGCTCGTACAACGGGAGGACGTCGTCACCGAACAGGCCTCTGGGCATCGACGGTCTCGCATCTGTCATACCAGAAGCATACCAATCCGATCGATAGCCCGAACGCTCGTCGAGGAGGCCCCACCCGTTGACATGCCACTCGCATACCGCTTACGTTCTCGAAGCAGACCACACGAGATGAAGAAGTCGCCCGTGAGCGACCTTCCGTTTCGCCGTGCCCCGGGCACCCGCCGGTGATCGACGCAGCGTTGTCGCAGCTCACCGCGGGTGCCCGCCCGCTGCCGCCGGAGGCGACCTCGCGCTGGGGCACCCGTTCGGACGATAAGCCGTTCCCCCGACCCCAGCCGACCCCCTGCGAAAACCGGTAGTAGACCAGGCATCGACCAGCCTTACGGACGGTCGCTTCGTCGCGAGCGTGCGGCTCGACTTCGACGATCCACAACGACGGACAAAAGGCGGCTGCCCCAGTCGGGCACGCACGACCGAAAGAGAGTTCGACATGACGGACATGAACCGGCGAAGCGTACTGAAGGTGGCGCTGGGGGGTGCCGGCCTGGCCGCCCTCCCCGCCGTGGCCATGGGCGCCTCACCCGCGGCCGCCGCACCGAACTCGGATCCTGACCTCGTCGGAGTCGGCGACACCTCCATCACCCTGGAGTTCGACGACCAACTGCGAAGCCGGGTGGCGCTCGAGGGCGTCGACCTCACCCGCTTCGACGCCGGCGAAGCCCTGCTGGTGGGCGGCAAGGCCATCGAGGCGTTCGCCTACCGCGGGCACCGGACCCGCGGCATCCGGCACCCCCGCCACGGCGCGGGCGTCCGGGTGACCATCGAGGGCACGTCCAAGGAAGGCGTACAGAAGACGGTCGTGCTGACCTCCTTCGAGCGTCTTACCGGCATGATCGTGATGAAGGTGACCTACACCAACAGGTCCTCCACCGCGCTGAAGGTGACCGGGTGGCGCAACGGAGCCCACGAACTCCTGGAGACTCCGGACGGCTTCTACACCTTCTCCGGTACCACGTACACGGACCGCCGCGACTGGGTGATGCCGGTGAATGACGGCTTTGTCCAGGAGAACTCGTTGGGGATGGACTCCTCCGACTACGGCGGCGGCACCCCGCTGGCAACCGTCTGGCGCCGGGGCGCGGGTCTCTCCGTCGGACATGTCGAGCCCGTGGCGACGGTCCTGCGCATGCCGGTCCGCAAGACGGACGCCGGAGCGAGCATCGCCATCCAGGACGACACCGCCCGCACCCTGAAGCCGGGCCGTCGGCTCAGCACCGACACCACGTTCCTGACCGCCCTCCCGGGCGACCACTTCGTGCCGCTCCAGCGGTACCGCGACTACATGAGCGACATCGGCCAGCGCGCCCCCAAGGTCCCCGCCTCGGCCTTCGAGCCCATCTGGTGTGCCTGGGGCTACGAGCGCGACTTCGCCATCGAGCAGATCACCGGAGCGCTGCCGAAGGCGCACGAGGTCGGTCTGCGCTGGGCCGTGCTCGACGACGGCTGGCAGAGCAACGAGGGCGACTGGGACATCAACACGGCGAAGTTCCCGCGCGGCGAAGCGGACATGCGGGCCTTCACCAAGGAGATACGGGACGCCGGTCTGCGGCCGCGCCTGTGGTGGGCCCCGCTGGCGGCGGACCCCGACAGCAACCTGTTCCGGGACCGGCCCGACATGCTGCTGCTGGACCGCGACGGCAACAAGCAGGACGTCACCTGGTGGGACGCCTACACCCTCTGTCCGGCCTACCAGCCGACGGTGGACTATTTCGTCGAGCAGGCGAAGAGGTTCATCGGCGACTGGGGTTACGAGGGGCTCAAGATCGACGGCCAGCACCTCAACAGCGTCGCGCCCTGCTACAACCCGAAGCACCGGCACGCCCGCCCCGAGGAATCCACCGAGGGCGTGGCCCTGTTCTGGAAGGCGATCCACGAAGCCGCGCACGAGGCGAACCCCGACGCCCTCGTCGAGCTATGCCCCTGCGGCACCGCCTTCGCCTTCCACAACCTGCCCTACGTCGACCAGTACCCCAGCTCGGACCCGGAGTCCTCCTACCAGGTCCGGAGCAAGGGCAAGTCGATGAAGGCGCTGATGGGCGCGGGCAGCAGCTACGCCGGCGACCACGTCGAACTGAGCGACGGCGGGAACGACTTCGCGTCCTCTTACGGGGTCGGAGCCGTCCTGTCGACCAAGTTCACCCTCCCCGGGACCGGAGCCCCGGACAAGGCGACCGACCTCACCCCGGAGAAGGAGGTCCTCTGGCGCAAGTGGGTGTCCCTGTACGAGAAGAACATGCTGTCCACCGGCGAGTACCGCGGTGAGCTGTACGACATCGGTTTCGACAAGCCCGAGGCGCATGTCGTGGCCAAGAAGCGGACCCTCCACTACGCCTTCTACGCCGACCAGTGGGACGGGACGGTCGAGCTGCGCGGTCTGGACCGCACGCGGTACCGCCTGACCGACCCGTTCACCGGCAAGTCACTCGGAACTGCCACTGCTCAGCACAACACCGTGAAGCTGTCCTTCGAGCGGTTCCAGCTCATCGTGGCCGAGCCCATCGACTGATCAGCCGGGGCGGCCGGGCGGCCGGGCGGCCGGGGCGACACTCTTGATAATGCGAGTGGCGTGTCACAGGTTTGCCGGGCCCCCGCTTCTCCACCTGTGACGTGGAGTCCCGCATGCCCCGCCTGGTACCGGACACCCCGCCGCAGCGCGGCACCCTGATCGTCATCGGGCCCGCGACACGGTCCAAGAGCCGGCGGAAACGGTCTGACGCCGCCCGAACCCCCCTGAGACGCCGGAGACCGGCCAATTCGCGCCAGCCATAATGGGGCGACGTTTCCCGGATGAGACAGGAGCATCGGGTGGACATACCCGAGAACTTGACGCGCCGTTGGGCGAATCATGTGCGCGAGAAGGGGTGGAGCGAACGGACCGCGTTCCATGCCGACGGCCGGGCGTGGACCTTCGCGGAGGTGTTCGACGGGGCGGCGAGGGTGGCGGCCGGATACCGGTCGCACGGTCTGCGCACCGGTGACCGGGTGCTGCTCGCCTTGCCCGACAGTGTGGAGATGGTGTGGTGTCTGCTCGGCGCGTGGCAGGCGGGTCTCGTCGCGGTGCCGGTGAACGTCCAGATGAGCCGGGAGGATCTGACGCGCGACGTGGTCACGGCTGAACCGGCGCTTGTCGTGGTCGACCCGGAGACCGCCGGGTGGCTCCGGGACAGCGGGCCGGCTCCCACCAGCGAGGTCGGTCCGCTCGTGGCGGCAGAGCCGGAGGAGGTGTTCGCCGCGGGCGGGGACGCCGCCGCGCTGGCCGTGTTCACCTCCGGCACCACCGGGGCGCCGAAGTTGTGCTTCTTCCGCCATCGCGACCTCGGCGCCCCACGCGCGCCCGGCCTGGTGAGCGGACCCGACACCGTCGGGCTCTCGGTGTCGCGCATGTACTTCGTGGGCGGGCTGAGCGCGTCGGTGTTCACCACCCTCGAAACCGGACAGGTGGCCGTGCTGTCGCGGCCCCGCGCGACCCCGGCCGCCGCGGTCGAACTCATGCGCCGCCACAACGTCACCGTCCTGTTCGCGCAGCCGAGCTTCCTGGCGCGGCTGCTGCTCGAACCCGGCCATGCCGAGGTACTGGGCAACGTCCGTCAGGCCTTCTGCGCCGGGGAAGTGCTCACCGCGCGACTGCGCGAGCAACTGGTCCCGATCATGGGCCCCCGGCTGCTCAATACCTACGGCACGACGGAAGCCGGTGGCGTCGCCGTCGGCCCGCCCGCGGTCTACGACGTGCCGTCGGCGGTCGGTCCGCCCCTGCCCGGCAGGCCGGTGCGTGTCGTCGACGCCGACGGACAGGAGCTGCCCACGGGCGGCAGGGGCGAGCTGCACATCCGCGTCCCCGTCGCCACCCGCGGCGTCGCCCGCGGCAGCCTCGGACCCGACATCCTGACCGACGTGTGGTGGCCGACCGGCGACCTCGCCTCCATCGACGAGAACGGTGTCGTGCACGCGCACGGCCGGCTCGACGACGTCGAGGTGATCGGCGGACAGAACGTGGTGCCGAGCGAGGTCGAACGCCTGCTGGAGAGCCACCCGCGCGTGCTGGAGGCGGCGGTCAGCTCCGTGCGGCGCCCGGCCGGGGACACGAGCCTGCGCGCCTACGTCGTCGCCGCCGCGGCACCCGGTTCGCCCGACGAAGGGCCGGTGCGGGGTGACGACGCGCTCGCCGCCGAGTTGGTCGAGCTCGCCCGATCCACCCTGTCCTGGTACAAGGTTCCGCAGGACGTCGTATGGCTGGACACACTGCCCCGCAACGGCAACGGCAAAGTGCTGCGCAGGGTACTCCGCGCACAGGGCGACGAGTTCGTCCAGCCCCATCGTCACTGTCCGGAGTCGAATGCGCCTCGAACGTGAACACTCGGTTCGGCCAACACCGTGAGGACAAGGCGGGGTTCACGCAACGGCTCACTGCGCCGCCAACGAATCGATGGCCCATAAGGAAATCACCAGTGTCCGAGATCACGGGGAAGCCGTGTTCAGCCGAGGTGGGCTTTCTGCGAGAGTCACGAAAATAGTCCTCGCACGGTCAGGTGATGGATATTTCCGCTCAACCCTCACAGCAGGGCACGCCATACCGGTTTGTCGTGCCGAGCATCGCGGCGTCAGTCGTGCCGCGTGCGCCGAAGGCCGTCCTCCCCTATCTGCAACTGGCGCGTATGCACGCGCCCATAGGCAGTTGGCTGTACCTCCTCCCCGGCCTGTGGGGGATCGCGCTCGCCTCGGCGGGGCTGCCCGACTGGCGGCAGGTGCTGTTGTTCACGGTCGGTGGGGTGCTGGTGCGCGGCTTCGGCTGCGTCGTCAACGACCTTGCCGACCGCGAGTTCGACGCCCGGGTGGCACGTACCGTCGCGAGGCCGCTCGCGGCCGGTACGGTCACGGTCACGGGAGCCCTTGTCTTCGCCGTGGTGCAGGCGGTGGCGGGGCTGCTCGTGCTGGCTGTGGCCAGCGTTCCGGCGGCGGTGTTCGTGGCCGCCTCCTATCCGCTGGTGGTCGCGTACCCGTTCATGAAGCGGATCACCTACTGGCCGCAGGCCTGGCTGGGGATGGTGTTCGGCTGCTACATCCTCGCGGGTTGGCTCGCGGTGGCCGGAAGGATCGAGACTCCCGCGCTCCTGCTCTTCGTCGCCGGTGTCTTCTGGACGCTGGGGTACGACACGATCTACGCCCACCAGGACAAGGCGGACGACGTGCAGGTGGGGGTGAAGTCCCTCGCGCTGCGCCTCGGCAGGGCGACCCGGCCCTGGGTCGCCGGGTTCTACGGGGCGACCGTGGTCGGGATCGTGGCCGCCGGAGCCGTCGCCGGTCTGCACTGGACGTTCTACGCGCTGTTTCTGCCGGGCGTGGCGCACCTGGCCTGGCAGGTGGTGACGGTGGACATCGACAACCCTGCCGACTGCCGGGACAAGTTCATGGCAAACCGTTTCTTCGGGTGGCTCGTGCTCGTCGCCATCGTTGCGGGGAGCGTTTTTTGAGGCGCGGCCACGCGGTCGCACCGGAGTGACGGCGGAGGAAACACATGTCTGCAGGCCCCTGGTCCGTGCGCACGGAGTCGCGGAGCCTGGCCCAGTTCGTGGCGCTCCTGCGGGAGCCGGCGAGTTTGGCCACCGAGGTGCTGGAGGAGTGGTGCGGTGCTCCGGTCACCGCGGAGATCCGCCACCGCGCGGATGGCCAATTACCCGTCCCGCCTGCCGGGCGGACATTCGGCGGGGGTTCGGCGCAGGCGGAGGGAGACCCCTTCTTGCCGCCGGAGCGGGTGGCCGAACTGATGCGGCTCTCGACGGGTGCCCGTGTGCAGTTCCGCACCGTTCACCTGCGCGCCGGGACCGAAAAGGTCGTCACCGCGAGCGCCGTCGTGGCGCTCGACCGCATAAGCCCCGAGGAACGCGCCGTGCTCAGCACCACCAACGCACCGCTGGGGCCCGTGCTGGCGGCGGGCGGTGGAGTGCGGCGCGTGATGGTCACGTCCGAACCGACCAGCCTCGAACCCGCCGTGCGACCGCCCTGCGACGCCGACGCTCCCGTGCTGACCGTCACCGCACTGCTGTGCCGTGGAACCGTGCCCGTCAGTCTCGTGCGGGAGGCTTTCCTGCCAAGTCTCCTCGATCGAGACGCCGTCCACGACGCATGAGGGATCCCATGCCGAACTCTCCCGCCGCGGTCTTCGAGCGGCTCACCACCACCGTCCCGCCGGTCCGCACCGAGGTTCGTCTCGGCACCGCCTGCGTGCTCGGCGGCGGCGTCGCCGGCCTGGTCGCGGCCCGCGTGCTCGCGGACCACGCCAACCGTGTCGTGATCATCGAGCCCGACCAGCCGGAAGCCGCGCCCAGCGGCGCGGCTCGTCCCGGCGTCCCGCAGGGCTCCCAGGTGCACCTCCTGCTGCCCGGCGGTCGCGCGCAGCTCGAACGCTTCTTCCCCGGTGTCGTGACACAGGCCCTTGCCGGGGGTGCTGTCTCGTGCGGTCCGGAGCGCACCGCCACCTACCTCGACGACGTCGAGCAGATCGCCACGCCCAACGCGCAGTTCGTGGGGAGCAGTCGCCCCTTCCTGGAGTCGCTGATCCGTCGGCGCACGCTCGCACTGCCCAACGTCGAGCTGGTGAGTGGACGCGTCATTGGGCTGCGGTACGCGCGCGGCGCCGTCGAGTCGGTGCGCTACGCGGTCGGCGGCGACCACGTCGTCGTCCCAGCCGACTTCGTCGTCGACGCCTCCGGCCGCGGCAGCAGGCTGAGTGACTGGCTGGAGCAGGGCGGCTGGCCCCGACCGGAGACGCAACGGCTCCAGGCCGACATCCGCTACCTGTCTGCCCGCTTCACGCGCTCGGCCGACTGGGACGGCCCCCTCAGCGGCATCTCCCGCTACAGCCCGCACTTCCCGAAGGACATCGCCGGAGCGGCGGTCAACCCGATCGAGAACCAGCAGTGGGCGGTGATGCTCGCCCACTTCGGCAACGGCGCCGAGAGCCGCACGGCCGACGAGTTCGTCGCCCGGTGCCGTGAGCTGCCACCGATCTTCCAGGAAGCCGTCAAGGGCGAAATCGTCGGCGAGGTCGTCCCGTACCGCCACCCCGACAGCAGGTGGCGCCACTTCGAGGCGCTCGACCGCTTCCCCGCCCGCCTGGCGGTCCTCGGCGACGCCGTCGCCTCGTTCAACCCCCTGTACGGGCAAGGTATGTCCTCGGCCGCGCTCCACGCCTCCTGCCTGTCGGAGTACCTGCGCTCCGGCCCCGACCTGGACGCCCCGGCCCGGCACTTCCTCGAGCTGGAAAAGGTCGTCGTCGAAGCCGCGTGGCAGACGTCCACGGCCGGCGACGCCATCCGGCTGGGCCTGGCAACGCCACCGGCCACCGATCAGGGGCGGCGGCAGGCGTGGGCCCTGCGACAGGTGCGGGAGGCAGCGGGCCGGGACGAGCAGGTCGGCACGGCCCTGCGGGCGGTGGGGTTCATGACCGCCCATCCGGCGTCGCTGATGGCACCGGCGTTGGTGCTTCGCGCGGCGCGGGTCAACGGTGTGCCGGAGGAGCGGATCCGGCAGGAGTACACGATGACGGAGACGACGTGACGGGCCAGATGACGCACACAGCACTCGACCGCTACATGGAGCTCGCCGACCGCGCCGTGCGGGACCCCTCGGCGCTGGCGGAGCTCCCCACGATCTTCGCGCCGGACGCCACCGTGAGGCTGCGCGACGAGCCGGTGACCGGCATGCCCGCCATCATGGAGTTCTACCGGGTGTTCGTGGCGGCGGTGGCCGAGAGCAAGCACTACTGGACAACCACGATTCTCGAGGACGGCACGATCGAGTCACACTGGGTCGTCGCGGCGCGCCGGGCCGACGGCAGCCTGATGACCGCGGCCGGGGTCGAGCACGCGACCGTCGACACCGATGGGTTGATCACGAACCTGCGCAACCGGTACACCCGTCCGCCGGGCTGACCAGACCCGGCGTACGGGCCTTCGCCGATGCGCCGGTAGCTGCCGAGAAGGGTCGGGCCGCGGTTGCCACACGTCCCGCCGCGCCGCCCGGACGGGGTGGTACGCATCGACGGGCCGTTCGGGGCCCCTTCGGCGGCGAGGGCGGTCAGAAAGGCCAGGCGAGCATGGCGAGCGTGATGTGCCGGTGCCAGGAGGCCCAGTTGCGGACCTCGTAGTGGTCGAGCCCGACTTGGCCCTTGGCGGCCTGGAAGCACCCCTCGACGCTCCACCGAAAACCGGCGACGTGGACCAGTGCGGACAGGGGCCCCTCGGTGGGTGACCCGCACAGGTAGAAGGCGAGTTCGCCGGTGGACCGGTTGCGTCGACCACGAGAACGCTTCCGTCGGCGCCGAGGTGTTCGGCGGCGTAGGCACGCACCTCGTCGCGGACCGACTCGGCGTCCCAGCGGACGTAGCACAGCAGACGCTGCATCGGCTCGGGCCGGGCACGGCCGACCTGTTCGGCCGGCTGCCAGCAGTTCTTCCGCTCGACGCTGCGACAGCAGCCCGAACATGGTGTCGACATGGTGCCTGATGCCTCCATCCGTAAATGCCATCCCGGGGACCGCTACCTCCTCTGCTCGGATGGGTTGTCGAACGTTGTTGGCCCCCAGTCTATTTTTGAGGTGCTGGCTGATCGGCAGGTTCCGCAAGAGGCGATTCAGGAACTGATACAACTGGCACTGCGCGGTGGTGGCCCTGATAACGTCACTGCAGTCATCGCGGACGTTGTGGTTCTCGATGAAAACGACATTCCTGGCGGGCTCGGCAAAGGATCTCCCATCCCGCCAAGTGCCCGCCTCGGCGATGTCCCCATCGTCGTGGGAGCCGTTGCAGAATCGGATCTCCGCCTCAACCCCGGGCCGCTCGCAGGCTAGGTCCTTTCTTTAGAATCTTGTCGGCTTAAATGCCGGCGGTCCCTCGCCAGGCGGGTACGGTCTGGTCCGTTACCCGCTTGGCGAGGTTGTCGATCGAAGCGATGTGGACCACGCTTCGCCGCTGGCGTCGAGGTCGGGCACGTCGGGGTTGCCCCACCGGGCGTCGTGCTTGTACCAGATGTTCGGGAAGGCGAGGAAGCGGTGCCAGGCCACGCCACTCCGCTGCTCAGGGGTGAGGAGCCCCCGCCACGGTCGCGCTCCTTCGGGACCTGGGCTTCGAGGGCCTGATCGTCAGCGACGACCTCGATGCCCCTGCCACGCTCCGGGGGGCGTACCGCCCCCCGGACCGCGGTGGCCGCCGTCCGCGCCGGTGTGCACCTCCTGCTCGCGCCCGAGGACGGACACCTCGGTGACGTCGCCGCCGCCCTGATCGAGACCGCCGAAGGCGACACCGTCTTCGCCCGCACCCTTCACGGCGCGGCCGAACGCGTCCGCGCCCTGGCCGGCCGGCAGCGTTCGGCGTGGTGACCGGCCCGGCCGTGCCCCCGGCGGTTCAGCCGTCCTTGGCCGCCCGCTCGAGAGCCGGGGCGACGCGCAGCGCGTTCGCCCCGATCGGCAGGGCCGGCCGGGCGGTGGACATCCACTCCCGCCCCGACGGGGGCGGGACGGGGCGGTCGGGATCCGCGCGGCCCTGTGAAGCGCGGGGCCCGGACAGGCCGGACCCCGCGCAAGAGGGTGCTCACGATCCGTCGTACCTGGTGCTTACGGCTTGTCGAGCACCGTCCCCGTCAGCACCGGCTTGCCGGGCAGCGGCTCGGCGTTGTCGTCGGTCAGCTCGAGGCGCATCGACTCGGTCGGCTCGGCCACGTGGTCCCGCACGGTCGGTACGGCGAAGTCCACGCTGGTGCTCCCGGGCGGGATGTTCAGCCATACCCACAGGTCCGCGTCGGACAGCGGCCGCTCGGGGTCGGGCGCGTCACCGGACCAGTCCTTGAGCCACTGCGGGTCCACGTCCTTGGTGGACAGCTCGGCGCCCTCGGCGACCGGAAGTACCCGCACCGGCTGCCAGATGTCCACCGCCGTGGGCGCGTCCAGGGACAACCGCCAGGTCAGCGTCTCTCCCTCGGGCACCCGGTCCGCGACCGGAGAGAGGGTGATCACCGGCGCGGGGTCGTCATTCTCGACGGTGAGCCCGCCCCGGTGCTTGCCGACGACGGCGTTGTGGACGGCCTTCACGGCGATGTCGTGGGCCACGTCGTCACCGTAGACCGTGTCGCCGTTCACCTCGACCGGCACGTCGATCGCGTCGCTGCCGGGCCGTACGGTCACGAGCCGGTTCTCGGCCCGGCCACCGTCCGGGTCGAGGACGTACACGCGGACCTGCCCGCTGCCGTGCCCGGAGATCTCGACCGGAATCCGGTAGGTGCGGGTGCCCGAGTCGCCCTCCTTGACGACCGTGCGGCCCACGTCGACGCGCGGCAGCGCGGCGGCCTTCACCGGCCACGTGCCGGGCGCCCAGCCCCAGGCGTCCATCAGCCAGGCCTGCCCGGACTGCGAACGGGGCGTCAGCTCAAGGGACGTGACATGCCGGAGATCGAGCCCGGCCCGGGTCGCGGCCGACAGCGGGACCCGCAGCTCCTGAGCCCAGTAGGAGGCGGTGTTCGCGGAGCCCGGGAGCCCGTCCACCTGGACCGAGCCCAGTGTCGCCCGACGGTGGGAGGAGTCGGTGACGGACACGTCGAACTTCGTGCCGGTCGTGTTCGGCGGTACGAAGACCCGGAGCGCGAGCTTCTGGGAGTCGCGGAGGGAGAGCGGCTTGGCCGGAGTGATATGCGCGGCCGTGCCCGGCGCGGACCACTTCAGGGCCACCGCGCCGCGGCCGGTCTCCGGTTCCGCCTCCCACCACGCGAAGTGCGGTGACGATCCGGGGGCCTCCGGGTTCAGACAGGCCACTGCCGGGTCGGGGTCGACCGCCGAACACCGCCGGGCACCGGTCACCTTTACCCCGCCGTCCGGCAGGAAACCACCGCTGCGACGGCCGCCGACCGCGTGGGTCAGCACCCGGGCCGGGTCCGCGGACGGGGCCCGCTTGCCGGACCCGTCGAGCAGCGGACGCACCCGATCGTCCCCGACGAGGAAGAGCCGGGCCGCGGCGGCGATGTATGTGGCGCCCGCCTTGTGCTGCTGGGCGGCGGTCAGCCGGGTCGCGGCACCCGGCGTGCACACCGGATCCGGCTGCTCCGGGTCGGTCCCGAAGTCGTCCATGGCCGGTGCGGCGGCCTCGCCCGGGGTCCACTCGCTGTTGAAGTAGTTGTGGTTGGCGCCGACCAGGTAGACCGCGCTGTGCAGTGCCGTACCCCGGCTGATCCCGCGCGTCCCGTCGACGAAGTTCTCGCCCTGCAGGTCCGACACGTCGCCGTCACAGCCCGGCAGCAGCGTCACGGACGGCACGTCGGCGACTGGATTCTGGCCGAAGATCGTCGGTCCGATGAGCACAGTCCCGCGCACCTTCCAGCGCACCGGACCCCGGTAGCCGTCCTCGGCGGCCGGCGGCGGGTAGAGACTGTCCATGGCGGCCCGGTTGACGCCCTCGCCACCGCGCGAGTGGCCGACGAGCAGGACACGGGAGAGGTCGGCCTTCGCCGCCTTGCGTACGACGGCCGGGGCGGAGGAGCGATGGGCGGTCCAGTCGGCCCAGTGGGCGAGGTGCTGCCGTACCAGCGAGGAACGCGCCTGCGCGCCGGAGTCCTCGGCCTGCCAGTCCTGGGCGTTGATGCCGTTCGCCGAGATCGACACCGTCACATAGCCCTGTGAGGCCAGCAGTCGCTGGTCGCGCAGATAGCCCAGGTGGCTCGGGATCGGCTTGAAACCGTCCGCACAGGGCCAGTCGCCGGTCACGCCGTCCTCGGAGCCCGGCTTGTAGCAGGTTTCGTGGCGGCCGTGCAGGAACAGCGCGAGCGGCCGGCTGCCGGTGGCCCCCTTCGGCGCCACCACCTCGGCGGTCATCTCCACCGGGGTGTCGAACCCGGGCAGGCGCACCGGGGCGAGGTCGTACTCCCCGGTGACCGTGCGGTACGAGCCGGGTTTGCCCGGATCGACTCCGTTCGCCGGCGCCTGCGCGGGCCTCCGTGCCACGCGCGGCCCGGACCTGTGCGTGTCGTCGGCCGCCGCGTCCAGCCGGCGCCCCGCGGCCGTCACGCGCAGGGCCGTCAGCCGCTCGGGCCGCGTCGTGCCGAGTACGAGCCGGAAGGTCCGCCCATCCCTCGCCGGTTTCGGCACTCCGAGCAGCCGGCCCCCGGTACGGAACTCGACCCGCGCATCCCCCATGGGCACGGCCTTCGGCGCGCGCCAGACCAGCTCACGCGCCCCGCCCTCCCCGTCGATCCGCCACCCCGGCGGGAGTTGGTTGTCGGCCGTCGCGCTCAACTGCCCGGATGGGCGCGGCTGTCCGGCCTGTGCCAGTCCGGGTGAGCCCGCCAGGGCCGCCAGCACCGCCAAGGCGGTCACACCTATTCGCCGGGCACGGATCAATGATCCTCTCCTCAAAACCCCGTGCGCAGACGTCCCGTCCGTCCCGGGCGCCTCTCGCGCCACCTAGGACGGGGGAGAGGTGTCTGTGGGTTGTCCGTGAGGAGATGCCGAGAGCGGGCGAGCGACGTGATCAAGCCAGTGCCACTGATCGCTCTCCGATACGTCGTCGGGCAGCGCCGCACGGGGCGCCTGCGATCCGCGACCTGCCATCCCCTACATGCGTGAGCATGGTCCCGGACATCCTGCGTCACCGACGCCGGTCACATGGGACGCAACGAGAGCTGCGGCATCCAGGCTCACTGGGCGCGGCAGGTCCTGAGGTAGCTGAGGAACGATGCCTGCAACCCGGTCACGTGCGTTTCGTGCATGAGTGCGCTGGTGACGGATCCGCCGCGTGAGGTGAGGCGGTGAAGGAACGTGGCCGCGTTCTTCGCGAGACTCTGGTAGACCGCCAGCTCTCCGAGCAGCTCGCGGTCGTTGAAGGTCACGTGAAGCTTGGTGGCGGGCAGGGTGTCACCCATTGCTTGAAGACGAGCGAAGACCTGACTGTCTGCATTGACAATGCCGGGGCTGCCCGCGCCGATGCTCTCGAAGAACGTGCTCTTGGTGAGCCAGGCGTAGAGACTGAAGAGTCCGCCGTACGAATAGCCGAAGAGGCCGTGACCGCTCGGGGCTGTGCCGTAGTCGCGTTCGATCCGCGGGTGCAGGTCGTCGGTGAGGAACTCCAGGAACACGTCCCCGCGGCTGTCGCTCAATTCAGCGAGGTAGGCGTCGGCTTGCTCGCGAGTCATCGTCCCCGCTTCGATCCCCATCTCCACCGCGTCGATGTACTCCTGCGCGATGGGTTCGCCGGGGGGCACGAGGTCGCGGTTGCGCAACCGCGACCAGTGCTCCGCTTCCTCGCCCGCGTAACCCACGCTGACTTGGACGTAGGGCTGAATCGACTGCATGGGGTCCAGCTGCGTGACGATGAGTGGGGCGGTCATGCCCACGGCCCAGTTGCCGTCGAGCACGTACACGACAGGCGCTTGCGCCGCGGCAGGGTCGTAGCCCGGTGGCGTGGTGACCCAGACGCCGTAGTCGTGCCCCCCGCTGGAGCGCATCTCGAAGTAGTCGGTGTGGGGGAGGCAGCCCTGCCACATGGTGCTCATCTGAGGTCCTTTACGATTCGGCCGGCCTGGATCACGAGGACGGCGTTGGCGGGGTCGGAGAACAGTTCCGGGTCTTCGAGCGGGTTGCCGTTCCACAGAACGAGGTCTGCCTGCGCGCCGGGAGTGATGACACCCACCTGGCCGGACAGGCCGAGGATCTCGGCGTTGGTCCGGGTCGCCGCCACGAGCGCTTCCATCGGCGTCTCGAGGGCCGCGCGCAGGCTGAGTTCTTTGCCACGACGGTCCTGGGCCGGACCGATGAGGTCGGAACCCAGCCCGATCCGTACTCCGGCGTGCTTGGCGGCAGCGAGCGCCTGTGTCATCTGCTCGCGTACGCCCTTGGCCCGGTCGCGGGTCGACTCGGCGAGACCGGCTCCGGCGGTGTCGTGCAGCAGTTGCTCGACGACAGCGAACGTGGGCACGAGGGCGACCTCGCGAGCGGCCATCAGGGCCGCTGTGGATTCGTCGAGGCTGGTGCCGTGCTCGACACAGCGCACCCCGGCCTCGACCGCGTTTCGTATGCCTTCGTTGTTGTGGGCGTGAACGGTCACATAGGTGTTCCGTGCCGCAGCTTCTTGAACTGCGACAGCGATCTCTTCGACGGTGAACTGGGTGTCGCTCAGTCGATCATGTGCGCCCACCACTCCGCCGGTCACGCAGAGCTTCAGGAAGGAGGCTCCGCGACGGAAGGCTTCGCGGACGTTGTGCCGCAGCTCGTCCGCGTTGCCCGCCATCATGGAGAGGGCGCACAGGCCCGCGATGTGGTGGCTGTTCCACAGCTCGGTGGGTTCCCATTCGGCTCCGTAGTAGCCGTGCCCGCCGATCTGGCACTGAACAGGTCCGCACGACAGGACGCGCGGCCCTCTGACCTTGCCCTTCGCGATCGCGGTGACGACACCGCCGTCGATCCCGCCGGTGTCGCGAACGGTGGTGAAGCCGGCGTCGAGCGCCGCGCCGGCCGTGGCGAAGATGTCCGCCGCGATCTCGGCGGCGCTGATCCGAAACGAGAAGTGCGGCTGGATCGGGCTCGACAGGCCCAGGTGGACGTGAGCGTCGATCAGGCCGGGCGTCATCGTCAATCCCTCGGCATCGAGACGCTCGCCGTGCGCGCTGGAGGCCCCGAGACGGGTGATGCGGCCGTTCTCGATCGTGAGGCCGAGCTTGCAGGGGTCGCGCCCCGTTCCGTCGATGACCGTCGCGCCGGCCACATGAGCAGGTCTCATCGTCGATCCTTCGCCGTTGCGAATCTTCTTTTCCAATGGATAAACTGTGGGAGTGATCCTGTCAACCTCGCAACGCAACGGCAGCGCGCGCGAGCGACTCCTGGCACGGCTTCTCGACGCCTTCGGCGAGACCCTGCCCCCGCCGGAGATGTCGCTCCGTGAGATCGCCGCCCGAATCGAGACCAGCCACGCCCTGCTGCGCTACCACTTCGGGTCACTCTGGGGCGTCTTGGCCGCCATGCTCAAGGCGCAGCGATCCCGTGACAACGAGGCACTTCTGGAGGCCGCCCAGCAGGGCACCTTCGACGATTTCGTCAGGGCGATCTGGCGTACTTACACCCGGCCGGAGCAGCTGTCGCGTGTCCGCGGCTTCTTCTACGTCGTCGGACTGGCCGCGTACGGCCCCGAGGACTTCCGTGAGTTCGTGGAGTCGCTCGGCGACCTGACCGCGATGCTGTCCTCACTCGCGGAACGCGAAGGGCTCGAGGCGAGGGAAGCGCGGGATGTGGCCACCGTCACCGTTGCCGCGATTCGCGGCCTCCTCCTGCAGGAACTCCTCACTCCCGGAACCCGCCGGGAGGACGCGGTCACCTTGATCCTGCGCATGCGCGAGGGCCGACCCGCTCCACGATCATGTCCGGAACGTTGAGCGGCCTTCGGCCCCCACAGCTGAGCACCGGCGCACCTGTGCGACAGCGGTGGGGTATGGCGACGGAAGGTGACGACAACGGTCGCCGGAGCATGGCCTCTTACCCGCGTACGGCGCGGACAACGGCGGAGCGGCGCCCCGCCGCGCCCCCGCAGGAACCGTCTGGTCCGGCGATAAGAAGGTGAGCTGAAACGTGACTGAGAGCACAGACGTGGTCGTCGTCGGGGCCGGGGTCATCGGATCCTCCATCGCTCTCGAACTGGCGCGAAGCGGCCTGCGGGTGGTCGTCGTCGACAAGTTCGGCGGCGCGGGCAACGGCTCCACCAGCGCCTCGAGCGCCGTGGTCCGCTTCACCTATCCCACGATCGCGGGCGTCAAGGCCGCGTGGGAGTCCCTTCACTGCTGGGAAGCATGGCGCGACCATCTCCAAGCACCCGCCGGTGAACCCCTCGCAGCGTTCAACCGCTGCGGCGTCACCCTGCTGGACGTGGACTTCGCACCCTGCAGCCTGTTCACGCGCCACTTCGACAAGGTCGGTGTCCCGTACGAGGAATGGGATGCACAGGAGCTGTCCGAGCGGTTGCCCGCCGTGGACACCGGCCGGTACTTCCCGCCCCGCCCCGTGGATGACGACGAGTTCTTCGCCGACGCGTCCGCTCGGCTCGGTGCTCTCCACACACCCGACGGGGGCTTTGTCGACGACCCGCAACTCGCCGCGCGCAACCTTGCCGCGGCCGCCCAGCGGCACGGAGCCACCTTCCGCTGGAAGACCGAGGTCACCGCGGTGATGCGGCGCGGGGGACGCGTGCGCGGGGTGCGCCTCGAGGAGGGAACCGAACTGTCCGCCGGGGTGGTCGTCAACTCGGCCGGCCCATGGTCGGGACAGCTGAACCGGCTCGCCGGAGTGGGCGGCGACTTCACGGTCGGTCTGCGGCCGCTTCGCCAGGAGGTGCACCATGTAGCGGCCCCCGCCGGCTACCACGACGTCGGCGGCGACCGTCAGGCACCGGTGCTGGTCGATATGGACCTCGGCACATACATACGGCCCGAGGGCAGGGAGTTCCTGCTCGTCGGCGGCACGGAACCCGAGTGCGACCCGCTGGAATGGCTCGACGATCCGGACGACGGGAGCCCCCTCCCGACCGTGTCGCAGTTCAGAACGCAGGTGACGCGGGCGGCTCGCCGACTGCCCGGTCTGCGCGTTCCCAACAAGCCCAAAGGGGTGGCAGGCGTGTACGACGTGACCGACGACTGGACCCCCGTATACGACCGAACCGAACTCGCCGGCTTCTACGTAGCCATCGGCACCAGCGGCAATCAGTTCAAAAACGCCCCTCTGGTGGGCCGCCTCATGACCACCCTGATCCAGGGTGTCGAAGGCGGGCACGACCACGACCGCAGTGCGCTCACGCACACCTGCGAACACACCGGCCAGCCCATCGACCTCGGTGCTTTCTCACGCCGACGCCGGCCGGCCGCATCCACGGGCACAGTCCTTGGCTGACGCCGGGCCGCCGGGGCCGGTCAGGTGTGCTCGCTGCCATCCGGCAGCGCATCAGCCCCCTGACGGGCGAGAAGGCACGCGCAGCTGAAGGAGCCCGCCCGCATGGAGCACAGGCTCATGCACGTCACCGGGGTGACGGCACGGCGAACGCCGCCGCACCCGTACACGTCCCGCGCAAGGCGGGCGTCGGTGGTACTAGCCGGTGGCATCGCAGTTCATCGCCATCATGCGGCGGGCTCGAGCGCGAACACGACAGCCGCCCCGCCGCTGCGGGCCTGGGCATTCACGGGGACGGCGGACAGGTCGGGGCACGCGGGCGTGGAGCTCGGCCACGGCCTGGTTGATGTGGGTCTTGGCGGTGGTCGCCGGGCTGATGACCAGCGGCCTGGGTTACCGTCCGGACGCGAATGCCGCGTTAACGGCGGCCTCGGCGTGCAGGCGGGTGGTGGCGAAGACAGGAACCGGACTGTGCTCCGGGCTGATGAGAAGCTCGATCTCGGTGCAGCCGAGGATGATGCCCTCCGCGCCAGAAGCCACAAGCCGGCTGATCACCTCACCGTAGGCCGCTCGGGACTCCTCCCGGATGATGCCGAGGCAGAGCTCTTCGTAGATCACTCTGTGGACGACGGCCCGGCCGTCCGCGTCAGGCACCAGGACCTCCAGGCCGTGCCCGGCCACACGGTCGCGGTAGAAGTCCTGCTCCATGGTGAACGCGGTGCCCAAGAGCCCCACTCGGCGCAGACCTGCGGTCCGCACCGCAGATGCTGTCGCGTCGGCCAGATGCAGCAGCGGAATGTCTACCGCCGCCACCACCTGGTCGGCGACCTTGTGCATCGTGTTGGTGCAGATCAGCAGCAGGCCCGCACCAGCCGCCTGCAGGGACCGGGCGGCGTCGGCGAGTACTTCGCCGGCCTCATCCCAGAGCCCGGCCACCTGCAGCCGCTCGATCTCGGCGAAGTCGACCGAATACAGCACGCACTTGGCGGAGTGGAGGCCGCCCAATCGCTCCCGGACCCCCTCATTGAGCAGCCGGTAGTACTCGGCCGTCGACTCCCAGCTCATGCCGCCAATCAATCCGATGGTCTTCATCGCCCCACTCTCGCACGTACTTCGCTGGTCGCGGGGCGAGGGTCCGGGTGACAGCAAGGCTGCCCCTGTGACGCGACGGCATCGTTCCTGAACTCCTCCGGATCCGGAGACCTACGTCCCACCAGGCCACCCTTCCTGGGATCTGCGAGATCCATTGTCAGAGTGTCCACACCACCGGGGTCACCTCAGGTGAGTGTGTCCCCGAGGATGTCGGCGAGCAGGTCGATCTGGTTCGGGTCGGTGTCGTTGGCCACGAAGACGAGTTCGTCGAGTCCGGCTGCTTCGTGGGCGGTGACGGTTGCGTGGATCATGTCGGCGGTGGTGGCCGCCGTGTCGATGACGGTCCGGACGTAGTCGGGGCCGGCGAAGGCGTAGTAGTCGTTGACGGCGCGGGCGAGGGATCGGTGTGCGTGGCCGCCGAGGGCGAACATCGCCGTGGCCCTGGTGCGCGGACGTCCTTGCCTGCCGGCCTCCTTCCAGCGGCTGTGGAGGCGGGTGGTGAATGTGAGGAACTCGTCGATGTCTCCGCCGGTTCCGGCGATCCACCCGGTGCCGTGGGAGGCGATACGCCGCAGCGTCGCCTGCGATGCGCCGCCGAACCACAGTGGCGGCCCTCCGGGGGTGGCCGGGGCCGGACCCACCTCCTCTTCACCCCGCCAGATGGCGGTGACGCGTTCCACCAGTGTGTCCAGGGCACGCCCTCGGGTGCTGAAGTCCAGGTGGCTCGCCCGGTAGTCGTCTTCGCGGGCTCCGGGAGCGAGACCGAGATGCAGCCGTCCGGCGCCCGCGATCCGGTCCAAGGTCGCCGCGGCCTTGGCGAACAATGCGGGGTTGGTGTGCAGCGGGGCCAGCAGCACGCTGGTGACCAACCGGATGCGTTCGGTGGCCCCGGCCGCCGCGGCCAGTGTGATCAGGGGGTCCGGAGTGGACCAGGCCAGGCGGTCGCTGGCGATCAGCGAGGCGAATCCCCGCTCCTCGGCCCGCCGCGCCCACGTCACCAACGTACGCTCCTCAACTCCGGTGACATGGCCCGGCAGCCCTACGCCTATCTCCATGTGCCGTGTCTCTTCCTTCGGTAACGGACCGGGTGGTGCGTGTCCTTCCACCGCTGCCGCCTGTGCTTCGTCGACAGCAGCGGGAGGCGTTGCCCGCCCGGCCTCATGACGTGCGTCGGGGTATTTTCCTTCTCGGTGGCTCAGCTTTTGAGCGTGCCGCCGTACTCCTCCGGGACGAGGTCGGCCTGCTCGGCGCCGCTCCTGATCAGATCGAGGATGGTGTCGGCGGCGCGCTCGGGCGACTGGGGTACCAGGCCGCTGGAGCCCTCCATTTTCAGCGCGCCTGCGACGTCGCCGCGAACCGTCCTGACGAACTCGGTCTCGGTGATCGACGGGAACATCATCGACACGGCGATGTTGTCGTCGGCGAGCTCGACGCGGGCGATGGCCGAGAGCTTGGCGAGGGCGGCCTTGGAGGCGGAGTACGCGCCGGATCCGGGCAGCGACGACCAGATGATCCCGGAGCCCACGTTCACGATGGCCCCGGCTCCCTGCTTGCGCATCTGCGGAAGGACGGCCTGCGTCGCGGTCAGGGGTGCGAGGAGGTTGAGTTCGAGGACGGCGCGGAAGTCCTCGGGGTCGATGGCGTCGACGGTCGCCTGTAGCCCCTGGCCTGCGTTGTTCACCAGGACGTCGATCCGCCCGAACTTCTCGATCGCGGCTTCTGCGGCCGCCGTGACCTGGGCCCGGTCCGTCACGTCGCATGGCACGGCCAGGGCCACGGACTCGCCGAGTTCCTTGGCGAGCTGTCGGATGCGTTCCTCGCGGCGGGCGAGGAGCACCACACGCGCTCCGGCGCGGGAGGCGGCGCGTGCGGTGGCAGCTCCGATGCCTGACGACGCTCCGGTCACGAGTACTACGGCTCCGCTGATGTCCATGGGGGATTCCTCATTCATGAGTCGGTGGATTGTCTGAGCGGCGCCACGGCCTTCGAGGCGCGGGGGCGCCCACGATTAAATACTATCAACTAATAGCTATCGAGTGATAGGAAGGTACTCTCGTGGCATGAGCGACGTCAAATCCGCCAGTCTCCACGAGCTGGCCGACCTGGTCTTCGCCGTGGGGCGGCAGCTTCGGCCCCCGGCGGACCCCGCCTTCGAGCCGTGCACGCCGATCGAGATCAGCGTCATGCGGTTCATCCACCACCACCCCGGCACGTCCGCGCGAGCCGCGTCGGAGGCGACCCTGCTTCCGTCGAGCAACTTCAGCCGGGTACTGCGCGGCCTGGAGAAGAGAGGGCTCGTGGATCGCGTCGTGGACGACCGCAACGCCCGAGGCGTGCGCCTGTACCCCACCGACAAGGCCCGCCGGAATCACCAGATCCTCCGGGACAACTGGGACCGGACCCTCCGGGGCATCATCGACGACCCCGCCACCATCGAGATCGTCAATGCCACGCTCCGGCGTATCGAGGACGAACTCATAGCCCGGCGCAGCGGGACGGACGCCGATCGCGATCAAACCGACTAGCTGGCGACGGACGGGTTCTGTCCCTTGCGCTTGCCCGTGGGGATGAACAGGTCGGGCTGGATCTGCTCGACGGACTCGCCGAGCGCGCGGCGCCGCAGCACGGTGTGCAGCATGTCGTCGGTGATGACCGGCGGTCGGCCGCCGTGCTTGCCCTTGCGGGCCGCGGTGGCCAGCCCCTCCAGCGTCGACTCGCGGATGTTCTCCCGCTCCGTCTCCGCCATCGCCGCGAAGAACGCGAACAGCAGCTTCCCGGGGCCGGTGGGGTCGTAGATGCCGGGCAGGGGCCCGGCGAGCATCTCCAGGACCAGGCCGTGGGCGGTGAGGTGGTCGGCGAGTGCGGTCAGCTCGGCGGCGTGGCGGCCGAGGCGCTTCATCTCGTACACGGTGAAGATGACCCGGCAGTGCGGGGCGTGCGTCTTGACCTCCCGCGCCGTACGGAGGGCCTCCTCGAACCGGGGGCGGACCCGTACTCGGGTGCCGATCTTCTCGCTGAAGATCTTGTCCCGGGGGATGCCGTGCTTGCTGAGCGCGTCGAGCTGGGAGTCGAGTTCCTGGCCGAGGGTCGAGCAGCGGGCGTAGCCGATGCGGATGTCCGCGCTCGGCAGGTCCGGGTCGATTGGCGCCGGCGGCGGGGTGCCCGGCCGCCACGGCCGGCCCGGGCCGCGGTCGGCTGGGGTCGGCACCCGCAGCGTTTTCTTCAGCCGGGGCACGATGGTGAAGCGGCGGGTGTGGTAGGCGGAGGCGACCGCGCCGCCGCGCGAGCGGCAGGGCGAGCCGGGTTGCGCGTCACACTTCGGACAGGCGTGCTGTTCGACGTCGTCCGCGTCCGACCGGTCGATTGGGGAGGCTACGATTCCAGGAACCCAAGCGCCCGTGCGACGAATTCGTCGTGGTACTGGAAGATGCCCCCGTGTCCGGCATCCGGGTAGAGGGGGACGAGTTCACCTCGGGGTAGCCGCGCGGCCAGGTCGAGTGTGTTCTCGCTCGGGACCATCCGGTCGCTCTCGCCGTTGGCCACCAGGACCGGCTGCTGGATGCGCGACAGGTCCTGCGGTGCTGTGCGGCCCCAGCGTTTGATGGCCTTCAGCTGGGCGCGGAACGACTGCACCGAGATCGCCTTGTCGCGGTCGTCCGTGCGCTCCTTCAGCCGCGCCAGAAATTCGCGCGCCGCCCGTTGGCCCCCCTCGGTCTGGGTGAAGAAGAGGTAGTGCTTCGGGTCCTTGCGCCGCAGCGTCGCCTTCAGCATGTCCTGGACGGTGAGGGACGTGACCTTGTCGATGCCGGGTCCGCCGGCGGGGCCGGTGCCCGCGAGGATGAGTTTGCGTACGAGGGCGGGTTCCTGTGCCGCGATGACCTGGGCGATGAAGCCGCCCATCGACAGGCCGAGCAGGTCGACCCGGTCGAGCCCGAGGGCTCGGATGAACAGCACGGTGTCGCGGGCCATCGCCTCGATGGTGTCGGGTGTGGAGCCGCCGGACGCGCCGACGCCCCGGTTGTCGTAGGTGATCACGCGGCGTCGGTCGGCCAGTCCGTCGACGACCCGTGGATCCCAGTTGTCCAGAACCGCGGACAGGTGGTTGAGGAGGATCAGCGGTACGCCGTCGTCCGGGCCGAGCTGCCGGTAGGCGAAGTTGATGCCCTGTACGGAAACGGAGCGGGTCGGCGCGTTCTTGTACGACGACGGGGTGGGTGTGGGGGAGCTGGACGATGCGCTCATGGCCGGGTCCTGGTGTGCGGTGGGGGGTGAGGGGTTGGGCTTCTCGTTGTGACGGGCTGCCTCGGCGTCCGGCTGGGCTGTGCCCGCGCTCATGTCATGGAGACGACGACTTTCCCGGCCTTCGCGCGTCCCTTCTCGACGTACTCCATGGCCTGAAGGGTTTCGTCGAACGGGAAGACGCGGTCGACGACGGGTCGGACCTTCCCGGTGTCGATCAGAGGGGTGAGTTCGCGCAGTTGGTCTCCGCTGGCCTTCATGAACAGGAAGGAGTACGTCACGCCCAGGCGCTTGGCCTGGCGGCGGGTCTTGGAACTGAGGGCGGTCATGGCCAGGCGGAGGACCGGGTTCGCGCCGAGTTCGCGGGCGAAGGCGGGGTCGGGCGGGCCCGCGACGCTGATGGCCGTGCCGCCGGGCTTGAGTACGCGCAGGGATTTGGCGAGGTTCTCGCCGCCGAGGCTGTCGAGGACGACGTCGTAGCCGTCGAGTACCTCTTCGAAGTCCTGGGTGCGGTAGTCGATGACGACGTCCGCGCCGAGGTCCCTGGCCAGGTCGACCTTGGCGGTGCTCACGGTGGTGGCGACGTGTGCGCCGAGCGCCTTCGCCAGCTGGACGGCGATGGAGCCGAGGCCGCCGGCGCCCGCGTGGATGAGGACCTTCTGGCCCGGTTGCACGCGGGCGCGCTCGACCAGTGCCTGCCATGCGGTGAGGGCGACCAGGGGCAGGGAGGCGGCCTCGGGCATGGTGAGGGTGGCCGGTTTGGGCGCCAGGTCGTCCTGGTGAACGGCGATGAGTTCGGCGAAGGTGCCGATGCGGTCCTTGTCGGGCCGGGCGTAGACCTCGTCGCCCACCGCGAAGCGGGTGACGGACGGGCCGACGCGGACGACCGTCCCGGCGAGGTCGTTGCCCAGAATGAGCGGGAGGCGGTAGGGCAGGAAGGTCTTGAAGTCTCCGTTGCGGATCCTGAGGTCCAGCGGGTTGACGCCCGCCGCGTGGATCTTGACCAGGACGTCGTCGGCGCCCACCTGGGGGTCGGGCGCTTCGGCGGCGCGCATCCCGGCCTGGTCGCCGTACTTCTCGACCATGAAAGCCTTCACCGTCGTCTCCGTTCCGTGTCCCGTCCGTGGAAGGTCGGGGTCTCCGCTCGCCCGGGCTTGTCCCAGTGCGAACTAGTTTGTGGTGTCTTTCTGGGTGCGGCGCGGGCGTACCGCGTCCTCGGCCGCGTTCACCTGTCAGGCCACCGGCACGACCGGGGCGGTGACGTGGTCGGCGGCGCCTCCCTGGAGGCGGTCCAGGGAGGCGGCGATCCCCTCGTGGGGCACGCCGAGCGGCACCGCGCTGACCTCGGCCAGGCGGGTGTAGTGCTCGTCGGTCAGCTGGACGTCGAGGGCGCCGAGGTAGCTGTCGAGCTGGGAGAGACTGCGCGGGCCGATGATCGGGACGAGCGCGGCCACGGAGCGGGCGGCGCGCTCGCGCACCCACGCCACCGCGACCTGGGCGGGCGTCACGCCGGTCTCCTCGGCGACGGCCAGGACGGTGTCGACGACGGCGGTCTTCTGGCCGGTGCTCTCGGTGTGGACGACCGCGCCCAGGTCGCTCAGGCGTCCCTCGGCGGAGCTGCGGTACTTGCCGGTGAGCAGTCCGCCGCCGAGCGGGGACCACAGGGCTGCGCCGAGCCCGAGGCTCTCGGCCATGGGCAGGAGCTCACGGTCGGCGGTGCGCTCGACGAGGCTGTACTCGTGCTGGACGCCCACGATCGGGGCCCAGTTCTTGAGGTCCGAGAGGGTGACCGCGCGCGAGACGCGCCAGGCGGGGAAGTTGGACAGCGCGGCGTGGTGGATCTTGCCGGCGCTCACCAGGTCGTCGAGTCCGCGCAGGAGTTCCTCCATCGGAGTGAGCTCGTCGGGGAAGTGCACCCACAGCAGGTCGATGTAGTCGGTGCCCAGGCGCTTCAGGCTGGCCTCGACCGAGGCGACCATGTTCTTGCGGCTGTTGCCGGTCCTGGAGATGTCCGGCTGCGGGGCGGCGCCGAGGGCGAACTTCGTGGCCAGGACGAAGTGGTCGCGGTCGGCGGAGATCAGCTTTCCGGTCAGCTCCTCCGACTCGCCGAACTGGTAGCCGTCCGCGCTGTCGAGAAAGGTGCCGCCGGCCTCGGCGAACCGGTCGAAGATCCGCCGGGCCTCGTCGGGCTCGGCGCCCGCGCCCCAGCCGGTGCCGAAGTTCGCGGTGCCGAGCGCGTACTCGGAGACGCGCAGTCCGGTCCGGTGGCCGAAGGTCGTGTAGCGCATGAGATGTCCTTGTCTGAGGGGTGTGGAGATGGTCGCGCCGGGGTGGGGGGGAGCGGCGTCAGCCTGCGTTCGGCTGGGGTGCCGCGGACAGGCTCTGCTTGACGTACCGGCTGGCCTCGTCCGCGAGGATCTCGGGCAGGCCGGTCTCGATGCCGTGAAGGGCCTGGGCCGCGACGTCGTCGGCGGCGACCTTCTGATCGGCGGGCACGCCGGCGGCCATGTCGGTGTCCATGTAGCCGACGTGCAGAGCCGAGACGGCGATCCCGCGCGGTGCCAATTCCTCACGGATCGCGTCACTCAGAGCCCAGGCGGCGGCCTTGGACGCGGCGTAGGAGCCGAGGGCGGCCGGGTGGAACCAGGACAGGACGGACAGGACGTTGAGCACGGCGCCGCCGCCGTTGCCCTCGATCACGGGGGCGAAGGCGCGGGTCGCGGCGAGCGGGCCGAAGAAGTTGGTCTCCATCTCCCGGCGCACCTCGGCCAGGTCGCCTCCGATGAGTGCCGCGCCGGTGGAGACGCCCGCGTTGTTGATCAACAGTGTCGCGTCGGACGCCATCCGGGCGGCCTCCTGCACCGACGTCTCGTCCGTGACGTCCAGCCGCAGCGGGACGACACCCGGCACGTCGACCGTCTCGGGGCGCCGGGCCGCCGCGTACACCTTCGCGCCACGCTCCACGAGCTGGGCGGCCAGATGCCGTCCGAGCCCCCGGTTGGCGCCGGTGACCACCGCGACCGCGTCCTTCAGTTCCATGCCCACTCCAGCGTTACGGCCGTCGGCGAGCGGCCGGCGGCACTAAATTAGATGACAACCACAATCTAAACACTGATTTAGGATAGATGCCAGTCGACATCCAAGCAGGAGGTGGCCGATGGGCCGCGTATCGCAGGCGCAGGCCGAGGAGAACCGCCGACGGGTCGTGGAAACCGCGTCTCGCCTGTTCCGGGAACAGGGGACTCACGCCAGCGTCGCCGACATCATGAAGGCGGCCGGACTGACCCACGGCGGCTTCTACAAGCAGTTCGCCTCCAAAGAGGCACTCATCGACGAAGCCACCGCCCACGCATTCAACGAACTCACCCGACGCCACAAGGACGGACTCGAGCAGCACGACGGGCAGCGAGGCGCCGCCCAGCGGGCACTGATCGACGCCTACCTCTCCCCTGGACACCGCGACAGCCCGGCGGACGGGTGTCCCGTCGCCGCACTCGTCACCGACATGGCGCGCGAGGGCGAAGTCCAGGAAGCCCGCCGGATCTACACCGAAGGCGTGGGCGACTTCGCCGAGTGGCTCACCACTGAGGACCAGGACGGCATCACCCGGCTGTGCACCATGCTCGGCGCACTCGTCCTGGCCCGGGCCACCAACGGTTCCCCGCTCTCCGAGGAGATCCTCACCACCGCGCGCGCGGCACTGACGGCATCCGGCTGATCCGTGCCGCGCTGCCGGGCAGCCCGCCAGGGACATGCGCCGACAGCGCAGCCGACCTCTCCCAGTCCGACCCGCGGGACCGGATGGCGTGGCAATGCACCCCACCGGATCCAGCCCTCTGGGGCGACGTCGGGGATACCGGATTTCAGGTTGCCGACCTTGCCGAGCCGCCCGCCGCCGATCGGGCGGTTCCCGTCTCGGGCGGGGTTCGGGGTCCGGGCACCATGGACGCCGCGGCGAGGGCGAGGTGGGAGTTCATGTCCAGCTCGAACCTGGATCCGCTACAGAGAGCTACTTGTCACTTTGCCGTAGCTTCGGGAGGACAGGGCCATGACGGCGAAGACGTACAGGCGCGCCCCGGTCAGCGTGCGGACTTCGAAGAGGTGGCAGGCGAGGAGGGCCTCGGCCTGGCTGCGGAGGAAGTCTGTCCAGGTGGTGCTCTGCCGTTCGGGTGCGGGTGGGATGCCGTGCTCGCGGAGGATCTCCCAGACGGTGGAGGCGGCAACCTTGATACCCGGCGCCGCGAGTTCGCCGTGGATCCTGCGATACCCCTACGAGGCATTCTCCCCGGCCAGGCGCGGGACCAGGGCGGGGATCGAGCGGATCGAGCGGATCGTGCGTGGGCGTCCGCGTCGTCTGGGTACGCGGGTCGCGGCATGGCGCCGCCTGGGCAGGTCACGTGCCCCGGGCATTCCGGCATTTCCAGGAGACCCGACAGGGACAAGACCTCTCGTTCGCTGCCCCAGGCCCTCCGTCACTAATGGCAACCCAGGTGATGAGGGTTTCGGAGTGCTGGATGAGGCGTCCGTACTCCCTCGCGTGGTGGCGGGGCGACACGGCCGTCCCCGCCGACGTCCTGTGGGCGGTGGAATCCTCGACGCGGAGCCGGAGGGGCCGACGGGGCTTGCCGCGTGTCCTGCCCAGGTCAGCGGGGCGTCCTTCGCAACGGAGAGGCGCGGCTACCTCTTTAAACTCTCGCAACATCCCTCCGGCTTGACTGCAGGAGCTGGCCCACCCGGGGTCCGCAGAGAGGAATCATCATGCAATTCAGGCGAAGCTGGGGCATCGGTCTGGTCACCGCCGCAGTGCTGATCGGCGGCGGGGCGACGATTGCCAGTGCTGCGTCCGGCGCCTCCTCCCACAACGGCGGGGACGAGCCTGCGGTAGTTCTGCCTGAGGGTGACGGCCCAGGCGTCCCGGCGGGTGACTCCCAGGCGTACCCGCTGCCCGAGGGGGACCGCCCCGGTACGCCTGCGGGAGACGAGACGTACCGCCCCTGATCTTGCGTTGCTTGAGGTAGCTCGGTGCCGGGGCGGCCGCCCCGGCACTGGGTATGACGGTCTGCGAAGCTATTGCTGGGGCCCGTTACGAAGGGGAGAGCCCGGAAGTGGTGCGGGGGACGAGAGGAGCAGGGACGTGAAAGTCCTTGTGGTCGAGGACGAGCCTCTGCTCGCGAAGGCGCTGCAGATCTGTCTGCGACGAGACTCGATGACGGTCGACGCGACCGGTGACGGCGGATCAGCTCTGGAGATGCTGGAGCTCAACGACTATGACGCCATGGTTCTCGATCGTGATATCCCGGTCGTGCATGGTGATGAGGTGTGCCGTCGCGCCGTTCATGCGTACCCGCAGGTAGGGGTGCTGATGCTGACCGCCGCTGGTCGGCTGGATGACCGCGTGGAGGGTCTGCGACTCGGTGCTGATGACTACCTGGCCAAGCCTTTCGAGTTTCCTGAGCTCATTGCCCGGCTCCGGGCGATCTCGCGACGTACGGGGCCTCGACTCCCTACGCTGCTCCGGGCCGGTGACCTGAGCCTTGACCCCTTCACCCGCCAGGTCTCTCGCTCCGGCGTCCCGCTGAGCCTGACCAACAAGGAATTCGCCGTCCTCGAGCAGCTCCTGCGCGCAGGCGGCGGAGTGCTGAGTGCCGAGGAACTTCTTGCCAAGGCATGGGACCGGAACGCCGATCCGTTCACCAACTCTCCCCGGGTGGTGATCTCCACCTTGCGTCGCAAGCTCGGCCACCCCTGGCCCATCGAGACCATCGCCGGCGCTGGGTACCGCATCATCACCGAGCAGGCCTCGTGTCCTCAGAAAGATCAGGACTCCGCCCGGTGACCTCTCGGCGATTCTCGGTGAAGGCGCGGGTCACTATCGTGTTCGGTGCGTTGCTTACCATCAGCGCCGCCCTGCTCATCGTGCTGGTGGTGGTTCTTATGGCCTACGTGCCGCGGTACACCCTCACCCCGGTCGATGTGACGCTCGTCCCGGGTCAGGCACCGAGTTCGGCCAGGTCCTCCAGTGTTCCAACCACCGTGTCGAGCCCCGCTGATTTCCTGCGCCTCCTGGCCATCCTCTCCTCTCTCGCCTTTCTCGTCGTCATCGTGATCGGTGCCCTGCTCATGCGCGTAGCGGTCGGCCGTGCTCTGGCACCCCTCGCCGAAATCGACGCCGCGGCACGCAGCGCGGTCGCGGGCGACCTCAGTTCCCGCGTGGACGTGGAGGGCCCGCCCGACGAGGTCACCAGCCTGGCCCGCACGTTCAACGGGATGCTGGCCCGACTGCAGCGGTCTTTCGACACCCAGCGCCAGTTCGCCGCCAACGCCTCGCACGAGCTCCAGACACCGCTCGCGGCCAGCCAGGCGCTTATTGACGTCGCGCTGGGAGACCCGAATCTGGGCCATATGCACGACCTGCTCACTGATCTCCGCCAGCTCAGCACCCGCAGCACACGGACAGTGACGGCACTCCTCGATCTTGCAGCAGCGGAAGACGGCGAACTCAACCGGCAGACGGTCGCGCTGGACGCCGTGATCCAGCAGGTGCTGAGTGAACAACGGCCCCAAGCGGCTGTCGTGGACGTCGAGCTACGACTTACCCCAACCCCTCCGGCCCCGGTCAAGGCCGACCCGGTACTCCTGCGACTGATGCTGGACAATCTCGTCAGCAACGCCATCCAGCACAACACGAAGCCGGGAACGGTAGACGTCAGTCTCACGGTCGACGCCGAGCAGGCCCTCTTCAGCATCAGCAACTCCGGACCCGCCCTCTCTCCCGAACAGGCCGCCCAGGTCACCCAGCCGTTCTACCGAGTCGAGGGCCGTACGGTCAGTGTCACCGGCAGAACTGGACGCGGGCTGGGCGCCGCGCTGGTCGCCCACATTGCGGAGCGACACAGCTGGCCCCTGGGCGTGACCGCGCGACCAGCCGGCGGCCTTCTTGTCACTGTGCAAATACCGTGTAGCCACATGTCACACGAGTGAAGTTCCCCCCCGCGAACTGGGCAGCGGGTGTTTACGCTGCCGGGACGAGGTTCTGCCCGAGCATCGATCTCGTTTCGAGCGGGGTGACGTACCCGTAGTCGCGCTTGCCGAGAATGTCATCCGCCCTGGTCGGAAGCCTGCACCTGGGCTGGCGGTCGTCGGCCTCGGCGTGCATCCCGGCAGACCTGGCGCTCGTTCCTCCGCGCTCAGGCCCACACGCAAGTTCCCCGCCGCGTTCGACGCCGTCTTCGCGGGCAACGGCACAGTCGTCATACCGACTCCGCCGCAGAGCCCGCGGTCCAACGCGTTCGCCGAACGAGGGATACGCACCCGCGCGGAATGCACCGATCGCCTCCTCGCCACCGGCGAACGGCCTATTGACACCCTTCAGTCCTTCCGCTCCCTGAGGCGTCCGCACCCGTTATGGCGTGCCGGTGAGCCTGCCCATCACGACGTACATCTGCTGCGAGGTCAGCGGGGCGGGTGGTGCCGGGCGGCCGTTCCGCAGCGAGCGGTCCTCGGCGGCGGCCCGGTCCCCGGCCGCGCCACCGGTCAGCACACGATGCTGATCCCGCCGACTCCGCCACCGCCCCGGCCCGTCCGGCGTGGGGTTGTCGGCTCACCCAGGGGCTTTACGTCGCCTCCGGCAGCGCGGCGGTCCCGTTGCCGCCGGCGAAACTGTGGGTGGCGTATCCGCGGTTGTTCGAGTGGCCGCCGTTGCGGTCGCTCAGGCACGCCCTGGAGCGGCTGTCGGTGGCGGTGCTGGTGGCCGGTGCCCTTTTCGAGTTGGGGCGACCGGGCTGCTGAACACGGCTCAGTGGGATCCCTGGCCGTTTTCGTTGTCACGCTGACCACCGTGGGCCAGTCCTTCACTCCGCTGAAGGAGTTCCTGGTGTTCGCGCCGCGTCACCCGGACAAGGGCCCGCAGGCGCTGCCGGTCAACACGACCGCTGCCGCGGCGGCGGCCGACGGGATCACCGCCGAGGGGTACCGCCTGGTGGTGTCCCGGGGGCACAGGGGCTTACGAACCCCTGACGTCCTCGCGCCGAGAGATCCGCCACCGGGTGCGCGCTTCTACGGTCGGTGGCATGTTGATTCTGGTCACTGGGGGTGCGGGTTTCATCGGCTCGCACATCGTTACCGCCTTCATCGCCGCGGGGCACGAGGTGCGCGTCCTCGACGCGCTGCTTCCCGCCGCACACCGCACTGCCCCGCCGGTCCCCGACGGGGTGGACTGGCGGCACGCCGATGTCCGCGATGGGGAAGCCGTGGCCGATGCCCTGCGGGGCGCCGATGCCGTCTGCCACCAGGCCGCGATGGTCGGTCTCGGCAAGGACCTGACCGACGCGCCGGACTACGTGAGCTGCAACGACCTCGGCACCGCCGTGCTGCTGGCCGGTATGGCCGGATCCGGGGTGCGCCGTCTGGTGCTGGCGAGTTCGATGGTGGTCTACGGCGAGGGGCGGTACGAGTGCTCGCGCCACGGCACCGTACGGCCCGGGCCGCGCCGCGTGGCGGACCTGGAGGCGGGACACTTCGAGCCTCCGTGCCCCGGCTGCGGTGAGCCGCTGACCGCCGCCCTGGTGGGGGAGGGCGCCCCGGCCGATCCGCGCAACGTGTACGCGGCCACCAAGCTGGCACAGGAGCACCTGGCCGCCGCGTGGGCGCGGGCTGCCGGCGGGCGGGTCGCCGCCCTGCGGTATCACAACGTGTACGGCCCCGGGATGCCGCGGGACACCCCCTACGCGGGTGTCGCCTCCCTCTTCCGGTCCGCGCTCGCGCGCGGCGAGGCGCCGCGTGTCTTCGAGGACGGTGGGCAACGGCGGGACTTCGTTCATGTCCGGGACGTCGCCGACGCCAACCTCGCGGCGCTGGACGGCCTGGAGGGTCTGCCGGAGGGCGGCTCGCGGGCGTACAACGTCGGCAGTGGAGAGCCGCACACCGTGGGCGAGATGGCCGCCGGGCTGGCCGCGGCGTACGGCGGGCCGGCGCCGGTCGTCACGGGGGAGTACCGGCTGGGCGACGTACGCCACATCACCGCCTCCTCGCAGCGGCTGCGCGCCGAGCTGGGCTGGAAGCCGCAGGTCGCCTTCGCCGAAGGGATGGCGGAGTTCGCGGCGGCGCCGCTGCGGGCGGGGTGATCCCGTCCGGTCCCGCTGCGACAGCGCCAGGGCCGGCCCGGTCTTCTGTCGCCGACCCGGTCCCGAGCCCTCGGCTTCCGGGATCGCCGGCCGTCTCAGACCGCCGCGGGCAGGTGCACCTCGAACCGGCAGCCGCCCGGGACGTTGTGCACCGCCGCGCGCCCTTGGTGGGCCTCTACGATGCCGCGCACGATGGCCAGACCGAGCCCCGCCCCGGCCGGTGGGGTGCGGGCGTGGGTGCCGCGCCAGCCGGTGTCGAAGACCCGGGGCAGGTCCTCCGGCGGAATCCCACCGCAGCCGTCGGTCACCGACAGCACCACCCGGTCCGCCTCGCGGTGGGCCGAGACGGCGACGGTGCCGTCGGCGGGTGTGCGGCGGATCGCGTTGACCAGCAGGTTGGCCAGGACGCGGGACATCTCGCGGCCGTCGACCTCCACCGGCAGGGGTTCGACCCCATCGCCCACGAGCTGTACGCCGTGTTCTTGGGCCAAGGCGTCGACGCCGGCGATGGCGTCGCCGACGAGGTCGTAGACCGACATCCGGGCAGGGGACAGGGCGAGCACGCCGGCCTGGATGCGGGAGAGTTCGAACAGGTCGCTCACCATGGCGCTCATCCGCCCGACTTCCGCACGGATGCGGGCGTGGTAGTCGCGGGGGTCGTCGACCATGCCGTCCTCGAGGGCTTCGGTCATGGCCTGGAGGCCGGCCAGCGGGGTGCGCAGATCGTGGGAGATCCAGGCGACCAGTTCCCGTCGCGAGGCTTCCAGGGTCCGCTCGCGTTCCCGGGAGGCGGCGAGCTTGGCGCTGGTGGCGGCCAACTGACGGCTCAGCTCGGCAAGTTCGGCCGTCGGGGCGGCGGCGGGCGGGATGAAGCTGCCGTCGTCGCCGAGGGCGCGGGTGGCCTCGGCCAACTCCCGGCTTCCTTTCACGACGCTGCGGCCCAGCAGGAGCGCCACGACGAGCGAGACGACGGTGGCCATGGCGCACACCATCGTCACCACCCACAGGTCGTGGTCGGACAGGAACATCGCCCAGGACACCAGCAGTGTCCCGGCGAGCATCGCCGCCACGGTGACGGCGGCGACCACGGCCAGGGACGCGGCGACGGACCGCTTCCGCAGGGCCCGCAGGGCCACGGCCCCCAGCAGCCCGGCGCCTGCCGCGCCCATCGCCGCGTAGAGCGCGATGAGGAACATGTCACCGATCACGGCCGACCGCGGTTTCCTGTCCGGAGGGAGCGTCGAAACGGTAGCCGAGACCCCACACCGTGCTGATCAGGCGCGGGCGGGCCGGGTCTTCCTCGACCTTCCCGCGCAGGCGCCGCACATGCACGGTGACGGTCGACAGGTCGCCGAACTCCCAGCCCCAGACCCGCCGCATCAACTGTTCCCGGCTCGTGGCCTGCCCGGGATGTCGCATGAAGTACTCCAGCAGGTCGAACTCCCGTATGGTGAGGGCCAGTTCGGTGCCGTCCCGGGTGGCGCGCCGGGCGGTGGGGTCCAGGGCGAGCGGGCCGGCCCGCAGCCACGGCTGGGCCACTTCGGCGAGGGCGGCTGGTGGCGCGCCGGTCCGGCGGAGCACGGACTCCACGCGCAGCACCAGTTCGCGGGGGCTGAAGGGCTTGGTGACGTAGTCGTCCGCACCGACCTCGAGGCCGAGAACGCGGTCCTCCTCGTCGCCGCGCGCGGTGAGCATGATGACCGGGAGTGGTCCGGCCGCCCGGAGGCGGCGGCAGACCTCCAGGCCGTCCATGCCGGGCAGCATCAGGTCCAGCACCACCAGGTCGGGTGGCCGGGCCGAGGCCCGGGCCACGGCGGTGGGGCCGTCGGCGGCCACGTCGACGACGAAGCCCGCCCGGTCCAGATACCCCGCGACGACCTCGGAGACGGTCGGGTCGTCGTCCACGACGAGTACGCGTTTCACATGACCGAGTCTTGCACCGGATCCCGCCGCTGACGGAGGTGGCGAACGACGTCAGCGATCCGTAAGGATGCGATATCCCTTATGTCTGTTATGTGTTCGTAGGGTGAGGGAGGTGACCAAGACACCCCCTTCTTCCGTGGACGTCGTGCTGCCCTGCCTCGACGAAGCCGAGGCCCTGCCCTGGGTGCTGGAACGGATCCCACCCGGCTGGCGCGCGATCGTCGTCGACAACGGCTCCACCGACGGTTCCGCCGACATCGCCCGCGATCTGGGCGCGTACGTGGTCCTGGAGCCGCGGCGCGGCTTCGGCGCCGCGTGCCACGCGGGTCTCGCCGTCGCCACGGCCGACGTGGTCTGCTTCTGCGACTGCGACGCCTCCCTCGACCCCGGGACGCTGCCGACCGTTTCCGGACCCGTCCTCGACGGCGTCGCGGATCTGGTCCTGGGCCGCCGCAGGCCCACCGCCCGCGGAGCCTGGCCCGCTCACGCCCGGCTGGCCAATCTGGAGCTCGCCCGTCTCGTCCGTCGCCGCACCGGCGTACGCCTGCGCGACCTGGGCCCCATGCGCGCCGCCCGCAGGGAAGCGCTGCTGACCCTCGGCCTGACCGACCGGCGCTCCGGCTATCCGCTGCAGATGGTGGTCCGCGCCGCCGACGCCGGCTGGCGGGTGGCGGAGACCGACGTGCCCTACCACCCTCGTACGGGCCGCTCGAAGGTCACCGGCACCTGGCGCGGCACCTGGCAGGCCGTGCGGGACATGCGGGCCGTCCTCGCCGAGCAGCCGACCGCTGCCGCGGCCGTCGGCGCGAGCCTCGCGGGAGACGGCCGATGAGCGTCCCCGCCACGGCGGCGGACGCGGTCACCCTCCTGGTCATCGCGAAGGAGCCGGTCCCCGGGCGGGTCAAGACCCGGCTCACCCCGCCCTACACCCCGCAGGAGGCGGCGGCCCTGGCCGACGCCGCTCTGACCGACACGCTCCACGCGATGCTCCGGACCCCCGCGCGGCGCCGGACGCTGGTGCTCGACGGAAACCCGGGTCCCTGGCTGCCGCACGGCTTCGAGGTCGTGCCCCAGGTGTCCGGCGGCCTCGACGAGCGGATCGCCGCCGCCTTCGAGCTCTGTGACGGTCCGGCGCTGCTGCTCGGCATGGACACTCCGCAGGTCACCCCGGACCTCCTGGTCGGTGTCGGCCGCGACGGGAGTGACGCCTGGTTCGGCCCCGCGGCCGACGGCGGCTTCTGGGCCCTGGGCTTCGCCGACCCGGCCGGTGCCGGGTCGCTCGTCCGGGGTGTCCCGATGTCCACCGACCACACCGGGAACGTCCAGCGCCGAAGACTTGCCGAGGCCGGCCTCACGGTCGGTGACCTGGCGCTGCTGCGCGACGTGGACACCGCGGCGGACGCCGCCTCGGTGGCCGCCTGCTGCCCGCCCCGGTCCCGCTTCGCCGCCACCGTGGCCTCGCTCGCGGAGACGGTCCGGTGAGCGGCGCGGCACACGGGACGCGCACCGCCGTCGCCGGACGGACCGAGCCGGCGGAGCGACCTCCGGCGGAAGAGAACTTCCCGCCCGTCACGCTCGCTTCCCCGTCCCGCGCACCGGTGCGTCGCGCCGACCGGTCCACCGCCGTCGAGCCCGGGGAGCCCTGGACGAACGACCCGTACGATCGTGCCCTGCGCGCCGGCCGCGGCCCGCTGTACCTGCGCCGACTGACACCCCACGCCCACGGCGCGGCCGAACTGCTGCCCCTGGACGTGGAACGCTTCTGCGCCGCGCCCGACGCCGCCGACACGGGCATACTGAGCCGCTGCACCGGGCCCGTCCTGGACATCGGCTGCGGACCAGGACGAATGGTGGCCGCCCTGGCCGCCCGGGGGATACCGGCGCTCGGAGTGGACCTCAGCCCTGCCGCTGTCGCCCGGACACGCCGCCTGGGCGGAACCGCCCTGCGGCGGTCCGTCTTCGACCGGCTGCCGAGCGAGGGCCGCTGGGAGACGGCCCTGCTGATGGACGGCAACATCGGCATCGGCGGCGACCCGGCGGCCCTGCTCGCCCGCCTGCGTGACCTTCTGCGACCCGGCGGGTGTCTGCTGGCCGAAGCCTCCCCCCAGGAGGTGGACGAACGCCTCATGGCTCGCGTCGAGGACGCGGAAGGCAGCCACGGCCGCCCTTTCCCCTGGGCCCGCGCCGGCACCACCGCCCTGCTGCGCGCCGCCCGCGCCACGGGCTGGATCCCCACCGGCCGGTGGACCGCCGACGACCGGCCCTTCCTGCGACTTCACCGTCCGACCACCGGGCCCGGCGCCACGAACCCCACGCCTGACGGACGGGCGGACCGCTCATGACCGGCACCGCCGCCCCGCACCGGCAGGACCCCGAAACCTCCCCCGCGCCCCCGTCCTCGGTCCGTTCCACACAACCGACGGGACACGGGGCCCGAACCCGCGTCGCTGTCACCGCCCTCCTCCTGGCCGCCCTCGCGGCGGTCGTCGCGGGCACCCTCCGGGCAGGCGACGACCACAGCGCCCCCGGCCGGCTGCTGGCGGGATACGCCGTCGCGTGGACCCTGTTCGCCGCCGCCGTGTGGACCGTGCGGAAAGTCCCCGCCCGCGCAGCGACCGCCCTCGTGCTGACAGGTTCGGCCGTCATCGCCCTGGCGGGGCTCACCACGCAGCCGCGCACCAGCACCGACATGTACCGCTACGCCTGGGACGGCCGCGTCCAGGCCGCCGGAATCTCCCCCTACGCCTACCCACCCGCCGCGCCCCGACTGACCCGCCTGCGCGACGACTGGCTGTTCCCCCCACGAGAAGCCTGTAAGGGATGGGGGATCGCCCGCCCCGGCAACGGCCTCTGCGCCCGCATCAACCGGCCTACCGTACCCACGATCTACCCCCCTCTCGCCGAGGGCTGGTATCTCGCCGTTCATGCGGTGTCCCCTCCGGACAGCCGCCACAAGCCGCTCCAGATCGGCGGCGCCGTCCTGGCCTTCGGCACCACCGCCGCCCTGCTCCGCGTTCTGCGTCGGCGCGGTGATCCGCGGCAGGCCCCCGCCAGGGCCGCCCTGTGGGCCTGGTGCCCGGCCGTCGCCCTCGAAGCGGTCAACAACGCGCACATCGACACGCTCGGCGTCCTGTTCACCGTGCTCGCGCTCGGCACCGCCGCCGCGGGGACCCGACGTGGCGCGCTGCTCGGTGCCGCGATCGCCGTCAAGGTCCTTCCGGTCCTGGCCCTGCCGGGAGCCCTGGCCGGGCAGCGCGGCCCGGCCCGCGTCCTGCGCGTTGTCACGGGCAGCGTCGCCGCCGTCGCTCTCGCCTACCTGCCCTACGTCGTCGCCTCCGGCGCGAAGGTGCTGGGCTACCTGCCCGGCTATCTCCGGGAGGAGGGCTACGACACCGGCCACGTGCGCCGCTTCGCCCTGCTGCGCCTGCTGTTGCCGGATGCCGCCGCGGGCGCGACCGCGGCCGTACTGCTCGCGTTGATCGGTCTGGCCGTATGGTGGCGCGGCGATCCGGCCCGCCCGTGGCGCGGCGCCCTGCTGCTCACCGGCACGGCCCTGCTTCTCTTCTCCCCGAGCTATCCCTGGTACTCCCTGCTCGTGGTCGCCTTCGTCGCCATGGACGGCCGCTGGGAATGGCTGACCGTGACCCTCGCCGGCACCACCCTCTACCTGGGCGACCGGCTCCTGCCCGGCTTCCCCCTCCAGGCATGGGCCTACGGCACCGCGGCGATCGTCATCGCCGCCGGTGCGTGCCTGCGGTCCAGTAAGGCACGTCGATTCCTCAGGCATGCTCAGGAGGGCGCGAGGGGAGAGGGGGCCGAAGGCAGCGCCGGAGGCCGCCGAGCCGGGGCCCCCGGGCGGCGAGGCGGCGTCCACCACGGAACAGGAAGAAGCGACGTCCCTGACCGCCCCCGGCGGTGAGGAGGATGCGGCAGCGCGAGCCGGTGCGGGAAACCACCACCACCGTGCCGGACGCCGGGACGGGGGCGAGCAGGGCGCTGCGGGGAAGGCCGCCGCGGAGGCGGGAGAGCCGCTCCTGGGGGGAGAAGGAAGTGGAGGAACGCCAGGCCGGTCCTTCTTCAACCGGTTGCTGCGGAGCCGAGCGGCCTGCCGGCCCGCGTACCCGGCCGGGCAGGCCGCCGAAGCCCGGCGGGTGGCGAGGTGGCCGACGCCAAACCTTGCCCCCGGGGGCAAGGTCAAGGGCCGGTCGGGCCGGCATCGGCGACCCAGCGGTCGGCGAGTCGACCGCGCGCCAGGTGTCGCAGCTCCTCTCCGGCCTCACCGGATCGCTCCTGCCTGGACGCGGCAACCCCGTCGACGCCGGCTCCTCTTGCCTGAGTCACGCGGAGCGCCCCACGTAACGGACCAGCCACGTGAGCATGGCGTCGAGGTCATGGGCGGCCGAGAGGACCTTGCCGACGGCTTCCGGGGTGTGCAGCCAGTCGTCGCAGCCGAGGGGGCGGGCAGCGATCAGTGAGCGGTGGCGCAGCAAGTCCGTACGAGAGTGGCCGGACGGATATCCCCGCGGGACCCGTTTCATCACGTCCCCGGAGATGTCGTAGCCCTTCTTTCTCAAGTCCTCGATGATGGCGGCGAGCTCGCGGCCGCTGCCCTCGGCGGCGACGCCTTTGCGGAACGTGGCGACCTGGCCGGGGTCCGGATACCACCAGGCGCCCTGGACCCGCAGGCCGTCCAGGTCGAACCGCAGACCGATCTCGATCTTGCGGCCGAGACGGATCACCGCGCCCTGATGCTGCCACCACCAGGAGTTCGTGCGGTAGTGCCAAACGGAGAAGTCCTCGTACCGGGGATCGGCGTCTGCCACATCATTCAGCAGTGCGATCATCGGCTGCCGGACCAGACGTTCGCGATCCGCGCGGTACTGCTCACGCACTGCGTGTGAGGGCTCGCCCTGCAGGTGCAGCAACACGTCCATGGCTCGCTCTGGCCAGCCGGTGAATCCTTTGCTCATGCGGGGCACGATAAAGCCAGAGCGTCGACCTGACAGGGTTGGATACAGAGCAGGGGGCTGGGTCGCCTCGGCCGGGGTCGCGACAGGGGCGTCGGAGTGGCGATTCCGGGGGCGTAATGTGGCAGAAGGTGTCGCATGAGGCACTGCCCGCGAAGAGAGCAGTGCCCTTTTGGGCCGAGTTGGTCTCCCATGAGCTGGGTTCTGGCCGCCTCGCTCGTAGTGCGTACGTCGACGGGACCGGCCGGCCGAAGCTGAGAGGTGCTGCCCGCCCCGCCCCGCCCCGCGCCCGCGCTCGGGCGCGGGGCGGGGCGCGGGACGCGACTGCGGCCCCGCTTCCCGCCCCGCGCTCAAGTCCGCGGTGGCGCGGTGCTCGCCCGCACCACGAATTCCACCGGCGGGAGCTCGGCAGCCTGGAACTTTCCTCCCTCGGTGAGCGAAACCAGTGCCTGCGCGGCGATGCGCCCCCAGGTCAGCACATCCTGGCGCACCGTCGTCAGCGGCGGCGCGATGCAGTCGGCCAGCGGGATGTCGTCGAAGCCCACCACCGACAGGTCCTCGGGGACCCGCAGCCCGCGGCTGGTCGCGGCGGTGATCCCGGCGATGGCCATCAGGTCGTTGGCGTACACGATGGCGGTCGGTGGCCGGTCCAGGTCCAGCAGCCGATGCGTGGCCTGGGCGCCGGCCGCACCGGTGAAGTCCGCCGCCACGGGCGGGATCTCGGGCAGACCGGCATCCGCCAGGGCACCGCGCCAGGCGTCGCACCGGGCCTCGGTGTGCACATACCCCGCGGCGCCGCAGACGTGTCCGATCCACCGGTGGCCGAGCGAGCGCAGATGGCTGACCGCACGCCGCACCCCGCTGCCGTCGTCGACCCCGATGGCCGGCACCCGGCCGCCGTGCTGCGGTGGTCCCACGATCAGTGCGCTGATGCCCAGCTCCGTCATGAGTGCGGGCCGCGGGTCGTCGGTGCGCAGATCGGTGAGGAACACGCCGTCGACCCGACCGTCACGGGCCAGCCGCTCATACGCTTGCCGTTCGGTTTCCTCATCGGGGACGACCTGCAGCACGAGCGCGTAGCCGAGCGGCGCGAGGCCGGTCTCGATGCCGGCGACGAACTGGGGGAAGAACGGGTCGGTACTCAGCAGTTCCGGCGGTCGGCGCATCACCAGGCCGAGGGTCTGGGACCGCTTGGTGGAGAGCGCTCGGGCGCCGGCGTTGGGCTGCCAGCCCAGCTGGTCGATCGCCTCCAGGACCCGCCGGCGCGCCTGCGGGCTGACCCCGGGGCGGTCGTTGATGACGAAGGAGACCGTCGCCTTGGACACCTGGGCCAGCGCGGCGACATCACCGATCGTCGGCCGACTGCCCCCGCCCCGGCGTGGCGGGCGAGACGTCGCCCGGCGGGAAGCGTCCGCCGATCCACCCGGTTTGTCCTGGCCCCGCACCATACCGCCTCGCCTTCCAGTGATTCGGGACGTACGGCTCCTGGGTGGCAGAACTGGGCCACCCGGGTCACCGAAACCTTTCGCACCCGTCCTTGACGCTTAGATATTAAACCGGTTTGATGACGCTCGTAACCCCGCGGTGATCATTCTGACGGGGCGGGCCGGCAGCGACGGGAAGGGAGTCGCTTCGGACCCTCAACCACCCGCATGGAAGGGAGTTGGGCGCAATGAGGTGTTTGCCGCGCGTATCGGTGCTGGCCGCCGCCGCAGCGCTTGTCCTGCCATTGTCCGCCTGCGGTTCGGGCGACGCCGACAGCGGCAAGCCGACCTCGGGACCGATCGACATCTGGTACTCGACGAACGAGCAGGAGCAGGTCTGGGCCAAGGCCACAGTGGCTGCCTGGAACGCCGATCACCCCAAGGAGAAGGTCACCGCCAAAGCGGTTCCGTCGGGCAAGTCCACCGAAGACGTCATCGGGGCCGCGATCACCGCGGGCAACACCCCGTGCCTCGTCTACAACACCGCTCCGGCGGCGGTCGCCGCATTCCAGAAGCAGGGCGGCCTGGTGAATCTCTCGGACACCTTCGGCGATGCCGAGTCCTTCATCAAGAAGCGCTCCGGCGGTGCCGCGGACGGCTTCCGTTCCCCGGACGGCAAGCTGTATCAAGTGCCCTGGAAAACAAACCCGTTCATGCTCTATTACAACAAGGACGTCTTCAAAAAGGCCGGCCTGGACGCCGAGAATCCAAAGCTGAGCACGTACGACGATGTGCTGGCCGCGGCGAAGAAGATCAAGAGCAGTAAGGCGGCGAAGTTCACCCTGTATCCGCCGGCGACCAGTGACTACACCAATGCGCTGTTCGACTTCTATCCGCTGTACCTGGCCAACTCCGGCGGCACGCAACTGGTGAAGGACAAGAAGGCCACCTTCACGTCCGATGCCGGACGGCAGACCCTCGGCTTCTGGCAGCAGATGTACGCCAACGGCTACTCGTCCCCGGAGGCGTACAGCGGCGACATGTGGGCGGGCCCGTTCGCCGACGGGGTGGCCGCCATGGGCATCGCCGGGCCGTGGGGCAAGGGACAGTTCGACGGCAAGGTGAAGTACGGCGTGGTGCCGCTGCCCACGGCCGAGGGGATACCCGCCGACAGGACATCGACGTTCGCGGACTCCAAGAACGTCGGTCTGTTCACCTCGTGCAAGCACAAGCGGACCGCCTGGGAATTCACCAAGTTCTCGATGAGCGCGAAGAACGACGCGGCACTGCTGGAGAAGACGGGGCAGTTCCCCACTCGCGGTGACGTGGCCGCCATCGCGGGCGGCTACCTCAAGGACAATCCCTTCTACCAGCCCTTCGCCGACGCGGTGCCGCGGGCGGTGGACGTGCCGAACATCGCCGGCTCGACCCAGGTGTGGAAGACGTTCCGCACAGCCTGGGAAGACGCGGTGCTGCCCGGGAAGGGCGATGTGAAGTCGACCTTCGACAAGGCCGCGCAGCAGATCGACGACCAGATCGCCGGCTGACGAGGCACACCATGAAATCACTCCGCGACAGCCGCGACGGAACCCAGGCCGCAGGTGATCCGCCCCGCGGCGGGCACCCCCGGCCATCGCCCGGCCACGCACCGCGGGCAGCCGCGCCCGAACGCCGTGTCCCGGGTCGCCGGCCCGGCGCCTCGCGGCTCGAGCGCTGGCTGGGCAACAACCCGCTCGGGCTCGTCCTGACCGCGCCGTACACCGCCTACGTCCTGGTCGTGTTCATCATCCCGTTCGGGGTCGGCGTATGGATGGCCTTCCACGACTACTTCTTCACCGCGCCCGGCGTCTCCGTGCCGCACCCGTTCGTCGGATTCGACAACTTCACCGAGGTCCTCGGCGAGGAGAAGACCCAGCGCGCCTTCGCCAACCTCGGGTTGTTCATGGCGATCAACATTCCGCTGACCGTGGTGCTGGCGCTCGCGCTGGCGTCGGCACTGAATGCCGCGACTCACTGGCGCGGATTCTTCCGGGTGGCGTACTACGTGCCGTACGTGACGGCCTCGGTCGCCACGCTGGCGGTCTGGCTGTTTCTGTTCAATGGCTCCGGTGCCGTCAACAACGTCCTCGGCCCCTGGGCCCCGGACCCGTCCTGGCTGGCGAACAAGCACCTGGTGATGCCGCTCATCGCCGTCTACGTCACCTGGAAGCAGCTCGGGTTCTACATCCTGCTCTACCTTGCCGCGCTACAGAACGTGCCCAAGGAGCTGCACGAGGCGGCACTGACCGACGGAGCCGGGCGCCGGCAGGCGTTCCGGGCCGTCACCCTGCCGGCCGTCCGGCCCGTTACCTCGCTCGTCATCCTGCTGTCGATCATCACTGCCGGGCAGATCTTCACCGAGCCGTTCCTGCTCACCGGCGGCGGCCCGAGCGGCGCCTCGCTCACCCCCGCGCTGCTGGTCTACCAGCGGGGCATCGAGGAGGGCGAGCCGGATGCCGCGGCAGCCATCGGACTGATTCTCGTCACCGGCGTGCTCATCATCGCGACCGTCGCCCGGCGCGTCATGGAGAGGGACTGATATGGCCCGCATCCCGCGCATCGCCCGCATCCTGCGCTACGCCACGCTCGGCCTCGGCGCCGTCGCCGCGCTGCTGCCGTTCTACTACATGCTCATCGGGGCGCTGCAGAAGAAGCGCGACACCGGCCTCGGCGGCCTGCTGCCGAAGCCCGGCAACCTGACCCTGGACAACCTCGCCGGTATCGACGACTCGTTCAGCCTGCTGGGCGCCCTGGCCAACTCGCTGATCATGACGGCCGGGGTGGTGGCCTGCACGCTGGTCTTCGGCCTGCTGGCCGGCTACGCCCTGGCGATCCTGCGCTTCCGCGGCCGCGGCCTGGTGTTCGCGCTCGTCCTGCTGGTCCAGGCGATCCCGTTCCAGCTGCTGATGATCCCGCTGTACGTGATGGTGGTGCGTTACTTCGGCCTCGCCGACAGCTACGCCGGAATGATCCTGCCGTTCGCCATCAACTCCGTCGCCGTGCTCATCTTCCGCCAGTACTTCCTCCAGATCCCGCGCGAGATCTTCGACGCGGCGCGTATGGACGGAGCGAGTGAGCTGCGCATCCTGCGCTCTGTGGCGGTGCCACTGGTGCGCCCGGCGATTCTCACAGCCATGCTGGTGACCTTCATCGGCCCGTGGAACGAGTTCCTCTGGCCGTTCCTGGTGACCAAGGACCAGGGGATGCAGCCCCTCGCGGTCAGCCTGGCGAACTTCTCGCAGGCCAATTCCACCTTCCAGGCCAATCCCATGGGTGCTGTGCTCGCCGGTGCCTGCGTGCTGGCGGTGCCGGCCGCCGTCCTCTTTCTGCTCTTCCAGCGCCACTTCACCTCCGCCAACCTCGGATCCGCGATCAAAGGCTAGGTATGACCCAGCTCAACACCGAAAGCGCGCTCCCGTACGCACTGAGCCGGGTCGGCGTGCTCATGAACGCCGACCCCAGCGACCCCCTGGAGGCCGAGGGCGTCCTCAATCCGGCCACCGCCTGGGGACCCGACGGCGAGCTCTATCTTTTCCCCCGCATGGTCGCGGCAGGCAATGTCTCCCGGATCGGCCGCGCCCGTGTCGTGATCCAAGACGGCGTACCGGTCGGCGTCGAGCGCCAGGGCGTGGTGCTGTCCCCGGACGAAGGCTTCGAGCGGGGTGCGCACAATGCCGGTGTGGAGGACCCCCGCATCACCTTCATCCGCGACCTGGGCGTGCACGTCATGACGTACGTCGCCTACGGGCCGCTCGGCCCGCGGCCCGCGCTGGCCGTGTCCACGGACACGATCAGCTGGCGCCGTCTGGGCCCCCTGCATTTCACGTATCAGCCGCACCTGTCCACCGACTTGAACTTCTTCCCCAATAAGGACCTCGTCTTCTTCCCCGAGATCGTGCCCGGCCCCGACGGCCGTGCGAGCTTCGCGATGCTGCACCGGCCGATGTGGGACCTGGACTGGCTGCGCCCGGGGGAGGGCGCCCCGGCCCCGGCCGGGGTGGCCGACGGCCGCCCGTCGATCTGGATCGCGTACGTGGACGCCGAGGCGGCCCGCCGCGATCTGTCGGCGCTGACCTCGCTGCGGCACTCCGCTCCGGTGGCCGCTCCGGAGATGCCGTTCGAGGTGGCGAAGATCGGTGCGGGTCCGCCGCCGCTGCGGGTGCCCGAGGGCTGGCTGCTCATCCACCACGGGGTGACCGGCCCGGTCGCGAGGGGCTTCGAGCTCAGCCATGGCGCGGTCTACCGGGCCGGGGGCATGCTGCTGGACCCGGACAATCCGGCGCGGGTGCTGGCACGCTCGCAGGAGCCGTGGCTGTCTCCGGAGACCCGTGAGGAGACGGTAGGAACGCTTGGCAACGTTGTCTTCCCGACGGCGGTCGAGCGCATCGCGGGGACCGTCTATGTGTTCTACGGGATGGCGGACAGCGCGATCGGCGTAGCCGCCCTGGAGCGGACCGCCGACTGACGCCTCTGACCTGAACCGGCTTGCGGGCGACGGCGAGAAGCCGTCGGCCGCAAGCCGGTCTACGTCTGCGCTTCGCGTCACCTGAGGGGCTGTGTCACCGTCTTGCCGAGGTTCGGGCCGGCGCCCAGCGGGAAGGCGGCGCGACGGGTGCGGCCGGGTGCGGCAAGGGTGACGGAGACCGTCAGGCCGGGCTGGTCGGGGTTGGCGACGCTCACCACGGCGGAGCCACCGTCCTCGTTGAGCATGATGATGGCCGGCTGATCGACCCGCAGCGTGCGACCTGATCCCAGGTCGAGGGAGCCCGCGGCATGGAAGGTCGCCATCGTCAGCCGCAGCCGCGGGTGGCGGACTGCTTGGACCTGCTCGTCGTTGCGCAGGATCTTGACGACCGGCCTGGCCGCATAGGAGCGGACCTTTTCGGGTGTCGCGCCGGGCAGGAGGACGTAGGCGTACGTGGCTCCGTCCGGGCTGATTCCGTGGTCAAAGAAGAGGGTGAAGGCATTCCGCTTCACTGGATCACGGTCGAGCCAGCTCCCGGTCTGCTCCTTGTTCGAGACCTTCAACGGCCCGCCCTCCGGGAAGACGTAGCCGATCTCGTCGTTGTACGCCCATGAGGCGCCGGTGGCAGCCGAATCGGTCCCCGGGCGTACGGCCTTGCCGCCGACGGAGGCATTGGACCGGGCAGCTCCCTGATTGACGGTCGTATGGACGGCGTACTGCGAGGTGGAACTGATCCCGGCGCCGAGCGCGACCATCTCGTCGTCGAAGTAGAAGTAGCTCTTGCGCCCGGTGGTCGAGAACCGGTCCAGGGTGAAGACGCTCGCCCCGTAGCGCCCGTCGGAGACGCCGCCGGTGAAACTGCCGCGGTTGGCGGGGCTCGACTGCGTCGTCACCTTGGTGTAAGGCGCGGTGACACCCGGGTAGTGGAACCAGTCGAAGGCGGGTACGAGGTCGTCGTACTCCCGGTTCGTGACCTGGATCGAGGTGGCTCCCGCCGCGTTCCAGTCGATCTCGTTGCCGACTTGGGGCCGGAAGGTGGAGCGGTACTCGCTGCCCTTCATACGGGGGGAATTGACCCTGGTGAAGATTCCATACGCCTCCCGCAGATGCGAGGAGAACTCCGAGCGCCAGAAATACTTATGCCCGATGACGCCGTTCCCCCGGCGCTTCCCGCGGATATTGTCGGCAAGCCGCTGATATGCCGCCGAGTTTCTCTCATCGGCCCGAACCATCCGGTCGAGCGGCTCGAGGAAGTCGGCCGCGTAACTCGTGATGCCGTCAATGGTGTTGGGGGGACGGTACCCGAGGTACATCATCCCGATCTCCCCGCGGATCAGCCAGCGGGTCCCGTCGAGGATGTAGAAGGCGATGGCGTCGATGTCCTCGGGCGAGAAGGCGAAGCTGGTGCCGCGCGCGACATCGGCCCAGGCCGCGACGATGGTGAACAGGGCCATGCCGTAGCCCTCGCTGTAGAGCTGCGCCCCATGCGCCCAGAAGGACGAGTCCACCTGCACGGCCTCGGTGACCTTACCGCTGCTGTCGACGGCGACCGTCTGCGACATGGTGGCGTAACCCTGCTCGATGTCGGCGGTCGCGTGCTTCGCGACGACCTCATAGAGGTAGTTCTCGGTCCTCCAGGAGCCGTTCGCCCCGACCGGGTCCAGGCGGCCGGTGTTGTGGGCGTACGTCACCTCCCGCGCCTCGCTGCTGAGCTCGTCACCGACGAAGATCGACACTCGGCCCATGGCCATCGACTTGCCGATCTCGACTTCCCACCAGTTCGTGCTGGTCGGTTTGACACTGTCCCAGTAGAGAAGCGCGCGGTTCAGAGCCTCGATCAGCTCTGGCTTGCCGTAGCCCGCGGCATTCGGGTCACGGTAGGCATGAGCCATCGCGATCATGCGGTACAGCGCGTGGTAGGGCGACCAGACCCGGCCGTTGGCGGAACTGGTGGTGTCACCGTAGTCCACATTGGGCCACGAGCCGTCGGCGCGCAGGGACTCGACATAGGCCAGGGCCTCGGACGTACGGGCGAGGAAGATGCCGTTGGCGATTCTCACCTGGTCACCTTGGGCAAGAAACCGCTGTTGCAGGCGTCCGATGATGAGCTGAATGTCATCCGTCGCCGCTTGACTCCCACTGGCTTCGGCAGCCCGAGCGAGAGCCGGCACTGACAGCGTCAGTCCGGCGACACCGGCGGCGAGCCCGAGGCCCCCGAGTAGGACGCGACGTCGATCGGGCATGGGGGCCACTCCATTTTCCGTCATGCGGACTCCTTTGGGCGCACCCAGATCCTGACAACGTTGCCGTGGGGGCGTGCGTCGGTTGACGAGGCCTTCCGGGTGCCGATTCGGTCATGGCTTCGGCTTGGTGCACACCGATTCCTAAACCGGTTTGAAAGTGACCCGTAAACAGTTACCGGCTACGCCCTGGGTACGTCAACAGTCGCGACGCGGGGTGAGCGAGGGCCGAGGGCCTCTGGGGTGCCGGGGGTCAGCCTGTGTGCACTGGGGGGATCCGGGATGTGCGTTCGTCGCCGAGGAGGGCGGCGAGCAGGTCGATCTGCCGGGGGGTTGACGTCGTTGCCCACGAAGACGAGTTCGTCGAGTCCGGCTGCGTCGTAGGCGGCGATGGTCGCGCGGATCTGGTCGGGGGTGGTGGCCGCCGTGTCGATGACGTGCCGGACGCAGTCGGGGCCGGCGAAGGCGTAGTAGTCGCTGACGGCGCGAGCGAGCGATGTGTGGGCGTGGTCGCCGAGCACGCTGGTGACCAACCGGATGCGTCCGGTGGCCCCGGCTGCCGCGGCCAACGTGATGTGGATGTGATGCCGCCCGCCCCTGCTGACAGGCGCGCTGCGTCAGCAGCAGGCGAGGCGGACGATCCGCCTGGCCGCGGGCGCGGCCCACCGCGCCTCTGTCGTCCGCTGAGGGTGCTTCCGGCTCGCGACGGGTCAGCTGTTGACCGTGCCGCCGAACTCCTCCGGAACCAAGTCGGCCTGCTCGTCGCCGCTTCCGATCAGGTCGAGGATCGCGTCGGCAACACCCTCGGGCGACTGCGGTTGCAGTCCACTGGAGGCTTCCATCTGCAGCGCGTCCTCGACGCCGCCGCGGACCGTCCCGACGAACTCGGTCTTGGTGATCGACGGGAACATCAACGACACGGCGACGCCGGCGTCTGCGACCTCGGCGCGGGCGATGGCCGAGAGCTTCTGCAGAGCCGCCTTGGATGCGGCATACGCACCGGATCCGGGCAGTGTCGACCAGGTGATGCCAGAGCTCACGTTGACGATGGCTCCCCTTTCCCGCTCGCGCATCCGCGGAAGGACCGCCTGCATCAACACCAGGGGCGCGATGAGATTGAGCTCGAGGAGAGCCCGGAAGTCGACGGGGTCGATGGCGTCAACAGTGGCCTGCAGCCCCTGGCCGGCATTGTTCACCAGCGCATCGATCCGCCCGAACTTCCCGGTCGCTGCGCGTACGGCCGCCTCGACCTGAGTTCGGTCCGTCGCATCGCACGGCACCGCCAGGGCCACGTCCTCGCCCAGTTCCGCAGCGAGCTGCCGGATGCGCTCCTCGCGACGTGCGATGAGCACCACTCGCGCCCCGGCCAGGGAGGCGGCTCGGGCGGTGGCCGCCCCGATGCCCGACGACGCTCCGGTCGCCAGCACGACGGCTCCGTTGATGTCCATGAACGGTTGCTCCTCTGTGGACCGGGGGTTCCCGGAAGAAGCGATGGCTATGGCACCAGATCGTTCGGTAAACTCACCGTCGAATCGACACTATCATGCGATAGCTATCACGCAATAGGGAGGGCGTCGTCACGGTATGAGCGATGTCGAAGCCGCCGGCCTCCACGAGCTGGCCGACCTGATCTTCGCCGTGGGGCGACAGCTGCGGCCCCCGACCGATCCCTCGTTCGAGCCGTGCACGCCGATCGAGATCAGCGTCATGCGGTACATCCACCACCACCCCGGCACCTCGGCGCGTGCCGCGGCGGAGGCGGCCCTGCTGCCGTCGAGCAACTTCAGCCGCGTACTGCGCGGCTTGGAGAAAAGGGGCCTGGTGGACCGCGTGGTGGACAGCAGCAACGCGCGAGGCGTGTGCCTGTACCCCACGGAAAAGGCCCACCAGAATCTGCAATACCTCCGCGACAACTGGGCCCAGGCCCTCCGGGGCATCGTCGACGACCCCGCCACCATCGAGACCGTCAACGCCACACTCCGGCGCATCGAGCACGAACTCATCGCCCGGCGCCGCGGCGCAGACCCTCGGGACTCCCGAGCTGGCTAGGTGTGCTGTCCCGGGACGTTGGTGACACGCGTGCTGGGTGCTTGAACAGGTGAGGGCCTTCTGGGTTCGGTGTGGATTGCGACATCTACGCCCGACCGCAGGAGGCCCTCGCGTCCCACCGTAATGCCCCGCTGACACCGACCGGGAGGCTGCGTCTGGCCCGGTGTGTCGTGGATGACGGCTGGCCGCTGCGGCGGGCCGCGGAACGCTTCCAGGTCAGCCACACCACTGCCGCACGCTGGGCCGGGCGCTACCGGCGGCTGGGCACCGAGGGCATGCACGACCGCTCCAGCCGCCCGCACCACAGCCCGCGCCAGACGCCCACCAGGGTCGAACAGCAGGTCGTGCGGCTGCGGCGCGAGCACCGGATCGGTCCGGTGCGGCTGGCCACCCGCACCGGCATCGCCGCCTCCACCGCCCACCGCATCCTCGTCCGGCACGGCCTGCCCGCTCTGGCCTCCACAGACCGGGCCACCGGCGAGCCCGTCCGCCGCTACGAACGCTCCCGGCCCGGCGAGCTGGTCCACGTCGACGTCAAGAAGCTCGGCCGCATCCCCGACGGCGGCGGTCACAAGGTCCTGGGCCGCGCGGCCGGCCGGGCCAACCAAGACCGCCGCAACGGCACCGGATACGCCTACCTGCACACCGCCCTGGACGACCACTCCCGCCTGGCCTACACCGAGGACCTGCCCGACGAGAAGGCCGCCACCTGCGCAGCCTTCCTACGACGGGCAACCGCCTGGTTCGCCCAGCAAGGCATCGTCATCGAGCGGGTCCTGACCGACAACGCCTGGGCCTACACCAAGACACGCTGCCGGCGGCGCCGGGCGCTCCGTGGCAGAAGGCTCAGCAGGCGGCGCGGTGTTCTGGCCCTGTGCCGGGCTGGGCGCCGCGCCGCGCGCTTTCGACGGTGTCAGCATATTTTGTAGTCGTACCGGCTGCTGTTGTAGGAGCAGGTGTCGACCTTGGTGCCGCTCGCTTTGCGCAGGGTGGCGGTGTCGGCGGTGTTGTTCCACACGTAGGCGCGGCGGTCCTGGTACTTCGTGTAGGTGGTGTCGGATCCGCTGCCGGTCCGCACGGTCACGGTCTTCCCGGCACCGAGGGTGTAGGAGCCGAAGGTGTACCGGTGGTTGCCGGCATCCGAGACGGTCCAGCCCTTGAGGCTGACACCACGCGAGGTGCTGTTCTTGATCTGGACGTACTCCGCGTTCAGGCTCGCGTTGGAGCGGGTGTCCGAGCCGGGCGAGTCATAATAGATCTTGTAGAGGTGCACCGAGCCGGCGGCCTGAGCCTGGGCCGGCAGCAGAGCGAGGCCGGCGGCCGCGGCGACGGCGACAGCGCAGGCGAAAGTACGGGCGTGGGTCATGAGCCCCCCATGATTCGTGCCGGGCACCCCCCTATTGGTCCCGGCGAGGCTGATCACCCTACGGGCGGACACAGACGAAAGAGCCTCTGTTACCGAATTGCGATGCACAGGCACGCGCTGAGCACCATGGTGCCCTGGAGCAAGCCGAAAGATCATGTCGTGAGCCAGATGAGTATGCACCATCGACAGGAAACGCCCAGCTCAGCAGCCTGATCGGGAGACCGGCACCCTTCATGCCCGCCGAAGGCCACCCGGCAGTCCGCCGGTGTGGCCTTCGGGGACGCGGGACACTCCTCGCGGGGTATTGATCTCGGTCGTGTGCATGAAATCCAAAAATCGAGCCGCTACGGGCGAGAGATCCTGAGAGCAGCGGTACATCACGCCGGTGACCCTGGTTGCTCCCGGAGAGTCCACGGGCACCGCGACGAGATCATCCAGAGCGAAACCCTGCAACTCAAAGGCCGGCAGAGCTGCCACGCCCACGCCGGCCCTCAGCAGCCCGCGGATTGTCGCCGCGCTACAGGCATTGAAGTGGGGGCTCACCGAGACCGAGTACCTGTTGAACGCAGCGTCGGTGATCGCTCGGATGCTGGTTCCGGGCCGCGTTGCGACCACGGTCTCACCGTTGAAGTCCGCCCACGAGATGGAACTCCGCGCCGACCAAGGATGGCTGTGGTGCGCGACGCCGTAGAACTGTTCCCGCAGGAGTGGTGTGAAGCACAAGCCGTCCGGCAGGTCACCGTGGGCGGTCAGGCCGAGTTCGACAGTCCCACCTACGAGGCGTTCGGCAACTTCATCCGCGGCCCCGTCGATGATGTCGAACTCCACCTCGGGGTGATCCAGCATGAAGCCGCGCATCATGTCCGGCAGCACAGCCGCTGCGAGCGATGGAAGCGCGGCTACAGCGATGGTTCCGGACTGGGCCGCTACGTAGGACATGAAGCGGCTCAGTCGCATGTCGATGTCGTCGAGGACGGCGCCCGTCATGAGGAGAAAGGCATGCCCCGCGGCCGTCATGTCGAGCTGCCGAGTGGTTCGGTCGAACAACCGCACCCGCAGGAGACGCTCGACTTCCTTGATCCTTCTGCTGAGGACCGACTGGGAGATGTGCTCTGCTGCGGCTGCCTTCGTGAAACTGCCGGATGCGGCGAGTGTCCGGACTGCGCGAAGCTGCTGCAGCGTCAGGTCAGGCACCGGCATGGCTCCACCTTTTGCCGTACATTCGGGTGGACGCAACAACGGCTGACGGCCACGGCAGGCACGGGATACGACCACCTGGTCGCTGATCAACACGTGGAGTGCCATCAGAAGGGTGTTCGGTTCTTCGCTCACACATCAAGCTGAACGCCCTCCTCCCACGCCTGCGGACCGATCTCACCTCACGCGATCTCCACGTGATCAACCACCTAGTTCGGCCTCGAGCGCACATGGTTCGCGATCGCCACGTCGTCGTTCGCGCCGTACATGTCGTCGATCAACGCTGCGAACGAACTCACGACGGCATTGCGCTTGATCTTGCCGTTCGCAGTCCGCTCGCCGCGCTCGGCTTCCAGGGACCGCGGCAGAACGCGAAAGTCCTTCAACTGCTCTACCCGCGCGAGGTCCGCGTTGACCCGTGCGACCTCCGCTCGCAGGCGTTCGGCCAGCACCTCTGCCGACCGAGCGCCTGCGGTTGTGCTCGGCTCGAGCAGGACGGTGAGGTACTTGCGGGCGTCGCCGACGACGATCGCTTCGTTGATCAGCGAACTCTCCTTCAGTCGGGTTTCGATGGGCTGAGGATGGATCGTTTTGCCGCCTCGGGTGATGATCACGTCCTTCTTCCGGCCGATGAGCCGGATGTCCCCCTGGGGTGTGCGCTCCATCAGGTCACCGGTGCGGAACCAGCCATCCTCGAAAACAGCCTCGGTCTCCGCCGGGTTGCGCCAGTATCCGGCGAAGAGCAACGGCGCGCGGAGCAGCATTTCGCCGTCGTCCGCGACTTTCACCTGGAACCGTGGGTCCGGGAATTCCCTGCCGATGAAGCCCGGACGAGGGAACGGCTGGTCGAAATGGGCTATGGGACACCCGGCGGTCTCGGTGAGACCGTAGTTCTCGCGAAGATCGAGCCCCCAGATCTGCCAAATCGCGATGACGCTTTCGGGCATCGCGGCAGACGCGGTGTAGGCAACCCGGATGCGATCCATTCCGGCGGTTGCCCGCAGTGGCAAGAACACCCAACGAAGCGCGGCAGCGTACGCGATCCGCAACAGTACCGAGGGCCGGCGACGGGACCAGCGGCGTTCGGCCACCCTGCGGCCGGCCCACATGGCGGCGTCATAGGCGTAGCGCCGAAGTCGCGGCCAGGCCTCCGTCTGTGAGATCAGTTCGCCGGCGATCTTCTCGTAGAACCGCGGCGGCCAGAGCACTGCCGTCGGCCGCACCAAGCGCAGCACATCTTCGTAGTCACCAATGCGGCAGTACGTGACCACCAGCCGTGAGAGCAGCGGCGCGAACACCGACACCAGCGCCGGCGCCACGTGGGCCAGCGGCAGGAAGCCCACGACGTCGTGCTCGTGGCTGAGGATCTGCGGGTAGAGGCCGATGAACGTCTGAACCGAGTGCTGCAGCGTGCGGTGCGAGTGCGTGACGCCTTTCGGGACTCCCGTGGAACCCGACGTGTAGAACAGCACGGCGGCATCGTCGAGGGATCCGCCGGCGACCAACGCGGACAGAGGATCGGCGCTGTCGTCGGCGTACTGTGTTCCTTCTTCGCACAGCGCTTCCCACGTGGTCCCTTTGATCACCTCGGGTAGCTCCGGCGGAGGGGCCTCGATTCCGACCACGAGCCGCAGCTTCGGTGTGTGTGCGGCGACCTCCGCCACCTTGCCGAGTTCCGTCGTCGTCTCGCCGATGAAGGCGACGGCCTCGCTGTGTTCGAGGAGTTGCTCGATCTCGGCAGGTGAGTTGGTCGGATAGACGCCGATCACGGCCCCGCCGACGCTCTGCACGGCCAGCGCGGCGAACACCCACTCCGGGCGTGCGCTGCTCATCACCGCCACGCGATCGCCGTGCCGCACACCGTGCGCGACAAGGCCGAGCGCGAGATCTCGCACCCGATCCCGGTACGTCCGCCACGTGATCGTCTGCATCACCCCGTCACGCCAGTAGCGCAGCGCGACGGCGTCGGGTTCCCTGTTCGCGCGATCGAGCAGCAGCCCCGGTAGCGTCCGGGTCGGCTCGAAATTGGTCAGATCCATGACAAGGCCTCTCTTCCAGAGCCGACCAGCCCAGGCCCGATGAGATTCATGCGGCGCTCTCCCCGAGGTGCAGGAAGTCACCTCGGTACCACGTCACCGGCTTGCCGCTGCCTGTCCGCGCGTCGTGTACGCGGCCGATGAGGATGACGTGATCTCCGCCGGGTACGGCTTGCTCCAGTTCGCAATGGATGACTGCCGCAGCATCGGGCAGTAGTGGGTGACCGCTCTCGTTGAATTCGAAGGATCCGTACGCGAACTTGTCTTCACCTTTTGTCGCGAACTTGATCGCCAACTCGGCGTGCGCGGGAGTCACGATGTTGACGATGAACCGCTCGGCCGCCATGAAGACGGGCGAGCAGTCCGCTCCTCGGTCCAGGCACACCAGGACGAGCGGCGGATCGAGCGACAGCGCCGCGAAGGAACTCGCGGTGAACCCGTGCAGCGTCCCTGACGCGCTTCGCGTCGTCACGATCGTCACGCCTGAAGGGAAGCGCGCCAACGCCGAGCGGAAGGCGGCCGGGTCCAGCCCCTGAAGTCGATCAACCATGAAATCCCTCGCGGGCGGCTCGGGCGGCAGGGTCGAGGAAGACTGTGCGCGCGTCGGCGACCGTGACGCGGAGCTGCTCTTCGACCGGCCAACTGGAAGTTCCTGAGTGAAGGGCCCGTTTCAGCGCCGCGAACACGGCAGGTGGTTTCGCCGCTGCCGCCCGCGCGTCCGCCATCGCGATCGCGAGCAGGTCGTCCTGCTCGACCACCTGGTCGACGATGCCCATCGTCTTTGCGTCGAACGCGTCGAGGGGCTCTCCGCTCAGCAGGAGGCGCCGGGCCGCGCGGTCGCCCAGGACCTCGCGCACTCGAGTGATCCCCTTCACGGCCGGCAGCATCCCGTGGTTGATCTCGGGGAAGACGAAACGTGCCTCGGTCGACGCGTACACCCTGTCGGCGAACAGCGCCATTTCGATGCCACCACCGACGCACCAGCCGTTGACCGCACACACCAGCGGCCGGGCGAAGTCCTCCAGCGCGCAGAGCAGCGCGTGAAACGACGCCATCCGCTCGACCATCGAATCGGCCCCGAAGCCGACGGCTTCCTTGATGTCGCCACCGGCGCAGAAGAAGCGCTCACCAGCTCCCGTCAAGACCACCGCGGGGGTGCGGGGGCCGCCGGCAAGGGTTTCCAGCGTCATTGTCAGCTCGCTGACGAGCGAGTTGCTGAGCGCGTTCGCCGGCGGGTGGTTCAGGGTGAGTACCACCACGCCGTCCACCTCGTCGGACACCTGCACAGCGCTGGGCGCTGTGCTGTGCGAGGCAATGCTCATGCTCGCCTTCCCTCAGTTCGCCGGTCCGCCGGCGGCGCGGGCGGAGGGGAAGTCCACGGGGCGCTTCTCCCGGAATGCCTGGCGTGCTTCGGCGTAGTCGGCACCGGCGAAGTCGAGGATCTCGAGTGCCGCGGACAGCTCGTGCTGAGGCACCGCGTTGGTGAGCCAGGCGTTGAGCGCACGCTTGGTGAAACGGAGCGCCTGCTGGGGACCGCGGGCCAGCTGGGAGGCGACCTCCAGGGCGCGGGGCAGCACCTGCTCGCGGGGAACGGACAGGCTCACGAGCCCGATCCGCTCGGCCTCGGCACCCGTCAGCTTCTCGGAGGTGAGCACGTAGTACTTGGTCTTGGCCATGCCGACAAGCAACGGCCAGATGAGGGCCGCGTGGTCGCCGGCGGTCACGCCGACCTTGGTGTGGCCTTCTATCAGCACCGCGTCGTCCGCGGCGATGCTGATGTCGGCGAGAAGCGCGGTCGACAGCCCGTAGCCGACCGCGGGACCGTTGATCGCGGAGATGATCGGCTTCTCGATGCGCAACATCGTCGCCACTCGCTTGCGTTCGGTCTCCAGCATCGCGAGCGCGTCCTGGGGCGTGGGATCGGGCTGAGCGACGTCCATCCCGGTACAGAAGGCTTTGCCGGCCCCGGTGATGACGACGACCCGGGTCTGGTCGTCGCGCTCCACGTCGGCCCAGATCTGGTTCATCTCCTCGAACATCGGCAGGGTGAGCGAGTTGTACCGGTCGGGCCGGTTGATCGTGATCAGGAGGACGCCGTTGTCCTTGCGTTCGACGAGGATGTCACCCGTGCCGTGCTGGTAGAGGTCGCTCATCGAACCGTCTCCTTCTGCGCGAGGTTGTGCGTGTCGTTGAACTGGCGGAGTGCTTCTTGGTGGGCGGGGCGTGCGGCTCGGATGTCGGCGAGTACGTCGTCGGCGGGGCGGACGACGTTGCGGGGGTTTTTGAAGTGGGGGATCACGTACTTGCCGAAGAGTTCGATGGAGCGCATGAGTTGGTGGTGGGGGAGGCTGTCGACGCGTAGGACGAGGGCGTCGACGCCCATGTCGGCGTATCGCTGTACGTGTTCGATGCAGTGGT
>NZ_BAAASD010000030.1:0-111959 GCF_039532705.1 Streptomyces sparsogenes subsp. cuspidosporus | reverse complement strand
GGGCGCGGTGGCGGCCGGGCGGGCGGACCGGGCGGAGGGGGTCATGGCGTCCTGGCCGGCGTGGACGATCAACTGCTGCGGGATCAGGACGACCACGCCGGTGCCGCCGCGGGAGGAGGGCCGGAAAGAGACCGTCAGGTTGTGCTTGCGGGCGAGCTGTCCGACGACGGGGAGGCCGAGCCGGGTGCCGGAGAGCTTCGTCAGGTCCAGGGCCTCGGCGGAGACGGCCTTCTCGGCGCGGGCCAGCGCGGCCGGGCTCATGACGAGGCCGCCGTCCTCGATCGTCACCACGACGCCGGTGTGCGTCTCCTGGACGTACACGTGCACCTCCTCGGTGGGAGGCGAGAAGCTGGCGGCGTTGTCCATGAGTTCGGCGAGCGCGTGCATGACGCCCTCGGCCGCGTAGCCGGCGACCGCGGCGGTGCTGGCCGAGTGGATCCGGACCCGCTGGTAGGCGCTGATCCGGCCGACCGCGCCGCGCAGCACGCTCTCCATGACGATCGGCTTGGTCCAGCGGCGCCCGGAGCGGGCGCCGGTGAGGACCGCGATGCTGTCCGCGATCCGGCCCGCCTGCGCGGTGGTGTGATCGAGCTTCAGCAGGTCGCCGAGGACCGACTCGTCGTGCCGGTTCTCCATCTCGCGCAGGTCGGCGAGCATGCTGGTGGCCAGCGCCTGCACGCGGCCCGCGGCGTTGGCGCAGGCGGCCATGGCGGAGGCGCGCATGCGCTCACCGGTGGCTATCTCCCGCACCAGGGTCTTGAGGACCCGCGCGTGCGCCCGGCCGGCGGGCGCGGGCACCGAGGCGAGCACGGTGTCCACCGAGCCGCCCTCGCGCAGCTGCTTCACCGCCTGAGGAATCGTTTCATCGGCGAGCTTCGCGGCCTCGGCCTCCAACGCGGCCACCCGCCGGGAGGCTTCGGCCTCCAGCATCGCCGCCCGCCGGGCGGCCTCGGCCTCCGCGGCCGCCACGCGCTGCTTGAGCCCGCGCACGGCCTGCCCGCGCGAGGCCGCGACGGCGGCGGTCACGCACAGCAGAACGGCGGCCAGGCCGCAGAACAGGCCGACGGACGCCTGGCTGCCGGCGGGCACTTCGGCCGTCACCCACGCCCCCGCGCCACCGACCACGAGGGCCGCCAGCAGCGGTACGGCCCAGGTCCGCCGCGTCGTTGAGAGCCCTTTGACGGGTTGGCTGGATATATGTGCTGACATCTCTCAGGTCCTCAGGGGCGCGATCGAGGGTTGAGGTTGTTTCTGGCCATGGGCGGCACATGGTAGTACCGCTCACAGGCTTTTGACCGGCCCAGCCCGCCAATCGGACCTTGACATCTCGTCAGCTGAGGGAAAACGAACCCCGGGCATCCCCCGCACGACGACCACCGGACCCCCGTCGTACGCCGGGCCCCAGAATGAGCCGCTCCGCTCCGCCCGTCCACCCGCATGGCGCGCTTCCTGTCGACGCTAGAGCGTCTAGCGCTGCTAGAATGAACTCATGTCTGCCACCGAACGTCGCGAACGCGAACGAGCACAACGCCACCAACTGATCATCACGGCCGCGCGCGAGCTGGCCGAGGCCGAGGGCTGGGACGCGGTCACCACCCGCCGGCTGGCCGAGCGCGTCGAGTACAGCCAGCCCGTCCTCTACAGCCACTTCAAGGGCAAGGACGCCATCATCCGCGCGGTGGCCCTCGAGGGGTTCGAGGACCTCGCCGCCGAGATGCGCAGGGCCCGGCTGGCCGAGATCTCCCGGAAGGAGGCCCTGCGCGCCCTGGGCCGGGCCTACCTCGACTTCGCCGCGAACCGCCCGGCGCTGTACGAGGCCATGTTCGTCATGCCGACCGTCCTGCCCTTCGCCAGCGACGACACCCCCTCCGCGCTGCGTGCCGCCTTCGCCGAGATCGTCGCGGTGGTCGGTCCGCACGACGACGAGGAGCTGTACGGGCTGTACGCGGAGGTGTTCTGGGGCGCGCTGCACGGCATCGCCGTCCTGGTGCACGGCTCGCGCATGCCGGCCCAGTACCAGGGAGATCGGCTGGACCTCCTCGTCGAGCGGTTCGCGCCCCCGGAAACGGGCTGACGGCGGCACAGGGCGCCGCCGGACGGAGTCCGGCGCAGCGTCCCGAAGCCCGCGAGGCCCCCCGGGGCCGAGCGGTGCGAGGGGCGCAGACGGAAAGGTCGGGTCCGGCGGACGGAAAGGTCACGGCAGGGCCAGCTCGGCCCAGATGACCTTGCCCTCGGCCGTGTAGCGCGTGCCCCAGCGCTCCGCGAACTGCGCCACGAGGAACAGCCCGCGGCCCCCCTCGTCCGTCGTCGCCGCGTACCGCAGGTGCGGCGAGGTGGAGCTGGTGTCGGACACCTCGCAGATGAGATTGCGATCGCGTAGGAGTTGCACCCGGATCGGCCCCGCCGCGTAGCGGATCGCGTTCGTGATCAGTTCGCTGAGCACCAGCTCCGCGGTGAACGCCGTCTCCTCCAGCTCCCACTCCGCCAGCTTCCGGATGACCATGGCCCGCACCTCGGCCACCGCCGCCGGGTCGCAGGGGACGTCCCAGCCGGCCACCCGGTCGGCGCCCAGCACCCGGGTGCGGGCCACGATCAGCGCGATGTCGTCGGCGGGGCGCGCGGGCAGCACCGCGTCCAGCACGTCCGCGCAGGTCTGGTCGGGCGTACGGCCGGGGTGGGCGAGGGCCTCGCGCAGCAGTTCCAGCCCGGCGTCGATCTCCCGGCTGCGGTCCTCGATGAGCCCGTCGGTGTACAGCGCCAGTTGGCTGCCCTCGGCCAGCTCCACCTCGGCCGTCTCGAACGGCAGCCCGCCCAGGCCCAGCGGGGGCCCGGCGGGCAGGTCGGGGAACTCCACCGTGCCGTCGGGGGCGACCACGGCGGGCGGCGGATGCCCGGCCCGGGCCATCGCGCAGCGCCGCGTGACCGGGTCGTAGATCGCGTACAGACAGGTGGCGCCGGTGATCCCCTCGCCGCCGCCCTCGACCCCCTCCAGGCCCGCCGCGTCCTCCTCCTGGTCGATCCGGGTGACCAGGTCGTCGAGGTGGGAGAGGATTTCGTCGGGCGGCAGGTCGAGGGTGGAGAAGTTGTGCACCGCCGTCCGCAGCCGCCCCATCGTGGCCGCGGCGTGCAGCCCGTGCCCGACCACGTCACCCACCACCAGCGCCACCCGCGCCCCCGGCAGCGGGATCACATCGAACCAGTCACCACCCACCCCCGACTCCGCCGGCAGATACCGGTACGCCACGTCCAGCGCGCTCTGCTCGGGGAGGGCGCGGGGCAGCAGGCTGTGCTGCAGGGTCACCGCCATCGTGTGCTCGCGCGTGTAGCGGCGGGCGTTGTCGATGCACACGGCGGCGTGGGAGGCCAGCTCCTCGGCGAGGGAGACCTCGTCGTCCTCGAAGGGGGCGCGCTTCTCCATGCGCCAGAAGCTGACCATCCCCAGCAGAACGCCCCGGGCCCGCAGCGGCACGGTCACCAGCGACCGGACGCCGTAGGCGACGACCAGGCCGGTCTGCCCGGGGTCCTGGGCCCGCCACCCGTCGGCCTCCCTCAGGTCCGGCTCCACCACCGCCTGTCCGCTGCCGAAACCCGAGGCCTGCGGAGTGGAGGAGACGAACGAGAAGCGGGTGCCCTCCGGATAGAACGGGTGCTCGTCGCTGATGCCGCGGACCGCCACGCGGCACATCTCGATGCCGCTCACCGCCAGCGGCTCCTCGCCGCGCAGCACGGGGCTCGCCAGATCGACGGTGACGAAGTCGGCGAATCGTTCCACCGCGACCTGGGCCAGCTCCTGGGCGGTCCGGGCGACGTCGAGCGTGGTGCCGATCTCCACGCTGGCGTCGTACAGCAGCTTGAGGTGCTTCTGGGCCACCTCCGCCCGCCCCGACAGGGCGCGCAGCTCGGTGGAGTCCCGCAGGGTCGCCACGCTGCCGGCCGGTCCGCCGTCCCGGTCCGTGGTGCGGATGTTGACCGCCAGCAGCCGGTCCCCGGCCACCAGCACCTCGTCGGTGACCACCTGCCCGGACTCCAGCAGCTCGGCCGTCTGCGGCTCCAGGCCCAGGTCGGTGACGGCCCGGCCCTCCGGGTATTCGGGCAGCTCGAGCAGGCGGCGCGCCTCGTCGTTGGCCAGCAGCAGCCGCCCGTCGCCGTCGAGGATGAGCACGCCCTCCCGTACGGAGTGCAGCACCGCGTCGTGGTGCTCGTACATCCGGGTCAGATCGGCCGGGTCCAGCCCGTGGGTCTGCCGCCGCAGCCGTCTGCTGACCAGCGCCGTGCCCCCCGTGGCCAGGGCGAGGGAGGCTCCGGCCGCGCCGAGGAGGAGCGGCACCTGGCGGTCGGCCAGGCCGCTCACCTTGCGGACCGTGAGCCCGGAGGACACCAGGCCGACGACATGGCCCCGGGAGTCGGTGACCGGAACCACCGCCTGCACCACCTCGCCGATGGTGCCCTGGACGGTCTCGGTGAGGGGCCGCCCGGCCAGCGGCCCCGAGATGTTGCCGACGAACCGCTTGCCGATCCGGTCGGGCAGGGGGTGGGTGTAGCGGATCCCGTTCCGGTCCATGACCACGATGAAGTCGACCCCGGACTCCCTGCGCGCCTCCTCGGCCCGCGGCTGGAGCACCGCCGTCGGGTTGGTGGAGCGCAGCGCGGGGGCGACGCCCGGCGAGTCGGCGAACGTCTCGGCGACGGCGAGCGACCGGCGGCGGGCCTCGTCGGTGGCGTCGTGGCGCACCTGGAGGACGAGCGCGATGGACGCGGCCGCGACCAGGAGCAGCACGATCACCAGCTGCAGCAGAAAGACCTGGCCGGCGACGCTGCGCGCGCTCAGCCAGGAACCAGGGCGCCGCACCGCTGCCTCTGAGCGCTCACGCCGCCGACTCCGTGGGCGCCGACCGGGGAACATACGGGCAGCCAGTGCCCACGATCGGCCCATAAACCGGGCCATACCCCTAGATGTACACCGCGCCTTCCTGAAAGGCGAGCCACCCCGCGTGGAGCGGGTGCCGACATCGGCGGCCTGTGCAAGCCTGAAATAGATGTACTCGCTACATTTGCCGAAATTCGTCGGCCATTCGGCCGTCGGTCGGCAGGGACGAAGGAGCCCGCCATGGCCAGTCATGTCGGTGGAGTTCAGGCGGAGGCCGCCCGGCATCCGCACCGGGCGGTGAGCGGATGGCTCGTCTTCGCGGCCGTCATGCTGCTGTTCGCGGGGCTGATGGGCCTCGGTCAGGGAATCTCGGCCATCCGCAACGACCAGGTCTTCCTGGTCACGAGGAACTACGTCTTCTCGTTCGACCTCACCGGATGGGGATGGGTCCACGCGATCCTCGGCGCCGTCGCCGTGATCGCCGGTCTGGCCCTGTTCACCGGGGCCATGTGGGCCCGGGTGACGGGGGTCGTGCTGGCGGGGCTGAGCCTGATCGCCAATTTCCTGTGGCTGCCGTACTACCCGGTGTGGGCCGTGGCGCTGCTCGTCGTCGACGCCCTCGTCATCTGGGCGCTGTGCGCCGGGCCGGGGATGAGCGAGCGGACAGCGGAACCGCCCCGCGGGGCGCAGACCACCGACCCGCACGTCACAGGCCGATGACCACCAGCGCGGTGTCGTCGGCGACGGTGCCGCCCGTGACGCCGAGGTCGACCAGCAGCGCGTCGGCCAGGGGCTCGGGGTCCAGCTCCCGGTGCCGGAACAGGCTCTCGGCGAGCCGCCCGAGCCCGACGTCGATGTCCTCGTCCCGGCGCTCGATGAGCCCGTCGGTGTACAGCACCAGGGTGCCGCCCGGGGTGTAGGGGCAGGTGGCCTGGGGCCGGCGCACATGGTCGGGGCGGGCGCCCAGCGGGGGGTCGGTGGCCTGGTCCAGCGGTACGACATCACCCTCGGCCCGCAGCAGCAGCGGCGGCGGATGGCCGGCGCAGCTGTAGACGATCGTCCGCTCCGACCGGTCGATGACGGCCTGCACGGCCGTCGCGGCCAGCGCCCCGTCGACGGAGCGCGCGTACAGGCCGAGCGCCTCCAGCGCCTCCGCCGGCCCGCCGACGGCCCGGATGGCCGCGCTCAGCGCGCTGCGCAGCTGCCCCATCACACAGGCGGCCGCCAGGCCCTGGCCGACCACATCGCCGACCGCCGCCGCGATCCGGCCGTCGGCCAGCTCGGCCACCTCGTACCAGTCGCCGCAGACGTTGAGCGAGCCGATGGCGGGCCGGTAGCGCACGGCCACCCGCAGGTGCAGCCCGGGGACCAGCGCGGGCAGCATCGCCTGCTGCAGCGCCAGCGCCGTCGCCCGCTCGCGGGCGTGCGCCTCCCGCAGCCGCTCGTTGAGTTCCTGCAGCTCCAGCGCGCGGGTGTAGAGGTCGGCGTCCATCGCGTCGGTGGGGGCGGACGGGGCCCGCGCGCGTCCCCGGACGAAGTCCGTCACGTCCTCCACCCGGTGGATGATCCACCGGACCGAGCCGTCCTGGCCGAGGACGGGGGTGTTGATCGGGCTCCAGTACCGCTCCTCGAACCGCCCGCCGTCCCGGCGCCCCCGGCCCCCTCCCCCGTCCCCGCCCGTGCCCGCGCCCGCGCCGTCGGCGCAGTCGTCCCCGTCGTCCCCGTCATCCCTGTCGTCCGCGTCCTCCGGAGCACCGGCGTACGGAGCACAGGGTTTCCCGGGTACGGGAATGTCGTACTTCTGCAGCGCCATGCTGTCCCGCTCGCCGGTCTCCAGGACCCGTTCCAGGGAGGCCCGCAGATTGCGGGTCCCGGTGGCGTTCGGATCCGCCGGGTTGTCGGGGAAGGCGTCGAAGATATGGCGGCCGAGCAGGTCCTCGCGCGTGCACTGGGTGGCGTTCAGATACGCCTGATTGACCGCGACGATCACCAGATCGGGACCCAGCACCAGATTCGGACTCGGCGTGGACTCGAAAAGTGCCTGGTAATCGATCTCCAGTCCCGTGGCCCGCTCCCTGATCGTGCCCCTGCCACGCGGCGCCCGCGGCGCGAACCGCGTGTTCAAGCCCACTGTAGACCGTCCGGCGGCGGGGAGCGCGGGGGCAGAGGCAGCGGGGGGACAGGGGTAGCGGGGGCGCGCGGGAAGAGCGAGGCTGAAGCCATGTTGCTGGCCGAAGTCGCCCGCACCTCGCGCGAGGTCGCGGCCACCCCCGCCCGCTCGGAGAAGATCGAGGCCCTGGCCCGGCTGCTCAGCCGCACCGAGCCCGCCGAGGCCCCGGTGGTGATCACCTATCTCGCGGGCAGACTGCCGCAGCGCCGCGTCGGAGTGGGCTGGGCCGGTCTGCGGGTACGCCCCGAGCCGGCCGACGGACCCCGGCTCGGGGTGCTCGACGTCCACCACGCCCTGGACCGGGTCGCGGCCGTCTCCGGCACCGGCGCCACCACCGAGCGCAAGCGGCTGGTGTCCCGGCTGATGTCCGCCGCCACCGAGGAGGAACAGCGCTTCCTGCTCGGGCTGATCGGCGGCGAGCTGCGCCAGGGCGCCCTGGACGCGCTCGCCGTGGAGGGGCTGTCCGCCGCGGTCGGCGCGCCCCCCGCCGAGGTGCGCCGCGCCGTGATGCTGGGCGGCTCACTGGGCGCGGTCGCCCAGGCCCTGCTGGAACACGGGCCGGCCGCGCTGGCCGGCTTCCGGCTGGAGGTCGGGCGGCCGGTGCTGCCGATGCTCGCCCACAGCGCGCGCGACCTGGACGAGGCCATGGACCGGCTCGGCCCCTGCGCGGTCGAGGAGAAGCTGGACGGCATCCGGGTGCAGGTGCACCGGGACGGCGAGACGGTACGCGTCTACACCCGCACCCTCGACGAGATCACCGACCGGGTGCCGGAGGTGGTCGCGGCCGCCCGCGAGCTGGCCGTCGAGCGGGCGGTCCTCGACGGCGAGGTGATCGCCTTCGGCGCCGACGGCCGGCCCCTGCCCTTCCAGGACTTCTCCGGCCGGGTCGGCACCCGCCCGGGCATGGCCGGGGCGAGCCCCGCGCTGCCGCTGTACCCCGTCTTCTTCGACCTGCTCGCCGTGGACGACCGGGACCTGCTCGACCTGCCCGCGCGGGACCGCCACGCCGAGCTGGCCCGGATCGCGCCCGGCCCCCGGCGGGTACGCCGGCTGGTGGCCGAGGAGCCGCGGGACGAGGCGACCCGGCGGGCGGCGCGCGAGTTCGCCGCCGACGTGCTGGCCCGCGGCCACGAGGGCGTCATGGCCAAGTCCCTCGACGCCCCGTACAGCGCGGGCCGGCGCGGCGCGTCCTGGCTGAAGGTCAAGCCGGTGCACACGCTCGACCTGGTCGTGCTGGCCGCCGAGTGGGGCCACGGCCGCCGCACCGGCAAGCTCTCCAACCTCCATCTGGGCGCCCGCCGGCCGGACGGCACCTTCGCCATGCTCGGCAAGACCTTCAAGGGCCTGACCGACGAGCTGCTCGCCTGGCAGACGGAGGCGCTGCTGCGGCTGGCCGTCAGCGACGACGGATGGGTGGTGCGGGTGCGGCCCGAGCTGGTCGTCGAGATCGCCTTCGACTCCCTCCAGCGGTCGTCCCGCTATCCGGCGGGGGTGACGCTGCGCTTCGCGCGGGTGCTGCGCTACCGCGAGGACAAGCCGGCGACGGAGGCCGACACGGTCGAGGCGGTGCTGGCGCTGCGCGCCGGGTGAGCCGCGGCCCCGTACCGGCCGCGCCCCTGGCGTTCGGGGAGGGCGCCCAGGCGTTCGGGGAGAGCGCCCAGGCGTTCCGGCAGAGTGCCCGGGCGGGGATCAGCGGCCCAGGGCCTTGCGCGCCAGCCGGTAGGCCGCCAGGTCGGCCACCGAGATCAGCGGCAGCAGCCGGCTGGCCGCGAGCCGGCTGAGGTCGTCGTGGCGCGCCAGCTCCCAGTCCGGCGTGACGACCGCGCCGAGCGTGGTCACCCCGGACAGCCCCGCCAGCCGCGACAGGTCCACGGCCGCCTCCGCGTGGCCCTCCCGCTCCAGCACCCCGCCCGGCACCGCGCACACCGGGAAGACATGCCCCGGGCGCCCCAGCTGGTCATGGGTGGTCTGCGGATCGGCCAGCGCCCGGACGGTGCGCGAGCGGTCCAGGGCCGACAGGCCCGTGGTGGTGGGCCCCAGCAGGTCGACGGGGACGGTGAAGGCGGTGTTGAGCAGCCCGGTGTGCTCCTCGTCCACCACCAGCCGCGGCAGCCGCAGCCGGTCCGCCCGGTCGTGCGGCAGCGCCACGCAGACCATGCCGGAGGTGTGGTCCAGCAGCTGCTTCAGCGCCCCCTCGTGGGCGAACTCCGCGGCGAGCAGCAGGGCGCCCCTGTGCTCCTTGGCCAAGGCGTCGTAGACGATGACGAAGCCGCCCTCGGCGAACGCGTCGATCGCCTGCTCGACCGCCAGCAGGCGCTCGGGGGCGACCGTCTGTCCAACCACTGCCATGGGGAGCAAGTTTGGCACATGCCAGTGGACCTGACGACGTGTCAATCCTCACACGTGGAGGAGACCGGCACACCGCCGGTGACCTGCGCTCCCCAGGGCGTCCGCGCCCGGGGAGGGCGCACGGGAGAATGAGGTCCCCGCCGCCCGGCGGCAGCAGGGCGGGAGCCGAGCCCCGACGAGGGAGAAGCGTGCGGACGACGACAGTCGCGGAGGACCGGGCCGCCGGGCCCGGGCACCCCGCGCACCGCCTGATACGGCTCGCGCGCCGCTTCGCCCGGCCCCCGCGCGGGCGGGCCCGGCGGCTGGCCGCGTGCTGCGCGGCGCTGCCGCTGGCCCAGGTGAGCGCGGTGCTGGGCTGCCGGGCGGCCGATACCGACGGGATCACGCCCGTCCCCCAACTGCTGGCCTTTCTGCCCTGGCTGCTGGTCCCCGCGCTGCTCGGACTGGTGCTCGCGGTGGCCGCGCGCTGGCCACTGGGGTGCGTATGGGCACTGGTCGCCGCCGCCGTGACCGGCTGGTTCAGCCAGCCGTACGACGCCGCCGGCGGCCCCCCGGGCGCGCCGAGCGGCCCGGTGGTGGCCCGGGTGCGGGTGCTGACCGCCAACCTGGAGTTCGGCGGGGCGACGAAGGGGCTGCTCGGCGCGTTGCGCCGGGAGGAGCCCGACCTGGTCGCGATCCAGGAGTGCGACACCCGCTGCGGTACGGCGCTGGACTCGGCCGCCGTACGCAAGAGCTACCCGTACCGGAAGGTGATCGCCGTCCCCGGGGACGCGGCCCACGGCTCGGCGATCCTCAGCAAGTACCCGCTGACCGCCGAGCCCGGGGTCCCCGGGAAGCTGGCCATGCCGCGGGCCGTCGTGCGGATCGCGGACCGGCGGGTCCACGTGCAGGTGGCCCATCCGATGCCGCCGCTGCCGGGGGAGCTGGACGTGTGGCGCGCCGAGCTGGGGCGGCTGCGCGCGTACGCCGCCGGGCGGGGCCCGGAGCCCACCCTCATCGCGGGGGACTTCAACGCCACCCAGGACCACGCCGCCTTCCGGTCCCTCCTCGACACCGGAATGCGGGACAGCGCGGCGGCGGTGGGCCGCTCGCGGACGCCGAGCTGGCCGAGCGCGACGACCCCGGCGCTGGGCGCCCAGATCGACCACGTGCTGGTCAGCGACGCGCTGCGGCCCCGCGCCGCCCGCTTCCTGGACCTGCCGGACACCGACCACCGGGCGCTGCTGGTCGACCTGGACCTGCACTGACCCACAGGCGCGGCTCAGGGGCCCGGGCTCAGCTCTCGCTCGGGTGGTAGGAGTTGGCCAGCTCGAACGGGTCCGGCTCCAGACCCTCGGTCGGCCAGCGCTGCTCCCGCCGCCACTGCTCGTTCTCCAGCGCCAGCGCGTCCCACAGCAGATTGAGCGGGTGGCTCGGGTCGTAGTGGGCGCGCTCCCCGCGCCGGGTGAAGGCGCCGAGCAGCACCTCGAGCCGCGGCCCGGTGTCGTTGACCAGCTCGACGGCCCGCAGCCCGCGCCCGTACGCCGCCCGGGGGTCGCCGGCCGCGTCGGCCACGCCCTTGGTGACCAGCATGCAGCCGCGCAGCAGGCCCGAGCGCAACAGCTCGAAGCCGTACGTCACGGTGTCGATCTCGGCGGCGATGTGCAGCCTGTTGCGGTAGTCGGCGCCGAACCAGGTGTGCAGCACCCCCGCCATCAGGCCACTGGCCGAGACGACGAGCGGAAGCGTGCGCAGCTCGCTGCTCTCGACGGTCGGGCCGGGCAGCCGGGAGGGCGGCAGATTGGTCAGCAGCGACACCCCGCTGCGGCGCCACTCCATCACGTCGAAGGCGTCGAGTTCGTCGTGGCCGGCGTCCGCCTGGGGGCTGGTCACCACGGACCCGCAGACCAGGTCCACGTCCTTGGCCCGCAGCTTGGCCAGCACGTCGCGGGTGCGGACATGCCCGACCTTGAGCTCGATGCCGCGCCGCCCGAACTCCTCGGCCACCCGCTCGCCGGCCCCCGCGAGATAGCCGAGGGTGAATCGCGTGGTGCCCACCATCAGGGTTCTGCCCAGGCGGCGCCGGGATTCGTGGATGCCCTCCAGCCAGTCGCCGAGCGTGCCCCGCGCCAGTTCGACGAGGGCCTCTCCGGTGCCGGTGAACAGCACGTCCTTGCCGCGGCCCTGCTTGAGGACGAGCGGTTCGCCGCACAGGTCCCGGAAGTTGCGGTTCATCGTGTCCAGCTGCTTCTGCACGCTCGACTGTTCCCGGCCGAGCACCCGCGCGGCGCCCAGCGCGGTACCCGCCTCATGCACCACGATCAGCGTGCGGAGCTGGTCCATCGTGGTGTCCATGAGCGCGAGCGGGCTCTGCAGCAGCCTGCTTCGCCCGTTGGCCGTCGGCGGTCCGACCGGCCCGGGTCCAGCCATGAATCCGTCTCGCTTTCCAACTCTTCCTGATTTGTGGACTCACGAGTTTAGCCCCGGGATGCTTGATCAGGCGGTCGACTTTTTATCGGCCCGGGTTCACCGGCGGCTCATTCCGGATAAGCGCGGATTTACCGTCCCCATGCGCGTACGGCGAGCCGATCCCGTTTACGCGCGGCGGGCCGGGTTACTCGCCGAGGATATGAGTGATACGAAGGAGCGTTCGAAGACCGAGGTCAGGGCCGGTCGGCGCACCGTCCCCATCAGCCGCCCGGAAAAAGTGCTCTTCCCCGGCGGCCCCGGCGGCCCCGGCGGCCCGGACCACTCCGGCGACGGAATCACCAAGTCCGATCTCGTCGACCACTACCGCGCGGTCTCCCGCCTCATGCTCCCGCACCTGCGCGGACGCCCGCTGATGATGGAACGTCATCCGGACGGGATCCGCGGCCGGCCGCTGATGCAGAAGAACGCCCCCGACCACTTCCCGGACTGGATCCACCGCGCCGTCATGCCCAAGGAGGGCGGCGAGGTCACCCATGTGGTCTGCGACGACATCGCCACCCTCGTCTACCTGGCCGGCCAGGCCTGCGTCACCCCGCACCGCTGGCTCTCCCGCGCGGACCGGCCGCACCACCCCGACCGCCTCGTCTTCGACCTCGACCCGCCCCCGGACGCGGGCTTCGAAGAGGTCCGCTGGGCGGCCCGGCGGATGTGCGCGCTGCTGGGCGAGGTCGGGCTGCCCGGCCTGCTGATGACCACCGGCTCGCGCGGGCTGCACGTGGTCGTCGCCCTCGACCGCCGCGAGGACTTCGACTCCGTACGGGACTTCGCGCGGGACGCGGCCGACCTGCTCGCCGCCCGCCACCCCGACCGGCTGACCACCGAGCCGCGCAAGGCCAAGCGGGCCGGCCGGCTCTACCTCGACACCCAGCGCAACGGCTACGCGCAGACCGCGGTCGCCCCGTACGCCGTGCGCGCCCGCCCCGGCGCCCCGGTCGCCACGCCGATCGCCGCCGAGGAGCTGGACGACCCGGAGCTGAGGGCCGACCGCTGGACCCTGCGCACGATCGGCGAGCGGCTGGAGCGCGACCCCTGGGCGGGCGCCGGCACGAGGGGCCGCTCGCTGAACGCACCGCGGCGGCGATTGGCGGAATTGTCCCGCGAGACGCTTCCGGACGACGGGGATTCCCGCAGGAACGGAAACTGACCCGGACGCCAGTTGAATTAATCTCCGGGACAATTTCCGCCGCGATGAATTACCCGATATTCCGGCGGACCGGAAGAGCAGAGGCCGGTGATCAGAGGCCGGTGATCAGAGGCCAGTGCTCGGACGCCAGTGCTCGGACGCCAGTGCTCGGACGCCAGTGCTCGGACGCCAGTGCTCGGACGCCGGCGATCAGACGCCGATGTTCCCGCCGTCGCGCCGCCACACGCTGATCACCGACGGACGGGTCAGCTTGCCCGGGCCGTCGGGCCAGGTGGACGCGGGCTTCTCCACGCTCGCGCCGTCCACCTCGCCCGGGTGCTGCACCGCCACCAGCACCCGCCGGTCCTGGACGATCGGCCCGCAGGTCTCGGCGCCGGTCGGCACGGTCAGGAACTGCTTGACCTCACCGCGCCTGCTGCCGGCCGTCGCCACCCCGAACAGCCCGTCGTGGCTGCCCAGCGCGTTGCCGTCGGTGGAGATCCACAGGTTGCCGTGCGCGTCGAAGGTGATGTTGTCCGGGCAGGAGATCGGCGAGACCTGGTCCTTCGGGAAGCCGCCGAAGTACGTGCTCGGGTCCGCCGGGTCGCCGCACACCAGGAACAGTCGCCAGCCGAACCGGCGGGCCGCCGGGTCGCCCCAGCGCTCGGTCAGCTCCAGGATCTGGCCGTGCTTGTTGCCGTTGCGCGGGTTCGCCTCATCGGCCGGGGCCTTGCCCGCCTTGCCGCGGTCGCTGTTGTTGGTCAGCGCGACATACACCTTGCCGGTGCGCGGGCTGGGCTCGACGTCCTCCGGGCGGTCCATCTTCGTCGCCCCCACCTTGTCGGCGGCCAGCCGCGTGAAGACGTAGACCTCCTCGGCCGTCATCCCCTCCACGTACGAGGTCGTGCCGCTCGCCAGCGGGATCCACTCGCCCGAGCCGTCGAACTCGCCGTCCTCCGGCAGCTTCCCGCTGCCGTCGATCTCCCCGGCCGGGCTGTCGCCCGTGAACTTGGCGACGTACAGCGTGCCCTCGTCGAGCAGCGTCCGGTTGTGCTCGCGCGCGGCCCGGCTGTCGCCCTTCATCATCCGCTTCGACGAGACGAACTTGTAGAAGTAGTCGAACTTTTCGTCGTCGCCCATGTAGAGAACCGGCCGGCCGTCCGCGGTCAGCCGGGGCTCGGCCGCCTCGTGCTTGAACCGCCCCAGCGCGGTCAGCTTGCGCGGGGTGGACTCCGGGTCGTACGGGTCGATCTCGATGACCCACCCGAAGCGGTGGGGCTCGTTGGGCTCCTGGGCCACGTCGAAGCGCTTGTCGAAACGCTCCCACTTGCGCTCGGTGGCCGCGCCCGCGATGCCGTAGCGCTTGAGCCGGGCGGCGGTGGCCGGGTCCGTCACCGAGCCGCCGTTGGCGAAGTACTGGTTGAAGTTCTCCTCGCCCGACAGGACCGTGCCCCACGGGGTGATCCCGCCACCGCAGTTGTTCAGCGTCCCCAGGATCCGCTTCCCCGTCGGGTCCGCCGACGTCCGCAGCAGCTTGCTGCCCGCCGCCGGGCCCGTCACCTCGAACGGCGTGGTCGCGGTGATCCGCCGGTTGAGGCGGTGCCGCGGCACGGCGGTCAACTTGCCCAGCCTGCGGTCCTCCTCCGTCACCAGCACCGACAGACCGTGCGCCGCCCAGGCGACCTCGGCCTGCTCACGGGTCGGGTTCGCCGCGTCGTACCCGGCGAACATCAGCACCTCGTCGGTGTACTCGTGGTTGACCACCAGCAGCTGACGACCGCGCTCACGCGGCACGTCCAGCACGGCCATGTAGTCGTTGTTGTAACCGAACTGGCCCGCCTGCGCCTTCGCGGACTGGTTGGCCGGGTCGAACGCGGGCGCCCCGCGGAGGATCGGGTCGCCCCAGCGGATCACCACGTTCTGGTCATGGCCCTCGGCCACCACGACGGCGTCCGTGGTGTTGGGCGCGACCGGCGAGAACCGCAGGCCGCGGGCCGCCTTCCCCGCGCCCTTGCCGGCGCCCCGCGCCCCGGCCTGCCCCTCGGCCGCGACGGCCTCCGGCGCCCGCCCCACCGCGGTCACCCCGGCCGCCGCCGCCACCGACACCACCGCGCCGGCGCGCAGCACCGAACGGCGCGACAGCGCACCGGCTATGACATCCCCGATGTAGGGGTTCCCACTGGTGTTCGGCACCTCGTGGAAGCAGGCGTCCCCACAGCGGTACCGGCAGGTCAGCGCGGAACGACCGCCCGGGTGCGAGCCGATGAGCGGCAGGAGCTTGCGCACGTCTTTCCCTCCGTACGGATTGACCGGCGCGCAGCCCGCGCCACCACGGCCTCAGAAGCCATCCGCGGCGAAGCTATGGGCGTAGAGCCGCGAGCCGACGACGGTCGCCTGAACCGGGAGTGAACGACGGGTAACCGGAATCGGCAGCGGAGGACCGCTGAGCGGCCCGCTAGCCTTTCCGCACCACGGACATGTACTACCGCCATGCCCCGGCACTCGACACGTGAGAGGTATCTCCCATGGCCATACGGGATCTACTGCGCAAAGTTTTCGGACGCTCCCGCAAGCCACGGGTCGACGATTCGGCTGCGCCGGAAGGGGCGGTTGTCCCGGACACCGCCCAGGAGCCGCCCGCCTCCACCCCCGAGCCCGAGCCCAAGCCCGAGCCTGCCTCTGAGCCCAAGCCAGAGCCCGAGCCCGCCTCTGAGCCCGAGCCCGCCCCGGCGGCCTCGGCCCCGTCCGCCTCCTCCACCCAGTCGGAGGACGAGGACCTCGTGGCCCACCACCCCTCCCTCACCGAACCGCTGAAGACGCTCGACGAGATCCTGGAGTCCTCCGCCACGCCGGAGTCGGCGTCGGCCTCGATGTCGGCCTCGACGTCGGCCTCCAAGGAGGAGGCGCCGGCCGAGGCGGCCGTGGAAGCGGAGCTGAAGCGGGACACCGCCGACGAGAAGCCGGCGGTCGCCGCCGAAGCCGAGCCTGTCGAGCCGGAGGCGGACACCCCAGCCGAGACCGCCAAGGCCGAAGCCGACGCCGAGCCGAAGCAGGAAGCCGCCGCCGAAGCGGAACCCGCAGCGAAGCCCGCCGAGCCGGACGCCGCCAAGACCGAACCCGAGGCCGACGCCCCCGCCGAGCCGGACGCGGCCAAGACCGAGACCGCCGAGGCCGGGACCACCGAGGCCGAGGCCGCCCCGAGCGCCCCCTCGGAAGCGGAACAGGAAGCCGCCGACGAGCCGGCCCCCGCCCCGAACGCCGAGGCCGAGGGCGAGGGCGAGGCCGCCCCGGAGGCCGCCGCCGAGCCGCAGCAGGAGACCGACAAGACGGCCGAGGCGGAGACGGAAACCGCCACCGAGCCGGACGCGACGGAGACCGAGGCCCAGGCCGACACCGCCAGCGAGCCCGCCGAGGCCGAGGCACAGCCGACCCCCGCCACGGAAGCGGAGCAGGCGACCGAAGACGCGACCGAGCCCGCCAAGACCGACACGGCGAACACCGACGCCGAGGCCGACGCCTCCGCCGCACCGACCAAGACCGACGCGCAAGACACCCCAGCCGCCGGCGCTGCCGACGCGGCCGAGCCCGAGACGGCCCCGGAGCCCGCCGCCGAAGCGGAAGCCGACGCCACCGCCGAGTCGGCCAAGACCGGACCGGAAAAGGACCCGGAGCCCGCCGAGCCGGCCAAGGCCGACGCGGCAGACGCGGCCGAGACCGCCCCCGCGCCCGCCACCGACGCGGCCGACGCCACCGACTCCGCCGAGCCCGAGACCGCCCCCGCGCCCGCCACCGACGCGGCCGACGCCACCGACTCCGCCGAGCCCGAGACCGCCCCCGCGCCCACCCCCACCCCCGAAACCGCGAAGGCCACCGACGCGGCCGGCGCCGCGATCTCGCTCGCCGATGTGGAGAGCCGCGCGCCGGGGCTGGTGAGTCTGTACAAGTCCGCCGCCGAGGCCCTGACGGAGAAGGGGCTCGCCGGGCGGCGGGCGGCCGTCTATCTCGTGTTGGACCGGTCGGGGTCGATGCGGAACTACTACAAGGACGGCACCGTCCAGCACCTCGCCGAGCAGGCCCTCGCCCTGTCCGCGAACCTGGACGACGACGGCACCGTCCCGGTCGTGTTCTTCTCCACGGACATCGACGGCACGGCCGACATCGACCTGGCCAACTACGGCGGCCGGATCGAGGAGCTGCACTCCTCGCTCGGCCACATGGGCCGTACGAACTACCACCACGCGATCAAGGCGGTCATCGACCACTACGAGGCGTCCGGCACCACCGACCCCGCGTTCGTGATCTTCCAGACGGACGGCGCGCCCACCAGCAAGCCGGCCGCCGAGAAGGCGCTGTGCGAGGCGGCGCGGCTGCCGATCTTCTGGCAGTTCATCGGGTTCGGCGACCCGGCGGCGAAGGGGTTCGACTTCCTGCGGAAGCTGGACGAGCTGGCGGTGCCGGAGAAGCGGGTGGTGGACAACGCGGGGTTCTTCCACGCGGGCCAGGACCCGCGCGCGCTGTCCGACGCGGAGCTGTACGGGCAGCTGATGGTCGAGTTCCCGGAGTGGCTGCGGGAGGCGCGCGAGGCGGGCGTGCTGAGCTGACCGCGTAAGCGGAACACCGCGTAAGCGGAAGACCATGTAAGCGGAACACCGCGTAAGCGGAACGAGCGAACCGGGGACGGACAACGACGCGGGGGCCACCCGCGCGGCGCGGAAAACGCCGCGCGGGTGGCCCCCGCCGCTCGGATACGATAATGGCGGCTCGCAGAGCAGCTCGGCACAGAGCTCACAGAACTCACAGAATGCTGCTCGCAGAGCGACATGTCACCCACTGCATCGACCCGGGAGCAGCCCGCGATGGCTCGACACCTCATCACCAGCGCCCTTCCCTACATCAACGGGATCAAGCACCTGGGCAACATGGTGGGGTCCATGCTCCCGGCCGACGTCTACGCCCGCTATATGCGCCAGCGGGGCCATGACGTCCTCTACATCTGCGCGACGGACGAGCACGGCACCCCCGCCGAGCTGGCCGCCAAGGAGGCGGGCCTGCCGGTGGACGAGTTCTGCGCGCAGCAGCACGACGCGCAGAAGGCGGTCTACGACGGCTTCGGCCTGGCGTTCGACTACTTCGGCCGCAGCTCCTCCGCGCAGAACGTGGAGATCACCCAGACCGTCGCGCGCGAGCTGAAGGCCAACGGCTTCATCGAGGAGCGCTCGATCCGCCAGGTGTACTCCAACGCCGACGGCCGCTTCCTCCCCGACCGCTACATCGAGGGCACCTGCCCGCACTGCGGCTACGACAAGGCGCGCGGCGACCAGTGCGAGAACTGCACCCGCGTGCTGGACCCGACCGACCTGATCAATCCGCGCTCGGCGATCAGCGGCAGCAGCGATCTGGAGGTGCGGGAGACCAAGCACCTGTTCCTGCTCCAGTCGAAGCTGGCGGGCGAGGTCGCGGCGTGGGTGGACGAGCACGGCAAGGACTGGCCGACGCTCGCGTCGTCGATCGCCCGCAAGTGGCTCAACGAGGGGCTCCAGGACCGGGCGATCACCCGTGACCTGGACTGGGGCGTGCCGGTGCCGGCCGACACCTGGCCGGACCTCGCCGCCGAGGGCAAGGTCTTCTACGTGTGGTTCGACGCCCCGATCGAGTACATCGGCGCGACGAAGGAGTGGTCGGACCAGGACCCGGCGAACCGCGACTGGAAGTCGTGGTGGTACGACGTGGACCGGACGGTCCGCTACACGGAGTTCATGGCCAAGGACAACGTCCCGTTCCACACCGTGATGTTCCCGGCGACGCTGCTGGGCACCCGCGACAAGTGGAAGAAGGTCGACTACGTCAAGGCGTTCAACTGGCTGACGTACTACGGCGGCAAGTTCTCGACCTCCCAGAAGCGCGGGGTGTTCACCGACGCCGCGCTGGACGTGCTGCCGGCCGACTACTGGCGCTACTTCCTGATGGCGAACGCCCCGGAGTCGGACGACACGTCCTTCACCTGGGAGCACTTCGCCGCCACGGTCAACAAGGACCTGGCCGACACCCTCGGCAACTTCGTCAACCGCGTGCTGTCCTTCTCCCGCAAGCGGTTCGGCGACGAGGTCCCGGCCGGGAAGGCCGCCGGGGAGGCCGAGGCGCGCCTGGGCGAGGAGATCGCGCGGCTGCTCGCGGAGTACGAGGAGCACATGGACGCGCTGCAGTTCCGCAAGGCCGCGGCCGCGCTGCGCGCCCTGTGGAGCGCGGGCAACTCCTACCTGGAGGAGAAGGCGCCCTGGCTGGAGATCAAGACCGACCAGGAGGGCGCGGCCCTCACCCTCCGTACGGCGATGAACCTGATCCATCTCTACGCGGTCGTCTCGGAGCCGTTCATCCCGGCCTCCGCGCGGGCCATGCGGTCGGCGTTCTCGCTGGCGGACGACACGGCGCGGTGGGTGAGCCAGGAGGAGGCCAAGGCGCTCGCGTCGGTCCCGGCCGGCACGGCCTTCACCGTGCCGCCGGTGCTCTTCGCAAAGATCGGCGAGGAGGACCTGGAGGCCTACCGGGAGCGCTTCGGCGGCACGGAGGCGCAGGCGGGCGGCGGTGTGGAGGCCGAGGGCAAGCCCGTCGGGTGACGGGCGGCCGTTGATCGCCCGACAACCGTTCGTTTAGCGCGTTCGACCAGCCTGTGGAGTCCATCCATAGGAGGTCGAGGAGCGCAGTGCCCGACGCACCACGTGTCACGGTGACGGTCCACGGCCCCGACCCGCTCTCGCGGGCCGGGGTCGTGCGTCATCTGCGGCACGAGCCCACCATCGAACTGATCGACCGGCCGCGCCCTTTCGGCGACGCGTTCGGCGACGCGTTCGGCGACGAGCCGCGCGGCACCGTGGCCGTCATGCTCGCCGAGCGCCTGGACGCGCGCGCGGGCGCCGAGCTGCGCCGCCTGGTGCGGGGCGGTGAGCAGCGGGTGGTGCTGGTCACCGGCGAGCTGCGCGAGACGGAGCTGATGGCGGTCGTGGAGTACGGCGTACGGGCGGTGCTCTGGCAGCACCGGGCCACCCCGAGGCGTCTGCTGCGGGCCGTGCACCGGGCCGCCCGCGCGGCGCGCACGGACCCGTGCGGGGTGGACCAGCGGCTGACCGAGCACTTCGTCCAGCAACCCTGAGGGCGAGACGCAGGTCACATCCCCTTCACCCGTCCGGATGTCACATCTCCCGCGGCCGGCCCGTCAGTGCTGTGTAACCGTCGGAACGGCGAAGGAGATCACCATGGACGCCCGTCTCAACCTCTACGGCAACCCCGTCGCGGCCAAGTTCGCGAAGTTCATCAACTCGGCGGGCAAGGTCCTGTCGGACTCGACCCTGCCGGCCGCCACCCAGGAGCTGGTGAAGATCCGCGCCAGCCAGATCAACGGCTGCGGCTTCTGCACCGACATGCACACCAAAGACGCCGCGCACGCCGGGGAGACCTCGGTGCGCCTCAACCTGATCGCCGCCTGGAGGGAGGCCAAGGTCTTCACCGAGGCCGAGCGCGCCGCCCTGGAGCTGACCGAGCAGGGCACCCGTATCGCCGACGCGGCCGGCGGCGTCACCGACGAGGCCTGGGCCGACGCCGCCAAGCACTACGACGAGGACCAGCTCGCCGCCCTGGTCTCCCTCATCGCCCTCATCAACACCTACAACCGGATGAACGTGATCATCCAGCAGCCCGCCGGCGACTACCAGCCCGGCCAGTTCGGCTGACGGCGGGCCCGGGGACGGCCTGGGGACGATCTGGGACAGCCCGTGACGGCACGGGGACGGCCCGGCGACGACCCGGGGACGGCCGGGGGACGGCCAGGATCCGGCTCAGCGGGCCAGGGACGCCGCGTCGCCCATCACCACGACGGGGTGCCGCTCCGGGTCCAGGACGCGCAGGAGCTTCTTCATGTGCTTCTTCGAGATGCTGACGCAACCCTGCGTGGGACCGCCGTGGTCCACGTGGAACCAGATGCCGCCGCCCCGCTTCTGGCCCCGGGGTCTGGTCCAGTCGCGGGGGGAGGTGCCCGCCTTGCGGTTGTAGTTGATGGCGACGACGTAGTCGAAGGACCCGGCGAGCGGCTCGCCCTCGAAGCCGGTGCCGCCGATCGTGAAGCCGCCGGCCGAGTGGTCGTACGGCAGCCGGGTGCCGGGGTCGGGCAGGCGGCCGCCCGCGTCGGTGAGGGGGAAGACGCCGATCGGGGAGCGCAGGTCGCCGCCGACGTGGTGGTCGGTCCAGCCCTTGCGGGCGTTGTGGGCGTCCCAGGTGGCGACGGCCCGCCAGTCGGCGCCCGCGGCCATGTCCGGGTCGCCGTCGGGGTTGCGCCGCTGGTAGACCACGACGGTGGAGCGGGAGGAGTCGCGGCCCTCGCCGGTCACGACCACCACCTGACGGGCGTCGCCGGGCACCTGGGCGAGGGTGCGGGGGCCGAGCCCGGGCAGCAGGCGGTCCCGCAGCGCGGGGGAGGCGGGGCGGCGGGCCTGGTCGCCGGGGCCCGGCGCGCCGCCGCGCTTCTCGGCGTCCGCGGCGGCGCCTGCCCTGGGCTCGGCTCCACCGGACGGGGTCCCCGCGGAAGCCCCGCAGCCGGCGAGCACGGCGACGGCGAGGGCCGCGGCGAGGGCCGTGCGCACCATGACGACCTTCAGATTGTCATTCACATTCAGGGAACCCGTTGGGCCCGGGACCTGGTTGCCCCGCGATCCGCCGGAAGCGGACGCGGGGCCTGCCCGCACTACTTTCCGGCCTCGTCAGCCTTGCCGGTCTTCTCCGCTCCGGCCTTCTCCGCTCCGGTCTTCTCCGCTCCGGCCTTCTCCGCCTGCTTGATCTGCGGCTTGCGGATCGACAGGTGCAGCTCCCGCAGCCGCGCCTCGTCCACCTCGCTGGGCGCGCCCATCAGCAGGTCCTGCGCGTTGCCGTTGAGCGGGAAGGCGATGGTCTCGCGGATGTTGGGCTCGTCGGCCAGCAGCATCACGATGCGGTCCACGCCGGGCGCGATGCCGCCGTGCGGCGGGGCGCCGAAGTGGAAGGCGCGCAGCATGCCGCCGAACTCACGCTCGACCTCTTCCCGGGAGTAGCCCGCGATCTCGAACGCCTTGTACATCACGTCCGGCTCGTGGTTCCGGATGGCGCCCGAGGACAGCTCCACGCCGTTGCAGACGATGTCGTACTGCCACGCCAGAATGTCCAGCGGGTCCTTGGTCCGCAGCGCCTCCAGGCCGCCCTGCGGCATGGAGAAGGGGTTGTGCGAGAACTCGATCTGGCCGGTGTCCTCGTTCCGCTCGAACATCGGGAAGTCGACGATCCAGCAGAAGCGGAAGACGTTGTCCTCGAAGTGCCCGGCCCGGCGCGCGGCCTCGACCCGCACCGCGCCCATGATCTTGGAGACCTCGTCGAACTCTCCGGCGCCGAAGAAGACGGCCGTGCCCGGCTTGCCCTGGACCTCGGCGATCAGCTTCTCGACGTCCTCCTCGGTGAGGAACTTCGCGATCGGCCCGGTCAGCTTGGCGTCCTCGCCGATCCGGACCCAGGCCAGCCCCTTCGCGCCCTGCTCGACGGCGAACTCGCCCATCTGGTCGAAGAACTTCCGCGGCTGGTCGGCGGTGTCCGGCACGGCCAGCGCCCGCACGTGCTTGCCCGCGAAGGCCTTGAAGCCGGACTCGGCGAAGACGTGGCTGACATCCACCAGCTCCAGCTTGGCCCGCAGGTCCGGCTTGTCGGAGCCGTACTTCAGCATGGCCTCGCGGAACGGGATCCGCGGGAACGGCGAGGTGACGTGGCGGCCGTTGCCGAACTCCTCGAACAGCTCGGTCATCACCTTCTCGATGACCTGGAAGACGTCCTCCTGCTCGACGAAGCTCATCTCGACGTCGAGCTGGTAGAACTCGCCCGGCGAGCGGTCGGCGCGGGCGTCCTCGTCGCGGAAGCAGGGCGCGATCTGGAAGTAGCGGTCGAAGCCCGCGATCATCAGCAGCTGCTTGAACTGCTGCGGGGCCTGCGGCAGCGCGTAGAACTTGCCCGCGTGCAGCCGGGAGGGCACCAGGAAGTCCCGGGCGCCCTCGGGCGAGGTGGCGGACAGGATCGGGGTCGCCAGCTCGTTGAAGCCCTGCGCGGTCATCTTCTGCCGGATCGCGGAGATCACGGCGGAGCGCAGCATGATGTTGCGGTGCATGCGCTCGCGGCGCAGGTCCAGGAAGCGGTACTCCAGGCGCCGCTCCTCGTTGACCCCGTCCTCGGGGAAGACGGTGAAGGGCAGCGGGTCGGCGCCGCCGAGCACCTCGACCTCGGTGACCTCCACCTCGATCTCGCCGGTGGGCAGGTCCGGGTTGACGTTCTCCGCGCCGCGCGCGATCACCTTGCCGTCCACGCGGACGACCGTCTCCTTGGACAGCGAGCTGAGCGCCTCGTTCGCCGGGGTGTCCGGGCGCACGACCAGCTGGACCAGGCCGTAGTGGTCACGGAGATCGATGAAGAGGATGCCGCCCAGGTTCCGCCGATTGTGCAGCCAGCCGGAGAGCCGCACGTCGGTGTCGACGTCAGCGGCGCGGAGCTCGCCGCAGGTGTGGGACCGGTACCGATGCATCGTTCATCCAAGTCGTCTGGTCGGGGAGGCGTACGTACCCTCGCGAAGCTTCTGGGCAAGCCTACCGGCGCCGCGCCCTCCACTGGTAAGGCCGCTGCATATCCCCATATGGTGGCCCAATGCGCACCGAGGACCTGCTCGCCGCCATCGCGACCGGACTGTGGCGCTGGGACAGTGTCTCGGGCGCCGTGAGCTATGACGCGGAGGCGGCCCGGCTGGTGGGACTGCCGGCCGAGCCCGTCACCCTCCCCGAGTCCGCCGCCCGCGCCTGCTTCCACCCGGTGGACTGGGTCGAGATCAAGTCGATCGTGAACCTCGCCGTCGCCGAGGGCACGCTGGCCGAGGCCCGGGTGCGGGTCGTGGACGAGAAGGGCCGGGTGCTGCGTACGGTGCGCAGCCGGTGCCGGCCCGTGGTCCAGGACGGCGACCCCGGCAGGCGGGGCGCGGAGAACGGCTACGACCTGGTCGGCACCCTCCAGGAGGTGCCCGAGACGCTGCCCGGCACCTCCGCCGCGACGCTGCGCCCGGTCACCGGCGACTGGCGGCGGGGCCGCGAGGCGTTCCTGCTGGACGCGGGGCGCGCGCTGGCCGAGGCGCCCTCGACCGCCGAGGTGCTGCGGGTGGCGGCGGGCCTGTCGATGCCGGGCTTCTCGCCGGACGGGCTGGCGGTCTTCGGGGTCAGGGGCGACCGGGTCTCGCTGATCGGCCACCACGGGGACCCGGTGGGCGACGACCGCCCGTTCGCCGATCAGCCGCTGGACGCGGACTGCCCGGCCGCCGAGGTGATCCGCACCGGCCGGGCGATCTATCTGCCGGGCCCGGAGGTGTACCGGGAGCGGTTCCCCGGCTCCTGGGCGCGCGCCGGCACGGCCGGCCGCCGGGCCTGGGCCTTTCTGCCGCTGATCGACGCGGGCCGCACGATCGGCGCATGGATGGCGAGCTTCGCGCACCCGGTGTCCTTCTCGCCCGACGAGCGCTCGGTGCTCACCACGGTCGCCCGGATGCTCGCCCAGGCGCTGTCGCGCGCCTCGCTCCAGGAGACGGAGCGCGAGCTGACGGACGGGCTGCAGCGCTCGATGCTGCCCGCCGACAAGCCGGACATCCCCGGGCTCACGGTGGCCGCGCGGTATGTGCCGACGGGCGGCGGGCTCCAGGTGGGCGGCGACTGGTACGACGTGATCGGGCTGCCCTCGGGGCGTACCGCGCTGGTCATCGGCGATGTGCAGGGCCATGACGTGCGCGCGGCCGGGATCATGGGGCAGCTGCGGATCGCGGTGCGCGCGTACGCCTCGGAAGGCCACCACCCCGACGCGGTGCTCTCCCGCGCCTCCCGCTTCCTTGCCGGGCTGACCGAGCCGCCGGGCGCCGGCGGCGAGGCCGCGTACGATCCGCGCTTCGCGACCTGCCTGTACATCGAGGTGGACCCGGTCGCCGGCACGCTGGACATCGCCCGGGCGGGCCACCCCGACCCGGCGGTCCGGCTCGCCGACGGCACGATGATGATCCGCCCCACCGCGGGCGGGCTGCCGCTGGGTGTGGACCCGGACACCGACTACCCCACCACCCGGGTGGTGCTCGAGCCCGGCGAGACGCTGCTGATGTGCACGGACGGGCTGATCGAGACCGGCGGGCACGACGTGGAGACGGGCTGGGACCGGATCCGGGCGGTCTTCGAGCGGACGGCCCCGCACACCGTGGCGGCCCCGGGCGCCCCGGACGCCCCCGCCGCACCGGACACCCTGGGCGCGCCTGACACCCCGGCCGCCATGGCCGCCGCGATGGCGGCGATGACCGCCGTGACCGCCGTGGTCCCGGACGACCTGGACGCGCTCGCCGAGGCCCTGGTCCAGGCGGTGCACGGGCCGCCCTCCCACCACACCACCGGCCATCTCGCCGACCGCCGCGAGGACGACATAGCGCTGCTGCTGATCCGCCGCGACGCCGAGGTGTGCCTGGTCGGCCCGGGCTCGGCCCCGGTGCGGCGCACGGCCGCCACGGTCGCCCAGGCCGAGCCGGAGCGCATAGCCGAGGTCCGGCAGCAGCTCCGCGACATGCTCCACGACTGGGCCGACCGGGACCAGGTGGAGTCGGCGGTGCTGATGCTCTCCGAGATGGTCACCAACGTCCTGGTGCACACCGACGGCGACGCCCTGCTGGTCGCCGAGGTCAGCGGGCGGCCCGGGTCCAGGCGGCTGCGGCTGGACGTGGCCGACGGCAGCGACGAACTCCCGCACCGCCGCCGCCCGGGCGAACTGGCCTCCTCCGGGCGCGGGCTGATGCTGATGGAGGTGCTCGCCGACGCGTGGGGGGTGGATCCGCGCGGCGACGGCAAGTGCATCTGGTACGAGCTGTACGAGGCGGGGCCGGACGGCGCCTGAGTTTGCGGTGGATATGAGACAGCGACACGCCGTGATGTCGGCGTGTCGCTGTCTCATATCCACCGCAAGTTCATCGCCCGCAAGTTCATCGACGAGGCCGACCGCCTCGTCCCGCCACAGGAGAGGCCCCGCTACGGACTGAAGCGGATCGTTACGCTCGCCCAGCCGTCCGGGCTCACGTATCGCCATGTGCCGGTTTCGTCGGCCGAGAGCATTGCCTCCGAGTACAGGGCTCCGACCAGGAGCTTCCACGACTCAGACCTGGCGTGGGTACCGTCGCGTGACAGATCACGCAGAGACTTGTCGGCGTCCCTGAGCACGGCTGTACGGATGTCGACATACCGAGGACGGTCAGCGGATTCTGTGGTGACGCCGGATGCGCTGATGAACGTCCATTCGGCGTGCCAGGGGCCATCTGCCATGGGGAGAATCACTCCGGCGGAGTGCTCGCAGGGCGCGGGGTCTACGAGGGGGCCACGCCTCGCAGGCGCTGGGCGTGAAGCCTGGCGATGGCCCGTAGTTGCCGCCGCTCGTACGCCGTGGCGGGGCGCACCGAGCCGCAATGCGCCCGCCATTCGAGGCCGGTGGGGCGGGTGAGGCGGCGCCCTCGCTCCGGGGCACTCCTTCCGCCACCGGGGGGCTGTACTGATGGGCCTCGCCGTCATCGGAGCAAAGCACCATGACGTAGACCGGGTCGTGGCGTTCGGCCGTAAGGCCCTGCGGCTTGCGCAGGAGTCCGCTTCGGGCTATGTCGCCCGTAGGCTCCGGGCGCTGCGAGCTGAGTTCGGCCCACTGGCCCGCGATGGCCGGGTGGCCGAGCTGGAGACGGAGATCACCCTTGGGCAAGACGTGACGAGAGAGGCAGGCATGTCCCAGACTGAAGGTGCACGAGTGTTTCGCGAGGCGTGGATCGCCGGTGTGCGGAAGCACTTTCCCGGCGAACCGAAGCCCAGCTATGTCACGCCTTGGGACGACACCCCGGAGTGGGAGCGCCAAGCAGCTGGCTCCGTGTACGAGCAGGTGTGCCAGTTCCTCAAGCTGAGTGACGGCCACGCGTCACGCCTGTCGCGATAGCAGAAGGGACGCTTCGTCGCGACATGCTGGACGACGTAGATCTTCAAGCACTTCGAGGATCCGAAGCCCTCGTACGTGGCCGATTGGCCGGACTTGCCGGAGTGGCAGAAGGAAACCGACGCAGACATCTTCGTAGCCATCGAGAAGTCTCTGAACTGAGGCCCGCCGGGACCGCTCAGCTCTCTGTGACGCACACCCCGGTTCCGACCGGGAAACGGGGCCTGACATCGGAGATCGGCCCACTCCGGCAGGGAGGGCCGCCGGGCGGCCGGGCCGTTCAGCGGAAGAGCCGCGATCCGAGCGGGTGTTCCTCGTCGAAGCCGGGGAGGATCAGGAAGGTCGCGCTCGCGGTCGTGGTGGTGAATTCCAGCAGGGCGTCGGAGTTGTCCATCCGGGTGAGGGTGTTGGTGAAGGTCCGTATGTCGTTCTGGAAGCTGATGAAGAGCAGTCCGGGGGCGGGCGCGTCGACGCTGTAGGAGCGGCGGAGCATGAGGCCGACGCCGACCGCGGTGGAGTGCGCTCTGCGGGCGTGGGCGTCCGCCGGGACGAGGTAGCGTCCGTCCGGGGTTTTGGCGCCGAGGTCCGGGCCCGAGGCGATGGTGCCGCCGGAGAGCGGCACGCCGGTGTCCCGGCGCCGGCCGAAGACCGCTTCCTGTTCGGCGACGGACAGCTTGGCGAACCGCGGCAGGTCGAGTTCCATGCGCCGCAGGACGGCGAGGGTGCCGCCGGCGACCGGGGCCGGCCCGGCGAGCCACAGGTGGCGTTCTTGTTCGGCCTTCGTGTGGGGGCCCACGATGCCGTCGACGAAGCCGAACAGGTTGCGTGGCGCGGCGACGCCCTTCTCCACGGGCACGTTGGCACCGCGGCCCGCGGACTGCCGCCAGCGTTCGTGTATCCGGTCACCGGCCTGCTCCAGAAGCGCGGCGGCCACGACCGGCAACAGCACGGCGTCGTTGGCGCAGATCTGGATCAGCAGATCGCCGCCGCGCGCCCGGGGGGAGATCTGCTCGCGGGAGAACCGTGGCAGGTCCTTGGCGCCGGGCAGACCGGGATCGGCCATGCGCACCAGTCGGGGGCCCACCCCGATCGTCACGGTCAGATCGCCCGGCTCCAGTCCCATCAGCCGCGCGTCGGTCCCCTTGGTCAGGGTGCGGACCACCTCGCCGAGTTCGGCCAGCAACGGGCCGACGGACTTGGTGTCGACGAGGTCGGCCACCACGGCCAGCAGGTGCCGCTGGGCGGGCTGCGGCAGCGTGATGCCCGCCTGGTACCGGCCGGTCGGTGACACCGACGGGGTCGGCGCGGGGGCATCCGACCGGTCGGCCCGGTCGGGCCGGGCGGAAGGCGATTGGCACCCGGCGGAGAGGCCGACGGCGGTCACGGTGCCGGTGGCACCGAGAAACGCGCGGCGTGACGGGCGGGAGTCGGCTTTGCGCACAGTGTGAACTGTGCCATATCCGTATCAGCGCCTGCGACCCGTCAACGTCCGTGCCAGGATGGGGCCATGCCTCGTCTCCGTCTTCGCCTGATGGCCGCGGTGCTCGGCACCCTGGCCCCCGTACTGGTCGGCTGCGGCGGGGGCGACGACGACTCGGACGACGGCCGGCGACCGTCCGGTGAGCATGTGACGATCAAGGTGCCGGCCGACGCCCCGACCATCTCGGCCGCGGTGTCCCTGGCCAAGCCTGGCGACCTCGTGCTGGTCGCGCCGGGGGTCTACCACGAGTCGGTGAAGATCTCCAAGGCCCGCGTCACCCTGCGCGGCGAGTCCCGGGACAAGGTCGTCATCGACGGACGGCTCCAGCAGCCGAACGGCGTGGTCGTCTCCGCTCCCGGGGTGGCCGTGGAGAACCTGACCGTGCGGAACAACACCCAGAACGGGGTCCTGGTCACCGGTTCGGCGAAGGCGGCCGCCGGACTGCCGGGCCAGTCCGGCGGCTACGACACCGGCGACGAGCCCGTCACCTTCCTGAAGTCGTTCCTGGTCTCCCATGTGACCGCGACCCGCAACGGGCTGTACGGCATCTACGCGTTCTCCGCGCAGAACGGGGTCATCGAGCACTCGTACACCTCGGGCTCGGCCGACTCGGGGATCTATGTCGGCCAGTGCAAGCCCTGCCGCATCGTGGTGCGGGACAACATCGCCGAACTCAACGCGGTCGGTTACGAAGGCACCAACGCCAGCGGCGACATGTACGTGGTCGGCAACCGCCTCGTCGGCAACCGGGTCGGGCTCACCACCAACTCCGACCACCAGGAGAAGCTGCTCCCGCAGAAGGACGCCGTCATCGCGGGCAACCTGATCGCGGACAACCAGCAGGCGGCCACCCCCGAACAGGCCGACGGCGGATGGGGCATCGGGGTCGGCGTCGACGGCGGCTCCGCCAACCGGTTCATCCGCAACCGGATCTCCGGCAACACCAACGCCGGACTGGTGATCACCGCGACCGCCGACATCAAGCCGGACGGCAATCAGGTCCTGGACAACACCTTCTCCCGCAACGGCGTGGACGTCGGCTGGACGTTCCCCACCGCCACGAAGGGCCGGGGCAACTGCCTGCGCGGCAACGAGCTGCGGAAGACGGTGCCCGCCCGGCTCGCGACGACCGCGTCCTGCCCGCGCCCCGCCCGATCGTCCTCGCCCTCCGGCACCTGGACGAAGCCGACGGCACCCGGCGGCATCCCGTTCACCGAGGTGGCGGCGGTCAAGCGGCAGCCGCAGTTCCCGAACGCCAAAACCACGGGCGCCACCGCCGTTCCGGCCGCTCCGGCGCTGCCGGACCCGGCGGACATCGGGCTGCCGTCGGTGTCACTGCTTGCCGCGGCCGCGCGGGTGCTGACGTCCTGAGCGGCGGCTACCGCTTCGGGGCGACTCCGGGGGCCTTCCGGACCGGCACATACGTGTGGGTGTCGAAATCGATGACCACCGGCTCCGGCGCGGAGGCCACGCCGACGCGCACGCGGTACATGGTGCCGTCCGAGCCGATCCAGTAGCGCACGGCGGCCTCTCCCGCCGGGCCGGCCGTGGCCCGGGCGGCCTTCGGGCCGGTCATGATGTCCACCTGATGGCCGTGCAACCGGTCCTCTCCCACCCAGGCGGCACCGTTCTGCGGCAGCAGTTCGGCGTTGTCCGGCCGGTCGCTCCCGAGCTTCAGCGCGATGGTCAGCGAACTGTCCAGCGAACTGCCGTACTTCTGCAGCGGACGGTTGTACCAGCCCGACTTCGGCGGCCGTGCCGGTGCCTTCGCCGGGGCCTTCGTCATCGGGTGGACGTACACGGTGGTGGCCGTCCACTGGATCAGCCCGTCGCTGGACCTGTCGCGCCCGGTGCCGTGCACCGCGCCGTAACCGACCTTGCCGCGGTAGTCGATGGACCCGGTGACGACCAACTCACCAGCGGTGCCGGGCACCTTGATCGTCACGGCGCGCCCGCCCGCCTGGTAGTTGCGGAACCGGGTGACCGCCAGACGGTTCGCCTGATCCGAGGTCAACTCCTTCGGGTCGGTGGGCTCGTCCGAGCCGCTGGTCGCGACCAGGACCGTGGCCACCGCGACGGCCGCCCCGCCGATGCCGACCGCCGCCCAGAGCGGCCGCGGCCATCGGCGCCGGCCGGGTGCGCGCTGTAAGGGGCCTTGTTTTTTTCTCGTACGCCGCACATGACGCATTGATAACTTGTTCCGCTCACTCATCCGCTACTCGCCCCGATCTTGGCGCCCACCCGCTACAGTATCGTCGCTGGTGGGGTGGTTCAGCATGACTATTCAGACTCTTGTGCTGTTTCCGCGTGGGGAAGCGAGGCCGAGTGCGATTGGCATGGGGGACGCACTCCCGACTCCCTGAATTCTCCACATCCGCCAGGACGACCAAAAACAACGGGTCCACCGAATCAGCGGTGGGCCCTTTTCACGGCCGACGTGTCACCCGGGGCCGGGAAGCCGATGTGCCACTGGAAGCGGGTGTTCGGTTCACATGATGAGGGGAGCGTGATGGCTGTGAAAAGTACGTATACGACGTTACTCCGAACAGCCGGGAAGCGTACGGGCCCGCTGGCACGAGTGGGCTTGTCCGTTCTCTTGGTGTCAGGTGGCGTCATGGGCGCGACGGCCGGGACGGCCACGGCCGCGACCGGCGACGGCACACTGACCGTCCAGGTGCTGCGGGACTTCTTCGGCACCGGCGTCATCAACACGACCATGGACGTGCCGCAGCGCGGCATGAAGGTCGCGGTGTCGGACCCCGAGGGCCATCGGGTCACCGGCACCACGGACGCCACCGGAAAGGTGGTGGTCGAACCGTCGGACGACCTGACCGGCGGTCAGTACCGCGTCGATGTCACCGTCCCGGCGCCGTACAACAAGTACCTTCAGGCGGCGCCGGCCTCGACGGCGGAAAACCACTTCGACAGCTTCACGACCTTCGTGAACGTGTCGGACGGCAAGGACGACTCGGTCATTACCGGGGTCTGGAACCCGGCCGACTACGCGCTGCCGGAGACCCGGTATTTCGTACCGATCCAGAACGGCGCCGGCGGGAATGACACCCGGGCACTGGTGGCGTTCGGGACGGACAAACGAGGTACGTGTCCCGGCGACGCGGACTGCCCGACCGTCCTCAACACGCAGGACCAGGTGGGCACGACGTTCGCGCTGGCCTACGACAAGTACGAGAAGCGGATGTTCCAGGGCGCGTTCGCCCGGCGGTACACCGCGTACGGGCCGGAGGGCGGTGGCGCGATCTACACCACGCCGACCAACGGCGGGACGCCGACCCTGTTCGCGAAGGTGCCGGGCGCCACGGAGACATCGCACGACACCTCCAACCTGATCAAGGACGCCGGGTTCACCGACGCCCCGGGCAAGGAAAGCATCGGCGGCCTGGCCCTGTCCGAGGACGGCTCGACGCTCTACGCGGTGAACCTGCTGACCCGGCGCCTGGTCAGCTTCGACGCGACCGGGGCCACCGCGTCCGCGCCCAAGGCGACGGTGCGCATCCCGGACCCGGGCTGCGCGAGCTCCGGCGACTGGCGGCCGTTCGGCCTTCAGGTCCACGACAACAAGCTGTACGTCGGCGGGGTGTGCAGCGCGGAGAGCACCCAGAAGCGCGAGGACCTGAAAGCCGTCGTCTACACCTACGACGGCGAGCGGTTCGACACGGTGCTGGACCACCCGCTGACCGCCAAGCGCGGCTCCGTCTTCGGTTCCAACGACGTCGAGCAGGCCACCCACTGGAACCCGTGGAACACCTCCCTGGCCACGTGGGACGAGCGGAAGGTGGGCAACGTCTTCATCGATCCGCAGCCGGAGCTCGCCTCCCTCGCCTTCACCCGCGACGGCTCGATGGTCCTCGGTTTCCGCGACCGGTTCATGGACGTCGTGGCCTGGGGTGGACTGGACCCGAGGCCGGGGAACGACACCCCGGAAAGCGGCATGGCCGGCGGTGACATCACCATGGCCTGCGCCAATCCCACCGGTGGGTATTCGTGGGAAGGCACCGGGGACTGCCCGAACCACGCCGGTCCCGCCACCGGTGGCACCCAGGACCCCGGTGTCGTCGAGTACTTCCCGGGCGACTACTTCGGCAACGGAGTCCACGCGGAGACCGCGCTGGGTTCGGTGGCCTACATTCCGCAGCAGCAGTGGGTCATCAGCACGGAGTTCGACCCGGTCGTCAACGTCGCCACCTCCGGGACCGGCTACTACGACGTCACGACCGGCCAGGGTCCGGGCAACGCGCCGACCAAGAACGGGTACCAGTTCGTCAGTCAGGCACAGAGCGCGTTCGGCAAGGCCGGCGGGCTGGGCGATGTCGCCTATGAGGCGGCGAACGCGCCGATCCAGATCGGCAACCGGGTGTGGTTCGACGGCGACCACAACGGCATCCAGGACCCCGAGGGTGTCAACGAGGTGCCGCTGCCGGACGCCACGGTCAACCTGCTGGACGACACCGGCAAGCAGGTCGCCACGACCAAGACCGACGCCGCCGGCGAGTACTACTTCGGCGGAGTCGGCGCCGCCTACGAGCTGAAGCCGGGCGCGAAGTACACGGTGCAGTTCAACGTCTGCACCGCGGACACCAGCGAGGTGCCGACCCAGCCGTCGGCCGACAAGCTGCGGTTCACCCTGCCCCGGGCCGGTGCCAACCGGGCACACGACTCGAATGTGACCCCGCCGAGGACCGGACGGCTGTGCAACGGATACGCACCCGTCACGGCACCCGAAAAGCCGGGAGGGGTCGACCACACCATCGACGCCGGCGTGTACATCGTCAAGAAGACGCCGACTCCCACGCCGACTCCCACGCCGCCGTCCTCCGAACCGCCCACCCACCAGCCGCCGACCCATGAGCCGCCCAACCAGCCCGGCCCCCAGGGCGGCAGTGACCAGACCGGCGGAGGCGGCGGTTCACTGGCCAACACCGGTACACAGGTGCTGACCATCGTCTCCCTCAGCGCCCTGCTGGTCGGCGCGGGCGCCGCAGTCGCCTTCGCGGCCCGCAAGCGCCGAGCCAGGCAACACTGAGACAACACCGAAAACTGAAAAACGAGTGATCCGCCCGCCCGCGCTATCGCAGTAGCGCGGGCGGGCGGATCACTTTTCTCATATGCCGCATGTGACGCATTGGTAACTTGTTCCGCCGATCGCCTTCTGTTTCCCCCGATCTTGGCAACCACCCGCTACAGTATCGTCGCTGATAGAGCGGTTCAGGGTGACTATTCAGACTTTTGTGCTGTTTCCACGGAGACGTTGGCCGTGATCGTTACGGGGGGCATAGCGTTTCCTTGCACAGGGACTCCATGAAAAAGCGATCCCAAGACGACCACGCGCGACCGGGCCCACCGAAACACCGGTGGGCGCTTTTTCATGGCCTGCGTATCACCCGAGCCGGAAAGCGAATGTGCGGCCTGAACGGCTGTTCGGTTCACATGACGATGGGAGCGTGATGGCTGTGGGAAAAGCGGGTAGCAGGCTACGCCGGACAGCCGGAAAGCGTACGGGCCCGATGGTGCGAGTGGGTTTATGCGTTCTCGCGCTGTCGGGCAGTGCCATGGGCGCGACGACCGGGACGGCCACCGCCGCGACCGGCGACGGCACACTGACAGTCCAGGTGCTGCGGGATTTCTTCGGCACCGGCATTCTCAACACGACCATGGATGTGCCGCAGCGCGGCATGAAGGTCGCGGTATCGGACTCCGAGGGCCATCGGGTCACCGGCACCACGGACGCCACCGGAAAGGTGGTGGTCGAACCGTCGACTGAGCTGACCGGTGGTCAGTACCGGGTCGACGTCACCATCCCGGCTCCGTACAACAAGTACCTTCAGGCGGCGCCGGCCTCCACGGCCGAGAACCACTTCGACAGCTTCACGACCTTCGTGAACGTGTCGGACGGCAAGGACGACTCGGTGATTACCGGCGTCTGGAACCCGGCCGACTACGCGCTGCCGGACACCCGGTATTTCGTGCCGATCCAGAACGCCTCCACCGGGAAAGACACCCGGGCCCTGGTGGCGTTCGGGACGGACAAACGAGGTACGTGCCCCGGCCAGACGGAGTGCCCCACCGCGCTCAACACCCAGGCGCAGGTGGGCACCACGTTCGCGCTGGCCTACGACAAGCACCGGAAGCGGCTGTTCCAGGGCGCGTTCGCCCGACGGTACACCCCGTACGGGCCGGAGGGCGGGAACGCCATCTACACCGTGCCGGCCGACGGTGGCGAGACGACCCTGTTCGCGAAGGTGCCGGGCGCGGCGGTGACGCCGCACGACGCCTCCAACATGATCAAGGACGCCGGGTTCACCAACGCGCCGGGCAAGGAGAGCATCGGCGGCCTGGCGCTGTCCGAGGACGGCTCGACGCTCTACGCGGTGAACCTGCTGACCCGGCGCCTGGTCAGCTTCGACGCGACCGGGACCACCGCGTCCGCGCCCAAGGCGACGGTGCGCATCCCCGACCCGGGCTGCGCGGTGTCCGCCGACTGGCGGCCGTTCGCGCTGTCCGCGCACGACAACAAGCTCTACGTCGGCGGCGTCTGCAGCGCGGAGAGCACCCAGAAGCGCGACGACCTGAAAGCCGTCGTCTACGCCTACGACGGCGACCGGTTCGACACGGTGCTGACCCAGCCGCTCACCGCCGAGCGCGGTACCGTCTATGGCGGTACCGAAGGGAATGACCAGGCCACCCACTGGAACCCGTGGAACACCGACCTGGCGACCTGGGACAAATTCAGGGTCAACGGAGGAAATCTCCTCGTCAATCCGCAACCGGAGCTCTCCACCCTCGCCTTCGCGCGTGACGGGTCGATGATCCTCGGTTTCCGCGACCGGTTCATGGACGTGGTCAGTGGGGGCGGTCTTGACCCCCGGCCGGGCAATGACACCGCGGAAGTGGGCATGTCCGGTGGCGACATCAACATGGCCTGCGCCAATCCCACCGGTGGATACTCGTGGGAAGGCACCGGGGATTGCCCGAACCACGCCGAACCCGCCACCGACGGCGGCCAGAAGAGCGGCGTCGTCGAATACTTCCCGGGCGACTACGTGCGGAACAGGGCCAACCCGGAGCAGATCCAAGGCGTGCACAACGAAGCCGCCCAAGGAGCGGTCGCCTACATTCCGCAGCAGCAGTGGGTCATCAGCACGCAGATGGACCCGACCGACAACTACGGGACCGACGGCACCGGTTACTACAACATCGAGACCGGCCAGGGCCCCGGTAACAACCACTCCGCCAACGCCTACCAGTTCGTCGATTCGACCGACAACGGGTTCGGTAAGGCCGGTGGGCTCGGCGATATCGCGTACGAGGCGGCGAACGCGCCGATCCAGATCGGCAACCGGGTGTGGTTCGACGGCGACCACAACGGCATCCAGGACCCCGAGGGTGTCAACGAGGTGCCGCTGCCGGACGCCACGGTCAACCTGCTGGACTCCACCGGCAAGCAGGTCGCCACGACCAAGACCGACGCCGCCGGCGAGTACTACTTCGGCGGAGTCGGCGCCGCCTACGAACTGAAGCCCGGCGCCAAGTACACGGTCCAGTTCAACGTGTGCACCGCGGACACCAGCGACGTACCCACCCAGCCGACGGCCGACGAACTGCGCTTCACCCTCCCCCGAGCCGGTGCCAACCGGGCACACGACTCGAATGTGACCCCGCCGAGGACCGGACGGCTGTGCAACGGATACGCACCCGTCACGGCACCCGAAAAGCCGGGAGGGGTCGACCACACCATCGACGCGGGCGTGTACATCGTCAAGAAGACGCCGACTCCCACGCCGACTCCCACGCCGCCGTCCTCCGAACCGCCCACCCACCAGCCGCCGACCCATGAGCCGCCCAACCAGCCCGGCCCCCAGGGCGGCAGTGACCAGACCGGCGGAGGCGGCGGTTCACTGGCCAACACCGGTACACAGGTGCTGACCATCGTCTCCCTCAGCGCCCTGCTGGTCGGCGCGGGCGCCGCAGTCGCCTTCGCGGCCCGCAAGCGCCGAGCCAGGCAACACTGAGACAACCCTGAAAGACGGGTGATCCGCCCGTAAGCGCCGACGAGCCCCGTCCACACCCGGACGGGGCTCGTTCGCATGTGCTTCCGGCGAGCCTTACAGCCCGCCCTCGGACATCCCGTGCACCGCCGGAATCGTCCCGAGGCGGCCCTTCTGGAAGTCCTCGAAGGCCTGCTGGAGCTCCGCCCGGGTGTTCATCACGAACGGCCCGTAGTGCGCCATCGGCTCCCGGATCGGCCGGCCGCCGAGGAGGACGACCTCCAGGTCCGGAGTGTTGGAGTCCTGCTTCTCGTCCGCGCGCACGGTCAGCGCGGACCCGGCTCCGAAGACGGCGGTCTGGCCCAGGCGGATCGGGCGCCGCTCGGCGCCGACCGAGCCGCGGCCCGCGAGCACGTACGCGAGGCCGTTGAAGTCCTCGCGCCACGGGAGGGTGATCTCCGCGCCCGGGGCGAGCGTGGCGTGCACCATCGTGATCGGGGTGTGGGTGATGCCGGGACCGGCGTGGCCGTCCAGCTCACCGGCGATGACGCGCAGCAGCGCGCCGCCGTCGGGGGAGGTCAGCAGCTGGACCTGGCCACCGCGGATGTCCTGGTAGCGCGGGGGCATCATCTTGTCCTTCGCCGGGAGGTTCACCCACAGCTGGAGGCCGTGGAAGAGGCCGCCGGACATGACGAGGTGCTCCGGCGGCGCCTCGATGTGGAGCAGGCCCGCGCCGGCCGTCATCCACTGGGTGTCGCCGTTGGTGATGGTGCCACCGCCGCCCTGGCTGTCGTGGTGGTCGAAGATGCCGTCGATGATGTAAGTGACGGTCTCGAAGCCGCGGTGCGGGTGCCAGGGGGTGCCCTTGGGCTCGCCCGGCGCGTAGTCCACCTCGCCCATCTGGTCCATCATGATGAACGGGTCCAGGTGCTTGTAGTCGATGCCAGCGAAGGCGCGCCGCACCGGGAAGCCCTCACCTTCGAAACCGCTGGGAGCGGTGGTGACGGCGAGCACACGGCGCTGCTGGGCGTCGGCGGGTGCCGCGACACGCGGCAGGGTCAGCGGGTTGTCTACGGTCACAGCTGGCATGACGGCCTCCTCGGTCGTTCAGGATTCAACTTAGTTGAAGGATGAACGACTCGCAAGAGGGGCTTTATTTCCCGGCCCTCGCCGGGCACTCAGCGTGAGACGCTAGTAGCGCTCAGCCATACATCCGCCGCATCGCGAAGTCGACCATCTGCTCCACCGCCTTGGCGTCGAAGACCATCCGGTGGTCGCCCTCCATGTCGAGGACGAAGCCGTAGCCGGTGGGCAGTAGGTCGATCACCTCGGCACCGGTGATCACGAAGTACTTCGACTCCTTGCCCGCGTAGCGGCGCAGCTCCTTGAGCGAGGTGAACATGGGGATCACCGGCTGCTGGGTGTTGTGCAGCGCGAGGAAGCCCGGGTTGTCGCCGCGCGGGCAGTACACCTTGGAGGTCGCGAAGATCTGCTGGAAGTCCTCCGCCGACATGGAGCCGGTCGTGAAGGCGCGCACCGCGTCCGCCAGGGAGGGCGGGGAGGGCTCGGGGTACAGCGGCTGCTCGCCGTACCCGGCCCCCGGCTGTGGATGGTGGGACAGATGCGGCTGCTGTTGCGGCGGGGGCGGGGGAGCCGCGTAACCCTGCCCTGCCGTCGCGCTCTGGTCGTAGCCGTACATGCACAGAAGCGTACTGAGTCGCCGAAGCGTGGTGAGTCACAGTTGCCCGTTTGAGGGTTGCCCTTTATTACCCACGGGTAGCATCATGGCGATCGGCCGATCGATACGCGATGCCATTGAAGAGGTCCCGCCTCCCGAGCCTTACGGAGCCGTTCGCCATGGGGCACTACAAGTCGAATCTCCGCGACATCGAGTTCAACCTCTTCGAGGTGCTCGGGCGCGACAAGCTGTACGGCACGGGCCCGTTCGAGGAGATGGACGTCGAGACCGCCAAGAGCGTGCTCTCCGAGATCTCCCGGCTGTCCGAGAACGAGCTGGCCGAAAGCTACGCCGACTCCGACCGGAACCCGCCGGTCTTCGACCCGAAGACCCACACCGCGCCGCTGCCCGAGTCCTTCAAGAAGAGCTACCAGGCGTACATGGACGCCGAGTGGTGGCGCCTGGGCGTCCCCGAGGACCTCGGCGGCACCGCCTGCCCGCGCTCGCTGCTGTGGGCCTGCGCGGAGCAGATCCTCGGCTCCAACACCCCGATCTGGATGTACGCCTGCGGCCCCGCCTTCGCCGGGGTGCTCTACGACGAGGGCACCGAGGAGCAGCTGGCCATCGCCCGGCAGATCGTGGACCGGCAGTGGGGCGCCACCATGGTGCTCACCGAGCCGGACGCGGGCTCGGACGTGGGCGCCGGCCGCACCAAGGCGGTCCGGCAGGAGGACGGCTCCTGGCACATCGAGGGCGTGAAGCGGTTCATCACCTCCGGCGAGCACGACCTCTCGGAGAACATCATCCACTTCGTGCTGGCCCGCCCCGAGGGCGCGGGCCCCGGCACCAAGGGGCTGTCCCTCTTCGTCGTCCCCAAGTACGACTTCGACTGGGAGACCGGCGAGCTCGGCGAGCGCAACGGCGTCTACGCCACCAACGTCGAGCACAAGATGGGCCTGAGGGTCTCCAACACCTGCGAGCTGACCTTCGGCGCCGACCGCCCGGCCAAGGGCTGGCTGCTCGGCGAGAAGCACGACGGCATACGCCAGATGTTCAAGATCATCGAGTTCGCGCGGATGATGGTCGGCACCAAGGCCATGGCCACCCTGTCCACCGGCTATCTGAACGCGCTGGAGTACGCCAAGGAGCGCTTCCAGGGCCCGGACCTGGCCGCCTTCACCGACAAGAGCGCCCCGCGCGTCACCATCACCCACCACCCGGACGTGCGCCGCTCCCTGATGGCCCAGAAGGCGTACGCGGAGGGTCTGCGCTCGCTCGTCCTCTACACCGCCTCCGTCCAGGACGAGATCCAGACCCTGGAGGCCGCCGGCGAGGACGCCTCCGCCGCCCACGCCCTCAACGACCTGCTGCTGCCCATCGTGAAGGGCTACGGCTCGGAGAAGGCGTACGAGCAGCTGGCGCAGTCCCTCCAGACCATCGGCGGCTCCGGCTACCTCCAGGAGTACCCGCTGGAGCAGTACATCCGGGACGCCAAGATCGACACCCTCTACGAGGGCACCACCGCCATCCAGGGCCAGGACTACTTCTTCCGGAAGATCGTCCGCGACCAGGGCAAGGCGCTGACCACCATCTCCGAGGAGATCAAGAAGTTCCTGGCCGAGGCCGGCGGCGGGGAGGAGCTCGCCGCCACCCGCGACGCGCTCGCCAAGGCCGCCGCGGACCTGGAGGGGCTCGTGGGCGCCATGCTCACCGACCTCGCCGCCACGGAGCAGGACGTCACCTCCATCTACAAGGTCGGCCTCAACGCCACCCGGCTGCTGCTCGCCTCCGGTGACGTCTTCATCGGCTACCTGCTGACCAAGGGCGCGGCGATCGCCGCCGACAAGCTGCCCGGCGCCTCCGCCAAGGACAAGTCCTTCTACGCGGGCAAGATCGCGGCCGCGAAGTTCTTCGCCCAGGAGGTGCTGCCGGGCGTCGCGGTCCAGCGCGCGGTGGCGGAGTCGGTCGACGGCTCCCTGATGGACCTGGACGAGGCGGCCTTCTGAGCCGACCCGCCCGCCTCTGATCCCGCTGACCGAGCCGGGTGCCCCGTACGGGGTGCCCGGCCCGGTGCCTTCACCGCCCCGCGCCGGGCGCGTCCCCGCCGTTCTGCCGGCCGCCGCCGTCCGCGCCGGGCTCCTCCGCGCCGTCCTGCTTCCCGCCGGGGCCGTTCGCGCCGTCCTGCTTCCCGCCGGGCCCGCTCCCGCCGTCCTGCGCGCCCCGCTCCCGCAGGGCGCGCTCGAAGTCCCGCCAGGCGCTCCGCCGGATCTCCTCGCCGTGCGCGAGGACGTCCTCCACGCGCTCCCGGCCGCCGCCGGGGGGTGGCGGGAGCGCGGTCAGCTTCGCCCGCAGCTCGCGGCACGCCGCGTCCTCCGTGCCGAACCAGCTCGTGTCCCGGTCCCGCGAGCGCTCACGCAGCCCCACCTCCCACCCGCCCCTCGCGGGCCGCAGGAAGTAGTACGCGTCCGGCTGCACCGGGATGTCGTGCACCCCCGGGATGTCGTACAGGGCGTCGGGGACCCGGTCGGCGCGCAGAGCCCGGACGAGTTCCCGCCTGTCCACCGCGCCGTCCCTTCTCCACCCGGGCTGCGCCGCCTTTGACGGCCCGCCCCGGCCGGTCAGTTGAGGGACCGGAGCTTACCGGCGGCGACGAGTTGGGGGATCGAGGGAGTGGTGAGGTACTGCAGTCCCATCCCCGGCTGGCCGAACCAGGGCCTGATGGGCCCCGCCTCCACCTGGAAGGGCTCCACGACCTCGTAGAGGTGGTAGCCGTAGGGGTAGGCCGGGTCGAGGGTGTTGAGGTTGCTCGGCGGGAGGGCGCGCTCGGCGAAGGGCGTACCGGCCGGGGCGAGGAAGTGGCCGAAGCCGCTTCCGAAGAGGTCGACCTTCTGCCCGGGCTGGAGGGTGACGGTCACATGCAGCGGCGTCCCGTTGATGAGGACCCAGCCGTCGGGGGAGGGGAACCACCAGCCGGAGGTGTCGTCGTCCCAGTAGCAGGCGAGGAACTCGGCGGACGACATGTGGTCAAGGCGCTCGTAGCCCTCGAGCATCCGGGCGATCGGCCCGGTGCGGGGGAGCTGCGCGGGGCCCAGCCGCCAGTCGTCCTGGTAGTACTTCTGCCACGGAGGGGGCGGAGGGGTGTTGGCCCCCACCCGGTCCGTGGTCGGGCACGGCACGGGCTCCCGGCCGTCCGGGCCGTTCGGACGGCCGGGGTCGTCAGGGTCCTTGAGGTCCTTGAGGTCCTTGAGGTCCTTGGGGTCCTTGGGGTCCTTGGGGTCTTTGGGGTCTTTGAGATCGTTGAGGTTGTCGAGGTCGTCCGGGTCCTTCAGGTCCTTGGGGTCCGGAGCGTCGACGGGGTTGGTGTCCGCCCGTACGGCGGTGGGAGCCGGGGTGCCCGGCATCGCCATGACCGGGGCGCCCGCGGAGAGCAGCAGCAGCGCCGCGAGGACGACGAGGAGGTGACGAAGAGCACGCATCCGGTATCCCTTCAGTGCGGTGTGCACAGTCATGAGGGATATGGGATGAATGACGTTCTCCCTATCGGCGTACGGCCGTCCTTCATCTGATCGGCTCAGCGCGATCCCACGGAAGGCCCAGTAGGCGCAGTGCCCGCGCCACCACGCACGCACCCGACGCCCACACATCTGCCCGCACATCTGCCCGGAACGGAGGCGGACCCGGGCGGTTCACGTATCTATGCTGTTCACATGAGCGCGCACGCCAGCTTCGACCGCGGCCATACCGACGACCTGATGTCCTTCCTCGCCGGCGCCCCATCGCCGTACCACGCGGTGGCGAGCGCCGCCGAGCGGCTGGAGAAGGCGGGATTCCGGCAGGTCGAGGAGACCGCCGCCTGGGACGGCGAGACGGGCGGCAAGTACGTCCTGCGGGGCGGCGCGATCATCGCCTGGTACGTGCCCGGCGGGGCGAGACCCTCGACTCCGTACCGGATTGTGGGCGCTCACACCGACTCTCCCAATCTGCGGGTCAAGCCGATTCCGGACACCGGGGCGCACGGCTGGCGGCAGATCGCCGTCGAGATCTACGGCGGCGCGCTGCTGAACACCTGGCTCGACCGCGACCTCGGCGTCTCCGGGCGGCTCACCCTCCGGGACGGCACCCACCGCCTCGTGGCCGTCGACCGGCCGCTGCTGCGCGTCCCCCAGCTCGCCGTCCACCTCGACCGGTCGGTCAACACCGAGGGGCTCAAGCTCGACAAGCAGCGCCACATGACCCCGATCTGGGGCCTCGGCGGCGTCGAGGAGGGCGCCCTGATCCGCTTCGTCGCCGAGGAGGCCGGGGTCCCGGCCGCCGAGGTGACCGGCTGGGACCTGATGGCCCACAGCGTCGAGCCGCCCGCCTACCTCGGCCGGGACCGGGAGCTGGTCGCCGGGCCCCGGATGGACAACCTGCTGTCCGTCCACGCCGGCACCGCCGCGCTCGCCACCGTCTCCGCCCGCCCCGACCTGCCGTACATCCCCGTGCTCGCCGCCTTCGACCACGAGGAGAACGGCAGCCAGTCCGACACCGGCGCCGAGGGCCCGCTGCTCGGCAATGTGCTGGAGCGCTCGGTCTTCGCCCGCGGCGGCACGTACGAGGACAAGGCCCGGGCCCTCGCCGGAACGGTCTGCCTGTCCTCCGACACCGGCCACGCCGTCCACCCCAACTACGCGGAGCGCCACGAGCCCGGCCACCACCCGGTGCCCAACGGCGGCCCGATCCTCAAGGTCAACGTCAACCAGCGGTACGCCACCGACGGCGGCGGCCGGGCCGTCTTCGCCGCCGCCTGCGAGCGCGCGGGCGTGCCCTGGCAGACCTTCGTCTCCCACAACGCCATGCCGTGCGGCACCACGATCGGGCCGATCACCGCGGCCCGGCACGGCATCGCCACCGTCGACATCGGAGTCGCCATCCTGTCCATGCACTCGGCCCGCGAACTGTGCGGCGCCCAGGACCCCCAGCTGCTTGCCAAGGCCATGACCTCCTTCCTGGAGGGCTGAGTTGCACTTCTGTCTGCTCGGTACGGTCGCCGTCACCACCGGAACGGAAGAGCTCGCCCTCGGCCCGGTGAAACGGCGCAGCGTGCTCGCCATGCTGCTCCTGCGGCCCAACTCCGCCGTCCCCGTCGAGCAGCTGATCTCCTGCCTGTGGGAGGAGGAGCCGCCCGCCCACGCCCGCACCGTCATCCAGGGCCATGTCTCCCGGCTGCGCGCCACGCTCGCCGAGGCGGGCGCCGACGCCCACGGCGTCGAGCTGACCACCCACGGCTCCGCCTACCAGCTGCGCCTGCCCGAACGGCTCGTCGACGCCCAGCGCTTCTCCGAGCTGCTCTACCGCGCCCGCCCCGAGGCCGCCCCCGAGGAGGCCGTGGAGCTGCTGCGCCACGCCCTGGACCTGTGGCGCGGCCCGGCCCTCACCGGCACGGTGGCCAGCCCGCCGTTCGCCGCCGCGGCCCACGCCCTGGAGGAGCGGCGGCTGGCCGCCGTCGAGGCGCTGGCGCGCGCCCACGGGGTGCTCGGCCAGTACGAGAAAGCGGCCGACGTGCTCCACCCGGTGGCCGTGGCCAACCCGCTGCGCGAAGGGCTCATCGCGGCCCTGATGCTGGCGCTGTACCGCATCGGACGGCAGTCGGACGCGATCGCCTGGTACCACCGCACCCGGCAGCTCCTCGCCGACGACCTGGGGGTGGACCCGGGGGAGCGGCTGCGCGCCGCGTACGAGGAGATCCTGCGGGCCGCCCCGACGGCCGCGGCCCCGCGCGCCGCCGCCGAGCCCGCCGCGGCGAACGCCTACCCGGAGTTCACGGAGTTCCCGGACCGGGGCCGCCCCGGCGCCCCCGCCCAGGCTCACCCCCAGGCCCAGGGCCAGGCTCACCCTCAGGCCCCGGCCCATCCGCAGGCCCACGGCGAGGCCCAGGGCCGGCCCGCCGCCGTCCCTCCGCAGGCGGCCCCCCACCAGGCGGCCCCGCAGACAGCCGCGCCCGCCCCCGGGCCACAGCTCCTCCCCCGGCCCCCGGCCGGCTTCCTCGGCCGCGACCGGGAGCTGGCCGTGCTGACCCGGCTCACCCTGCCCGCCGCGGAACCCGGCGGCCCCGCCCCCGCCGGCCTCCCCCCGGAAGGCGGCATCACGCTCGTCACCGGCCCCGCCGGGGTCGGCAAGACGGGTCTGGCCGTGCACTGGGGCCACGCCCACGCGGATGCCTTCCCCGACGGGCGGCTCTTCGTGGATCTGCGCGGCTTCAGCGGCGGCGAGGAGGCGGCCCCCGCCGAGGTGCTGCGCGAATTCCTGCTCGCCTTAGGGACACCCGCGGACCGCATCCCGCCCTCCCCGGAGGCGGCCGGCGCCCTGTACCGGTCGCTCGTGGCGGACCGCCGGCTGCTGGTGGTGCTCGACAACGCCCGCAGCTCGGCACAGGTGCGTCCGCTCCTGCCCGGTGGGCCCCGGTGCGCCACCCTGGTCACCAGCCGCAGCCGGCTCGACGGGCTCATCGCCACCGACGCCGCCCGCCCCGTACGGCTGCACGCGCTCGGCCCCGAGGACGGGGTGGCCCTGCTCGGCGCCCTCCTCGGCCCCGACCGGGTCGCCGAGGACCCGGAGGCCGCCCACGAGCTGGTGGCCCTGTGCGACGGGCTGCCGCTCGCGCTGCGCGCCGCCTCCGCACAGCTGCTGGCCCGGCCGCGCTGGCGGCTGGCCCGGCTGGCCACGGCGCTCCGTGACGAGCGGCGGCGGCTCACGCTGCTGTCGGCGGAGGACGCCGGGGTCGCGGCCGCGCTGCGGAACTCGGTGACCAGGCTGTCCGCCGACGACGCCCGGCTGCTGCGCACCCTGGGCACCGGCTTCGCCCGGGAGGTCAACACGGCGGAGGCCGCCGCGCTGGCCGGGGCGGATCCCGAGCTCATCCAGGACGGCCTGGAGCGGCTGGCGGAGGTGCATCTGCTGGACGAGGAGGCCACCAACCGCTATGTGATGAGCGACCTGGTGAAGCTCTTCGCCCAGGACAGCGGGGACGGGAAAGACCGTCAGGAGGGGCGGTGACAACGGGGCGTTAGCCGGGCGTTAGCGGCGGGCGGCCGGGCACCAGCCGCACGGCAGTGGAACACCAGCGGGTGAGGACAGGCTGGAGCCGTACCGGAAAACGCACCGGAAACGGCCACGTCTCCCCGGGGGGGAACCCACCATGTCGATCACCACCGTCACCGCCCGCCGCGCCCGCGCCCTGCGCCTCGCCGCCGCCGGCCTGACCGCCGTCGCCGCCCTCACCCTCACCGCGTGCAACAGCAGCGAGGGCACCGGCACCAAGAGCGAGGGCAAGGCGGATTCCGCGAGCTCGGCCCCGGCCGACCAGGCGTCCGATTCCCAGGGCGGCGGCGAGGCCGGGTCCCCCCAGGGCGGCTCCGACAAGGGCGGCAGCGGGAACGGCGGTACGGAGAAGGGCGGCAGCGGGAAGGGCGGCAGCGAGAAGGGCGGTGCCGCCAACTCCAGCGGCTCGGCGGGCTCCAGCCACTCGAACGGCTCCGGCGGCTCCAGCGGCTCCGACAACTCCGAGCAGGAGATCGGCCCCTGCGACATCAACAAGCTGTCGATCGGCGTCAAGACGGTCAAGCGCCCCCTCAACTACGCCGTGCTCGAGGTCAACAACCACGCGGGCGTGGACTGCAATGTCGTCGGCTACCCCATCCTGAACTTCAACGACGCCCAGGCCCCCATCCCGGTGAACGAGGCCACCAAGCCCCAGGCCGTCGTCACCCTCGCCCCCGGTGAGACCGCGTACGCGGGCATCCGCCTCTCCGCCGCCGACGGCTCCGGCAAGCACGGCTACAAGGCCACCTCCCTCAAGGTCTACCTCCAGGACTCCGACGACTCCAAGTCGGTGGAACTGCCCGGCGGCTCCCTCTACCTCGACAGCACCGCCCAGGTCACGTACTGGCAGAGCGACCTGTCCAACGCCCTCGACTGACGACCGTCGACCCGAGGGTCCTCCCTGACCCGGGGAGCCGCCTCCCCCCGGCTTCCCGCACCGACGGCCCCCGCCGATCCCCCCGGCGGGGGCCGTCGGCTTTCCGAAGCCGACCCCCTAACAAGAACTTTACGTAGTCACTCCGTTACTTTGTGCTCCGTGGCGATCAGTGCGGGGCCGACGACACGGCGAGCCGGGGCGCGAGGCCCGTGGCTCGCTCTGGTGCTGGTCGCGCTGATCCACGTCATGGGCTGCGCCCATGGTCCTCTGGGCGACGGTTCCTGGCGGACCGACACCTTCACGGCCACGGAGACCACCGCCCGGCCGCCGGCGGCGCGTGCCGCGACCGGCCAGGTCATGGAGCGGTCAGGCGCGTGCGACGGCCGTCACCACGGGCCCCGCAGTTGCGTGGGCGTCGACGAGCCGGTGCTGGGACAGCCCGGCTGCGTCAGGGAGCCGCTCCCCCCGCCCGCGCTGCCGGCCGCCGACGCGGCCGTACGAGCCGTCATGCCCGTCCGGGGACCGCCGGAGCCGGAGGCGGTACGGCCTTGCGGCGCGCGACGGGCCGTGTTGCAGGTCTGGCGGAACTGACCCGGCCGGCCCCGCCGCGTCCGTACGCTCCGCGTGCCGGCGCGGCGGGGCGAGCCGTGTTCCGTCACCTCGACCCCGTACACCGCCGTTCCGGCCGCCGGCCGTGCGACGGCGGTGGGAGAGCCGCCACCATGAACCCCCTCGCGTCATCCGTCCTGTTGTCCGTCCGGGCCCCCGCCCCCACCTCCCCCGCCCAACTGCCGGCCGCTCCGGCGCGGTCGGCCGCCACCCCGGCCGCCCTGGTCGGCGACACGCCCGTGCTGTGGGTGGGCGAGCCGTTCACCCCCGCCGGGTGCGGCTTCTGGGCCAAGCTCGAAGGCCACAACCCCGGCGGCATCAAGGACCGCACCGCCCTCTACATGGTCGCCGCCGCCCGCGAGCGCGGGGCGCTGCCGCCCGGCGCCCGGATCGTGGAGTCCACCTCCGGCACCCTCGGCCTGGGCCTGGCCCTGGCCGGCATCACCTTCGGCCACCCCGTCTCGGTGGTGACCGACCCCGGGATGGAGGCCCAGGTCGCGGGCCTGCTGCGCGCCTACGGCGCCGAGATCCACACCGTCACCACCCCGCACCCGGACGGGGGCTGGCAGCGGGCGCGCCGCGAGAAGGTCGCCGAGCTGCTGGCCGCGCACCCCGACGCGTGGTGTCCGGACCAGTACCACAACCCCGACGGCGTGGCCGCCTACCGGCCGCTCGCGCACGAGCTGGCCGCCCAGCTCGGCCGGATCGACACCCTGGTCGTCTCAGTCGGCACCGGCGGCCACTCCGCCGGCATCGGCCGCGTCCTGCGCGTCTTCTTCCCCTCCCTGCGGGTGGTCGGCGTGGACACCTGCGCCTCCACCATCTTCGGGCAGCCCGCCGGCCCCCGGCTGATGCGCGGCCTGGGCTCGTCGATCCACCCCCGGAACGTCGCGTACGACATGTTCGACGAGGTGCACTGGGTCGCCGCCCCCGAGGCCGTGTGGGCCGCCCGCGCCCTGGCCCGCACCCACTACGCCACCGGCGGGTGGAGCGTGGGCGCGGTCGCGCTGGTCGCCCGGTGGCTCGCGCGCACCAGCCCGGCCGAGGACCGCATCGCCGCCGTCTTCCCCGACGGCCCCCACCGCTACGTCTCCACCGTCTTCGACGACGACTACTGCCGCGCCCACCGGCTGCTGGGCCACGAGCCGCCCGAAGCCCCCGACGAGATCGCCCGCCCCGACCAGGCGGTGGTCACCCGCTGGACCCGCTGCCGCACCGTCACCACCCCCCGCGCCGCCGCCACCGGCGCGGTCCGTCCCGACCTGGCGGGAGCGGCCCGATGAGAAACCTCCTCGCGCGCACCCGTTCGTTCAGCCCTGCCGCCCAACTGCTGATGGTGAACCAGCTCGCCATCAACCTGGCCTTCTACATGCTCATGCCCTACCTCGCCGCCCACCTCGCGGGCGACCTGGGCCTGGCGGCGTGGACCGTCGGCCTGGTGCTCGGCGTACGCAACCTCTCCCAGCAGGGCATGTTCCTCATCGGTGGCACCATCGCCGACCGCTACGGCTACAAGGCCCCCATCCTGGCGGGCTGCCTGCTGCGCACCGGCGGATTCGCCCTCCTGGGCTGGGCCGACACCCTCCCCGCGCTGATCGCCGCCTCCGCCGCGACCGGCTTCGCCGGCGCCTTGTTCAACCCCGCCGTCCGCGCCTACCTCGCCGCCGAGGCCGGCGGGCGGCGTGTGGACGCGTTCGCCACCTTCAACGTCTACTACCAGGCCGGCATGCTGCTCGGCCCGGTGGTCGGCCTGGCGCTGCTCACCGCCGACTTCCGCGCCGTGTGCACGACAGCCGCCCTGATCTTCGCCGCCCTGAGCGCGCTCCAGTCCCGCGCCCTCCCCACCCGCCAGGCCCCCACGCCCCACCCGACGGCGGCTGGAACCGATGTCGCCCCATCCATCTGGTCCCAATGGCGGCAGGTCGCCTCCAACCGCCCGTTCCTGCTGTTCTCCGCGGCCATGACCGGCTCCTACGTGCTGACCTTCCAGGTCTACCTCCTCCTTCCCCTGGCCGCCGACGCCGCCCTCGGCGCCCACGGCACCAAGGCGACGAGCGGCCTGTTCGTCGTCTCCGCCGCGGTGGCGGTAGCCGGCCAACTACGGCTGACCGACTGGGCCAAGCGCCGCCTCACCCCCCACCAGGCCCTGGTGACCGGCCTGTCCGCCATGGGCGCGGCCTTCATCCCTCTGACCCTCGCCCCCGCCCACTCCCCGACCGCCCAACTCGCGTTCCTCGCCGCCTCCGTCGCGGCCCTCGCCGCGGCCGGGGCGGTCGTCTACCCCTTCGAGATGGACACCGTCGTCGCCCTCTCCGGCAACAGCCTCCTCGCCACCCACTACGGCCTCTACAACACCGTCTCCGGCCTCGGCATCACCCTCGGCAACCTCGCCCTCGGCGCCCTCTGGGACGTCACCCACCCCACCGCCCCCTGGCTGGTATGGACCACGCTCGCGCTCACCGGAGCCGCCTGCGCCACAGCAGTCACCGCCCTGTCCCGCACCGGCCGCCTCCCCACCCCCACCCCCCAGCCCGCCACCGCCTGACCTCCGCACCCGCCTGCCCCGCTACGGCTGGGGGCTCATCGGGCAGGGGATGGTCGGGCGGATCCGGTTCGCGCTGCACGCGACCACCTGGACGGAGGCGAATCCGGTTCCGCGCAGATACCACCCGCCGACGACGTCTCCGCCCCAGCCGAGCCGGTCTTCTGCTGCGGTCTGCCATTCGGCTTGGCGCGCGGGGTCCCTGTCGTGGTCGGTCATGAAGGCGGGGGTAAGGTCGGTGACCTGGTCGCGGTACCAGGCGGAGGCTTTGTCCGGCTCCTGGAAGGTGGCCTTGATCATCCTGGCGGGGCGCAGCAGCCAGTGCGGCACTTCGAGCGGGGGTACGTCGCTGGCCGTGAAGGCGGGGCTGGCGGCGGCGATCTGTTTCCACTCATTGGGTGGGATGTTGTGGACGACGAGGTGGGGTGGTCTGCGCGCGGACTCGTCGTCGTAGGTGCGCCGGTCTCCGGTCCAGCGGTAGCAGTGCCAGTGGTCGGGCGGGGGTGGGGGCGGTGCTGTCATGAGGGGCTCCTGCGGGCGGCCCCTCCTCGTGGCGGGGGGCTGGCCGGGGGCGGGGCCGCCGTCTGGCTAGTGGGCGTACTGGCGTCCGTCGTCCGAGTCGCCGGGGGTCTGGCCGCCGGGTGTGGGGGCGTCGGTGTCCGGCATGGTGTCGCCGTCGCCCGGGTCCTGGCGGACGACATGCTGTAATCGCATGGGGCCTCCTGCGAGTTCACTCGCGCGGGGGTGCCCCCGCGCGGTCGCGCGGTCCTCGTCCCGGCCACTGGCCTGCAAGCGGGAGGCCGGGGCGAGGCTTTCCGGGACTTCGGCCGCTGTGGTCTGTGCGGTCCGAAGTCGGCCCTGCCTCGGGTGGGCAGGGGGCTTTACGCTGCTCGGGCCTGGGTTTGCGGTGAGTTTGGGACAGCGACACGCCGTGGCGTCGGCGTGTCGCTGTCCGATACTCACCGCAACGTCACGGCCTCGGGCGCGGTGACAGGCGCAGTCGCAGCGGACGGTGAAGAGAAGCGCGCCACGGGTCGCGGGCGGTACGGGCTTGGCCCGGACCTCACCCGGGCCCTTGCAGTACGCGTGGATCTCGTCGGGTGTGGTGTCGGGCTCGGCGGTGTACAGCGCGCAGTACGGGGACAGCCGCCGCGCGTTGGCCGAGGTGGTCACGATGCTGTTTCCTCCTTCCGGGCGCGGCGCAGGGCATCGATCTGGGCGACCGGATCGATGGGCCGGGGGAAGGTCAGGGCATGCTCGGGACAGGAGTAGAGGGTGCGCCCACCGGCGCTGGCGGAGTGCACGTGTCCGACGAGGACCGGCTTGCCGGTCCTCGCGTCGCAGCGCGCGCAGACCTGGGACGTCACTGGTCGGCTTCCTGGTCAGGGCCGCACTCGACAACGGCCGCAAGGAGGAGAGCCTGGCGCAACTGCTCGGCGTCGGTTAGGTACCGGTTGGGGCCCACCGGGACGCGCCAGTGCAGGCCGGGCCCCTTCCTGCAGTGCCCGGGTGGCACCCCCATGTAGGTGAGTTCGGCAGTGGTCGTCGTCAGGACCTGCACTTGGCGAATGACCTGCCAGTAGTGGGCGCTGCCCGACGAGACGAGCCAGTACATGGTGCTGTAGTCGGCGATGACGGCGCCGCTCTGCTTACCGAGGAGATCGAGAGCGCGCTCGCCGATGACTTGGGGGGCGCGCACAGCGTCCCAGTGGTGGCCGACCTCGACCATCTCCACGTCGTTGCCGCGCGGTGGTGTCCATGGGGTGGGGGCGTGCTGAGTGAACGTCATGAGGGTGCCTCCGGCGGAGCGTCTCTCCCAGTGCAGCCAGAAAACAGTCGCGCCCTTGCGGCCGTCCCGGGCGCATGCGTCTGACGCTGTGCTATGCGGAACATGCATACGCGTGCGACGGGGCGGCTACTGTGGGTATTCCTTGTCCAGGCACGCCATCGCAGACCAGGACCGGATATGGCGCAGTCAGCACACCACCCGGGTGAGGCCATCGCGGCCGCCCGCCGCAGACGTGGGTGGACCCAGCAGCAACTGGCCGACCTGTGCGGATACAGCCAGAGCACCATCAGCAGGTTGGAGCGTGGTCGGCAGTCCGCCCGGGACATCGATGTGCTGACGCTCGTCGCTGATCGGCTTGGAATGTCCCCTGCCGATGTCGGACTGGCCGACGGTCCGGCCCAGAAGTCTGACGTGAACCGTCGCAACTTCCTGGGCACGGCGGTTGGCCTCGGCATACTCCCCGCCCCGGTCGGCTCCACGACTCGCCGCCCGATCAATCCAGCCGTCGTCGACCACCTCCGCCACCTCCTCGTCACCCTGGTCCAGTCAGACGGGCTTTACGGACCGCACTCGGCCATCAGCGCTGTCCACGACCACCTCACCGTCATCGAGCAGCAACTCCTCCCCGCAGCCACCGGCGCCCTCCGCCGTCGCATCCTCGAAACCGCCTCCGAATGGGCAGAGTTCGCTGGCCGGCTATACGAGGATCTCGGCCACCCTGGCAAAGGCCTTTGGTGGTCCGACCGCGCGATGGAGTGGGCGCAGGAAGCCGACGAGCCCGTGCGCCAAGCGTTCATCCTGATGCGCAAATCCCAGCTGTCCGCCGGCCTGAGGCAGCAGCAGCGGGTAGTTGGTCTGGCAGCGGCCGCGTTACGCGTTCGCGGCGACGTGCCCGCGCGTATCCGGGCCTCCGCTCGTCTCCAGGAGGCCCACGGCCACGCGATCGTCGGCGAAGAGAGCGATGCCCTGCGCGCGCTCGACTCCGCCGAGGCACTCGTCGGCGGAGACGGTGCGGTGACCGATCAGCTCGGGGGCTACTGCAACTCTTCCTACGTCGAGGCCCAACGGGCCACTTGCTACCTCCGCCTGGGCAAGCCGGCCGAGGCCCTAGCCGCCTTCCAGCGGGCTCTCAACAGCTGGCCCGACACCTACCAACGCGAGCGCGGGCTTCACTTGGCACGCCTCGCCGGCGCTCATGCCGCCAACCGTTCTCCCGACGCGGCTTGCGCCACCGCGATGGAAGCCGTGGAGATCACCCGGGAGACGGAGTCACGCCGCACTACCGCAGAGCTGCGTCGGGTCGTCACCAGCCTTGCACCCTGGAGGCGCACCGAGATGGTTCAGCGCCTGACCGAAGCAATCACCACTGCCTAGGCTCACCGACACCAACCATCGGGGAAGGGACCCATGAACATCAGCGAGCTGGTCGGCGCCGACGAATGGACCACCGTCGAGGGGCGCCCCTACGTTGTCTACAAATACGCGGCCACCCTGGACGGGCGGATCGCCGCGGCGGACTCCACCAGCCAGTGGATCACCAGCGCGGAGTCCCGTGCCGAAGTCCATTCCCTGCGCGCGGCCTGTCAGGCCACGGTGGTGGGGTCCGGCACACAGCAGGCCGACAATCCGCACCTTGCCGTGCGCTCGCTGGTGGACGACCCCAAGCTGAGGGTGGCCGTACCCGTCGACGAGCAGCCGTGGCGGGTCATCGTCGACAGCAACGCGCGCACGCCCGCAGGCGCCCGCGTGCTCGACGACGCCGCGCCCACGATCATCGCCGTGGCGGAGGACGCGGACGCCACGCACCTCGACGGCGTCGCGACCGTCGTCCAGCTCCCGCGCGCGAAGGAGGGCCTGGACCTCGACGCGCTGCTAAGGGAGTTGTCCTCCCGGGGGGTGCGCGGGATGTTCCTCGAAGGCGGTCCCACTCTCGCCGCCTCATTCGTGTCGGCCGGGTTGGTCGACCGCATCATCGCCTACATCGCGCCCGCGCTCCTCGGCCGTGGTAAGAGCGCGCTCCAGGGCGGCACCATCGAGACCATGGACGACATCTTGCGGTGCGAACTGCTGGACGTCGCGAGATCAGGCCCTGACATCCGGCTGATCGCCCGCCCGCGGCGGTCGGCCGATCGCGGGGCCCTGTCGGGGTCGCCGTAGGCGAGTGTCCGAACAGCCGCCGGAAACTGAATTCATATCCATCATGACAGCTCAGCGGCCTTTTTCGTAGGACCGATCGCACAGCTCAGCGGCCTTGTCCGGCCTCTTCTCCGGCTCTCAGAATCATCGTCATGAATCCCGCCGAAAGGGTTGACCAGGACGATGTCCTCAGGGCCCGCTCAATCCTGCTCGGATCCGGCTACCTGAGCGTCGACCGGCAGGTCGAGGCCTATCGGGTGCTCGCGGAGGTGAGCCCGATGGCCTACCTGCCGAAACTGGCCGAGGCACTGGTCGGGCTGCGGCGCGGGCCGTTGGTCAGGTAGTGGGCCAGCCGCTCGGCGATGCCCGGCGGCCCGTAGAGGGGGATGGGGGCGGCGAGCCGGAGGTCCGCGTAGAGCGCCGCGTAGTAGGCGGTCAGCAGGTCCGCGCTATGGTCGGCGTGCAGGTGGGAGATCCAGATCGCGTCCACCTCGTCGAGCCGGGCGTACCGCTGCAGTTGCGCCGGCGTGCCGCTGCCCGCGTCCGCCCAGAGGCGGGTGTGGCCGCTGGAGATCAGATAGCCGGAGCAGGGGTTGTCCACGCTCGCGTAGGGGCGTCGCGGATCCCAGGACGGTGAGACGGAGACCGGTCATCCGGGGAGTCCAGAGAGTAGGGCGAGTGAGCATGAAGATCGAGACAGACGACCTCTCCGGACCCGAGACAGCCGAGTTCCTCGACGAGCACGTCCGGCAGATGCGGTCCCTCTCGCCTCCGGAGAGCAAGCACGCGCTCGACCTCGACGCCCTCCGCGAGCCCGACATCACGTTCTGGGTGGTGCGGGACGGTGACGTCCTGGTGGGCTGCGGTGCGCTCAAGAAGCTGGACGCGGGCCACGCCGAACTGAAGTCGATGCGCACCAAGGCGGCGCGCACGCGGAGCGGGGTCGCGTCCCTGCTGCTGGAGCACATCATCACCGAGGCCGAGCGCATGGGTTTCACGAGGCTGAGTCTGGAGACCGGGTCGGCCGAGTTCTTCCTGCCGGCCAGGAAGCTGTACGAGAAGTTCGGGTTCGTCCCCTGCGAGCCGTTCGCGGACTACCGGCCCGACCCGAACAGTACGTTCATGACGCGGAAGCTGTGACCGCTTCCGATCCGCGGCCGCTCGCGAGGTGCCGGCGGCGGCTCGGCACCAACATGGTCGGGTGGTGAAGTCCCCAGGCCGTGGACGCGCAGATGAACTCCTTGACGCGGGCGGCGGTCCGGCCCGTGAGGACGGTGGAGGTGGGTCGGTCGTCGGAGGTCACGCGCTGGACGATGGCGTCGCGGCGGCCGAGGCTGACGCACTGGGCGGCGTAGCCGATCGTGGTCCGGGGTACCTTGCGGCCGGTCAGGCGCGCGGCGAGGGCGTCGGCGGCCAGCCACGCCATCGGGTTGGCCGTGGCGCAGCCCATCCGCAGGGGCTTGTCGCCCGCCCCTTGGGCGAACGCGGCGTCGCCGACGGCGTACACATCGGGGTGGGAGACCGAGCGCATGGTGTCGTCGACGACGATCCGCCCGGTGTCGGACACCTCCAGCGTGGTGGCGGCCGCGAGCGGGTGGGCGGTGAAGCCCGCGGTCCACACGGTCACCTGGGCCGGGATCTCCCCGGCCGCGCCGACGACCACGCCGTGCGCTCCGACGCGCGTGATGTCGGCCCGCTCGTGGACCGTGATGCCGAGCCGGTCGAAGGCGCCGCGCAGGTGACGCCGGGCCTTGTCGCTGAGCCAGTCGCCGACACCGCCGCGCGCGGCGATGGCGACCCGCAGCTCCGGGTGGGCCTCGGCGATCTCGGCGGCCGCCTCGATGGCGGTCAGGCCGCCGCCGACGACCAGCACGGTCCCGCCCGGCGCCACCTCGGCCAGGCGCGCCCGCAGCCGCAGCGCGGACTGCTTCCCGGCGACGTCGTAGGCGTGCTCGGCGACACCGGGGACGCCGTTGTCGGCGACGGTGCTTCCGAGGGCGTACACCAGCGTGTCGTAGGCGAGGCTGTCGTGGGCGAGCGGGCCGTGGGCGAGCGGGCCGTGGGCGAGGGTGCCCGCGCCCTGCTCATCGACGAGTTCGACGGTCTTGCGGTCCACGTCCACCGCCGTGACCCGCGCCGCCCTGACCCGCACGCCGGTGCCCGCGAAGACCTCGCGCAGCGGGCGGCGCGGCAGGTCCTGCCCGCTCGCGAGCTGGTGCAGGCGCACGCGTTCGACGAAGTCGGGGTCCGCGTTGACGAGGGTGATCTCGACGTCGTCGCGGTGCAGCCGCTTGGCGAGGCGACCGGCGGTGACGGCTCCGGCGTACCCGGCTCCGAGGACGACAATGCGGTGCTTCATGTTTCGCTCCTCTCCGATTCACCTCCTGAACCGGACAGCCGCGCGAACCCTGACAGGCGAGGACCGTGATGTGGGTCACCATGTGACCGGGAGCGGGGGGTGGGGGCCGGAGGCCACCCACTGACGCGTGATGCGCTCCAGTTTGTCGGGATTGACCTGGATGTGGATCGCCGCGACGCCGTCGGGGGTCGCCTCGATGCCGAGGACGCCGTAGACCCGCCCCTCGACCTCCACCAGCACGGCGGGACCGCCGTTGACGACGGCGGCGTGGAAGGCGAGGCTGCCGCCCACGAGTGTTCGCTTGGACTCGGTCGGCCGGAGCACCCCGGACAGGTATCGCGCGAGGTCGAGCGCGCCGACGACCAGGCTCCTGCGGGCCCGGACCCGGCCACCACCGTCGGCGATGCCGACCGCGTCGTCCGTGAGCAGCCGGATCAGGGGCTCGGTGTCGCCGCTGAGGGCCGCGGTGAGGAACTCCTCGACGATCTTCCGCGCGGCGGCCGCGTCCACCTCCGTACGGGGCCGGTCGATGGTGAGGTGCTGCTTGGCACGCCGGTAGATCTGCTGGCAGTTGGACTCGGTGAGGTCGAGGATCTCCGCGATCTCGCGGTGCGGGTACCCGAACGCCTCGCGCAGCACGTACACCACGCGCTCATTGGGCGACAGCCGCTCCATGAGGGTGAGCATCGCGAGGGAGACCGACTCGCGCTGCTCGACGGTGTCGGCCGGGCCGAGCATCCGGTCCCCGGCCAGGACCGGCTCCGGGAGCCACTGCCCCACGTAGGTTTCACGCCTGGCGCGCGCAGAGGTGAGCTGATTGAGGCAGAGATTGGTGAGCACCTTCGTCAGCCATGCCTCGGGCGTCTCGATCCGCTCCCGGTCCGCCGCATGCCACCGCAGATACGCGTCCTGCACCGCGTCCTCGGCGTCGCCGGCCGAGCCCAGCAGCCGGTAGGCGATCGCCTCCAGGCGGCCCCGGGCAGCCTCGAACAGGTCGGCGTCATGCGTACTGAGCGACATCGCCCCATGGTCCGCCATGGGCCCTGGCCGCGTCCATCCACTCCTGATCCTGAGCCGCCCCTGACCTGGCCTGCCCCGCCTCTGCCCCGGCCCGCGCCGGCCCGGCGGAGGTCGGCCCGACAGGCCCGGGGCCCGCGAGGCGGATTGGCCCTCGCCGACCCGGGTACCCGATCAAAACCAGCCCGGATAGACAGTCAATCCAGTTCGGAGGCACCACTCATGGGCCTGGGCGGTTGCATAGGAATGATCGCGGTGGGGGCCATCCTCACCTTCGCTGTGGACGTGAAGACCGACGGCCTCCACCTCCACCTCATCGGACTGATCCTGATGGCCGTCGGTTTCATCGGCATGGCGGCCTACGTCAGCGTCCTCAAGCGCCGGCGCACCCGGGCCCCGGCCCCGGCCGCGCCGGTCGTGGAGGAGCAGCGGTACTACGACTAGGCGGCCCAGGGCACCTGGGCCGCCTAGTCACCAGGGCTCCTAGGACGTCTGGGGCGCCTCGTCCGCGTCCATCCCCGCGAGCACCAACGGCAGCCTGGTCGCGCCGCCCTCGACGACCCGCACCGGAACACCCCAGTCCTGCTGGTGCACATGGCAGGCCGGGTATTCGTTGGCACCCGCGGCGGAGTCGCTGTTGGACTCTGTGTCGTCGCAGGAGGCGGCCATCGCCGAGACGTGCAGCACACCTTCGGTCACCCCCTCCGCCAGCACCAGCTCGCGGGCCAGGTCGGTGCCGGCCCCCTCGCCCTCGGCCAGCAGGCCGGGCGGGGTGGAGCTGACCAGCAGGCGGGTGGAGGGGCCGTAGCGGGTGTCGAGCTTCTGGCCGGCGGGCGCGTGGAAGACGACGTCGAGCCGGAGCGTGCCCGGGGCGATGTCGGTGGCGGCCCGCTGCGTGCGGTGCGCCACCGCCTCCACCCGTACCGCCTCCTCGGGCAGCCGCAGCCGGGTCAGCCGGTGCCGCGCGGACTCGACGACGAGGATGTCGCCGTCGACCAGCACCGCGTCGGAGGGCTCCCGCAGGTCGGTCGCGAGGGTGCTGACCTCGCCTGAGGCCGGGTCGAAGCGGCGCAGCGCGTGGTTGTAGGTGTCACAGACCGCGACCGAGCCGTCGGGCAGCGCGGTCACGCCGAGCGGGTGCTGGAGGAGCGCCTGGTCGGCCGGGCCGTCGCGGTGGCCGAAGTCGAACAGCCCGGTGCCCACGGCCGTACGGACCACGAAGCCGCCCGCGCCATCCTCCCCCGTGCCCTCGTCGTCCCGCTCCACGTAGCGCACCGCCGAGGTCTCGGAGTCCGCGACCCACAGGCGGTCCCCGGCCGCGGCGAGCCCGGACGGTTGGGCGAACCAGGCCTGTTCGGCCGGTCCGTCGACCAGGCCCTCGTTGGTCGTGCCGGCGGCGGCGCGTACGGTGCCGTCCGCCGGGTCGTAGGTCCACAGCTGGTGGACGCCCGCCATGGCGATCCACAGCCGGTCGGCGAACCACGCCACGTCCCACGGCGAGGACAGATCGACCTCGCGGGCGGGCCCGGCGGCCGGGGACCCCTGCCACCACTGGCGCCCGGTGCCGGCGACGGTCCGCACCTCGCCGGTGGCCGGGTCCAGGGCGCGCAGCGCGTGGTTGACCGTGTCGGCGACGATCACCGTGCCGTCCGGCAGCAGCGCGAGCCCCTGCGGCTCGCTGAACCGTGCCCGGTCGGCGGGCCCGTCGACCAGCCCCCGCTCGCCCGCCCCGATCCGCCGCAGCACGCTCTCGCCGTCCGCCGCGAGTTCCACGAGCTGGTGGCGGGTGGTGTCCGAGACCAGGAAGGTGCCGCCGGGCAGCGGCAGCGCCTTGCCCGGGAAGCGCAGCTCGGTGGCGACCGGCTCCGGCGGCACGTACGGCCCGTCGCCGCGCCGCAGCGTGCCCTTCGCGCCGTGCTCGGCCTCCAGCTCGGCGACCAGCGTCTCCAGCGCGTGGGCGTGCCCCTCGCCCGCGTGCTGGGCGACCACGTACCCCTCGGGGTCGATGACCACCAGCGTCGGCCAGGCCCGTACCGCGTACTGCTTCCAGGTGGCCAGCTCGGGGTCGTCGAGCACGGGGTGGTGCACCTCATAGCGCTCGACGGCGTCGACGACCGCCTGGTGCTCGGCCTCGTGGACGAACTTCGGCGAGTGCACCCCGACGATCACCACGGTGTCGCGGTGCTTCTCCTCCAGCTCGCGCAGCTCGTCCAGGACGTGAAGGCAGTTCACGCAACAGAACGTCCAGAAGTCCAGGATCACGATGTGGCCCCGGAAGTCCGCGAGGGACAGTTCCTTGCCGCCGGTGTTGAGCCAGCCCCCCTTCCCGACCAGCTCAGGAGCGCGGACACGGGCACGTCGGGGCGCTGGGGTGGGCGCCGGGGCGGCATCGTTCATGCTTCAAGCTTGCCATCTCCTCACGGAACAGCGTCGGGGGAGCCGGCCGGGTTGCCCGGTCGGCTCCCCCGACGGGTTGCCTGACGCCTGGTGCCGGGTGTGTCCCGTGCCGCTCAGCAGGACATGGGGTTCTGGGCGTGCAGGGTCTCGGCCGCCGGGCTGACGCAGGTCGACTGGTGCCCGCTGGTGAGGGCGGAGATGCTGGTCTGATCGCGGGTGGCGATCACCCTGGATTCCCCGACCGGTGCGCCCTGGACGAAGTGGGGGTAGCGGATGAACTCCCACGACGGGAATTCGTCGGCCGTGAGGGTGACCCGGAAGGTGTCCTGGTACGGGGTCAGGGTCACTTGTCCGTTGATCCGGCCGAGGGTGCTCGCGATGGAGTTGACCGCGGACACACCGACGGACAGGCCACCCGAGCCGGTGCGCGAAACGCTGATCAGGTTGCGCCGGTCCGAGGAGGAGTCACCCACGGAGGCCGCGTTGGGGACGAACGCGGCGGGCAGCGCGTCCTTGCACCCCGCCTGCACCGATTCGCCGTTGGGCAGTGAGGTGCCGGCGGCACAGGACTTGTGGACGTAAACGGCGATCTCCCCGGTGCCGGTGTTCCAGGCGACCGTGACCTTGGAGGACGCCCTGGGGTCGGCGGTCCAGCCACGGTGGTCGCCGATGGCCTCGGTGAAGGTGTCCTTGTTCCGGATGTAGGCGCGGGCGAGCACGATCCCGCGGTCCTGGCCGGGGGCGACCCGGGTCCGGGCGATGACGTCGCCGGCGTCGGGGGCGGCGGCGAAGTAGCGCTGGGCGGCCGTGGTGTGGTCGCGGTTGGTCATCGAGACCACCACCCGCTTGCCGATCGGGGGCAGCGCGCCCTGCTTGCCGTCGCGTACCGCGGCCACCGCGTAGTTGACGCAGTTGGCCGTGATGTTCTGGTGGGTCCACTCGGTCTGCTTGCCCAGCCGGTCCTTGACGAGCTGGTAGGTGCTGGCGCTGCGGGGCATGTTGTCGCAGGAGTAGTCGGCGTAGACGCGATAGTCGTCCGCGCCGGTCACCTTCTTCCAGGACAGCTTCACCGACCGGTCGCCCAGGCTGAACTTCAGCCCTCGCACGGCGGGCAGGCCCCCGCTCACGGACGCCGCCGCGTTGGCGATGGTGTCGGCGGGCTCGGCGGAGGCGTCGGCGGGCTTCGCGGAGGTGTCGGTGGTGAAGAGGTCGTCGCCGGCGACGACCGCCGCGCTGCCGGCGAGCAGGCTGCCGGCGAGGGCCGCGACCACCAGGTTGCGGGTCCGCCGGGTTCGTGTGATGCGCATGCTGATGCTCCTGGGTGGAAGGAGTGGGTGGGTTCCGGGGAACCGGGGGCCTTCTCGCGAGCGATCCCGGCTCCTGTCGCGCCTGCCTGCGGCCGTCGACACCGGTGAGCGGCAGGGCGGCCCCGGCAGCACGCGGAGCGGCGCCTTCGACGGGGGCGCCGCCCGGCGGGTGCGGGGCGGTGGGCAGAAGCCTCGGGGTGTCCGGCGGGCTCGGCAACGGGTCTGGGCGTCCGGGCCCGTCCGGGATCGTCTACGCAGGTCAGCGCGGGTGTCCGGACGTGCGCCGTCGAGGCGTGACAGACCCCGGAGCAGGTGTGGCCGTTCCGCCCGCCCGTGCCGGGCCGGCGGGGCCATGCCGACCCGGCGGGGCCCTGACCTGCACAGACAGGGCCGGACTGTCCCGGACGGCCCAGGCGTTGCCGGACACCCTCGCGCCCCAGCAGCCTCCCTCTCACGCCCCGTCCCAGGGGCGACCGCGAAGGAGGTTGTGATGGGAGAGCACATACGGGCCGCCCGGCGCCGCACCCAGACGTCGTCGGCGTCCCACGCCAAGCCGGCCGCCGGATGGCGGAAGCTGGTGGCCACCGTGGGCCGGACTGCGGTGCGTACGGGCGCCGTGGCGGTGCTGGCCGTCCTCGCGGTCCTGGCGGGTGCGCTGCTGGCCGTCCACGGCCCGGCGGGCGACCGCGCCTCCGCCCAGTCACCCGCTCCCTCGCGGAAGGTCAACCTGGCCCCGCCGGCCGACGCGAGGACCCCGGCCGCCCAGCCGAAGCAGAAGGACGACGGCGGCGACGCCGACACCCGGCCCGGCGCCGTCCCGCCCGCGCGGACGACGACGGTGGTGCTGGTCCACGGCGACACGCTGTACGGCCTGGCCCAGGAGCACCACACCACCGTCAAGGCGCTGCAGGAGCTGAACGAGTTGGGCGGCTCGACCCTCATCTACGCCGGGGACACCCTGAAGCTGCCCGGCACGGTGGCCGCGGACGACGTCGAGGAACGGGAGCCGGCGGGCGGCGAGACCGGCCCGTCCGCCCCCGAGCGCACCACCGACGACAGCGCCGGCGCCGACGACGACACCGGCAAGAAGGGCACCGAGAAGCACTCCAAGAAGCCCGCCAAGAAGCACCCCAGGAAGCACCCCGGGCCCAACGGCCGGGCCGCGCGGGCCATCGCCTTCGCCCGCGGCCAGCTCGGCAAGCCCTACATCTGGGGCGGCACCGGCCCCCGCGGCTTCGACTGCTCGGGCCTGACGATGCGGGCCTGGCAGGCCGCCGGGGTCAGGCTCCCCCGCACCACCTGGTCCCAGCGGTACGCCGGGAAGGCCACCACCCGCGCCGGACTCCGCCCCGGCGATCTGGTCCTGGCCTACGGGGACGGCCACGTCGCCCTCTACATCGGAGGCGGCAAGGTGATCCACGCCCCCGGCCGCGGCCGCACCGTCACCGTCGCGCCGCTACCGCCGCCCTCGCGGACCACCGGGTATCGCCACATCGCCGACTGAGGAACCGTCCGACGGGATTCGACCGGTCCGTCCGATCCATCCGGGTTCGCCCCGGTCTCCGGCGGGAAGGCGCGCACCTTACCACCGCTCTCAGCGGTCGAGCCGCCGATCCGGGCCTACGATCAGACCCGAAAGCACTCCCGGGGTGCTCGTGCGCAGCGTAACTTAAACGCACACACAAGCACCCAGCCCGCGTACCAACCGCCCGAGGGGTCCCGTGACCGTCCATCCCAGCCTTCAGACCTCCATCGACGCCTGGACCCATTCCGTCGAAGCGATATCCGAGTTGGTGAATCCGCTCGTCGAAGGGGAGTGGAACCGGGCCACCGAGTGCCCGGGGTGGTCGGTGCGCGATGTGGTCTCGCATGTCATCGGCCTCGAGTGCGAGATGCTCGGCGACCCGCGCCCGATCCACTCGCTGCCGCGCGACCTGTTCCACGTCACCAGCGAGCACGCCCGCTACATGGAGGTCCAGGTCGATGTGCGGCGGTGCCACACCGCGCCCGAGATGACCTCCGAGCTGGAGTACACGATCATCCGCCGCTCCCGCCAGCTGCGGAACGAGAAGCGCCAGCCGGACGCCATGGTGCGCTGGCCCGGCGGCGGCGAGGTGAGCTTGGAGGAGGCCCTTCAGAGGCGGGCGTTCGACGTGTGGGTGCACGAGCAGGACCTGCGGCGGGCGCTCGGCCAGCCGGGCAATCTCGACTCCGCCGGTGCGTCCATCGCCCGGGACCGGCTGCTGGCCGCGCTCCCGAAGGTGGTCGTCGACGACGCGGGCGCGGCGCCCGGCTCGGCGGTGGTCTTCGATGTGAACGGCCCGCTGGAGTTCATGCGGACGGTACGGGTCGACGCCGAGGGCCGGGGCACCATCGACGGCAGCGTCTCGCTCGGGCCGACGGTCACGCTGACCACGGACTGGGAGACGTATCTGCGCCTGGCGTGCGGACGGGTGCGGGCGGAGGCGGTCGCCGACAAGCTGAAGATCGAGGGCGACCAGCAGCTGGCCGAGGCGATCCTGGCCCACTTCGCGGTCACGGCCTGACGCGCGCCCACGGTCCTGAAGCGCCCGGGAGCGGCCCCCGAGCGCCCGCCCCGGGGCCCCTGACCCGACACCCACCGGGAAGGGCAACGGGCGAGGGGCGGGCAGGGGGCGGGCAAAGGACGCGCCCAGGGACGCGCCCGCGTCACGCCGGTACGTGCACCGCCTCGACGCGGCTCGCGACGACGCGCTCGCGCTCCCGGCGGTGCGCCCGGCCGCGCAGCCGCAGTACCTGCGTCACGCCGAGAGCCTGGAGGACGAACACCGAGGAGAAGGCGATCCGGTAGTTGCCCCCGGTCGCGTCGAGCAGCACGCCGATGGCCAGCAGGGTGGTCATCGAGGCGGTGAAGCCGCCCATGTTGACGATCCCGGAGGCGGTGCCGAGCCGCTCGGGCGGGTTCGCGGGCCGGGCGAAGTCGAAGCCGATCATCGAGGCGGGGCCGCAGGCGCCGAGCACGGCGCACAGCGCGATCAGCAGCCACAGGGGCGCGTGGTCGCCGGGCCAGGCCAGCACGGCGCCCCACAGCAGCGCCGTGGCCGCGACCGTGCCGAGGGCCAGCGGCGCGCGGGCCGCGTGGTGCCGGGCGATGACCTGCCCGTAGACCAGGCCGACCGCCATGTTGGAGAGCACGACCAGGGTCAGCAGCTCACCGGCGGACGCGCGGGAGAGCCCCTCCGCCTCCACCAGGAACGGCAGCCCCCACAGCAGCAGGAAGACCATCGCGGGGAACTGCGTGGTGAAGTGCACCCACATGCCCAGGCGGGTGCCGGGCTCGCGCCAGGCCGCCGCGATCTGCCGGCGGACGAAGCCGGCGCCGGAGTGGGTGGCCGGGACGGGCTCGTACCCCTCCGGGTGGTCCTTCAGGAACGCCAGCGTCAGGACCAGGACGACCGCCCCGCCGATCGCGCTGCCCGCGAAGGTCGGGGTCCAGCCGAAGCTGTGCAAGGCCTGCGCGATCACCAGCGTCGAGACCAGGTTGCCCGCCATCCCGAACAGCGCGGCGACCTGGGCGATCAGCGGCCCCCGGCGGGCCGGGAACCAGCGCGAGCCCAGCCGCAGCACGCTGATGAAGGTCATGGCGTCGCCGCAGCCGAGCAGCGCGCGGGAGGCCAGCGCGAGGCCGTACGAGTGGGAGAGCGCGAACCCGAACTGGCCGCCGGTGAACAGCACCACGCCGAGCGAGAGCACCTTCTTGGTGCCCAGCCGGTCGACCATCAGACCCACGGGTATCTGCATGCCCGCGTAGACGAGCACTTGCAGGATGGAGAACGTCGACAGCGCCGAGGCGTTGATGTGGAACCGCTCGGCGGCGTCCAGGCCGGCCACGCCCAGGCTGGTGCGGTAGGTGATGGCCATGAAGTAGACGGCGACCCCGAGGCCCCAGACGGCGACGGCACGCCGTCCGCCGGGCGGATCGCCGGGCAGTCGGTGTGGGCTCACCGCTCCTCACCCCGCGCCAGGATGTTGACCCAGCTGATGTGGCGCTCGACGAAGCCGTCCGCGGCCGCGGCGTCGCCGGAGCGCAGGGCGGTCAGGATCTCCGTGTGCTCGGCGATGTTCTTGGCGATGCGGCCGGGCTCGGCGTGCATGGTGGCCACGCCCATCCGCAGCTGGCGGTCCCTCAGCTGGTCGTACAGCTGCGCCAGGATGCGGTTGCCCGCGGCCCGCACGATCTCGGCGTGGAAGCACCGGTCGGCGACCGCGAAGGCGCCCAGGTCCCCGGCCGCCGCGTGCCCCCTCTGCTCCTCGAGCAGCTCCTCCAGCCGGGCGATGAGCTGCGGCCCGGCCGGGACGACCTTGGCGACGGCGTGCCGCTCGACCAGCAGCCGGGTCTCGACGACGTCCGCGATCTCCTGCGCGGACACGGGCAGCACCAGGGCGCCCTTCTTCGGGTAGAGCTTGAGCAGCCCCTCGACCTCGAGCCGGAGCAGGGCCTCGCGTACGGGGGTGCGCGAGACGCCGACGGCCTCGGCGAGGTCCCCCTCGGTCAGCAGGGTGCCGCCCTCGTAGCGGCGGTCGAGTACGGCTTGCTTGACGTGCGCGTAGACGCGCTCGGCGGCGGGTGGCTGTTTGGCGGTCGGGGCGGTGGGGACGGGACCGGGAGACATGCGCACATCATAGATACAACAGGTATGCGTGACGCGGCACGGTCCGGGATATGGGATGTCGCGGGGTGTCGTGGGATGCGCCCGATGGGCGGTCCGCCTCCGGGGCGGCCACGGGGGCGCCCCGGAGGCGGACCTGCTCAGGCCCAGGTGCGGACCTGCGCTCAGGCCCAGGTGATCAGCCGCTTGGGCTGCTCCAGGATGGCCGCGATGTCCGCGAGCACCTTGGAGCCCAGCTCCCCGTCGACCAGGCGGTGGTCGAAGGACAGCGCCAGGGTGGTCACCTGGCGCGGCTTGACCTTGCCCTTGTGGACCCACGGCTGGAGCTTGACCGCGCCGAAGGCGAGGATCGCGGACTCGCCGGGGTTCAGGATCGGGGTGCCGGTGTCGACGCCGAAGACCCCGACGTTGGTGATGGTGACCGTGCCGCCGGACATCGCCGCCGGGCTGGTCCTGCCCTCGCGGGCGGTGGAGACAAGCTCACCAAGGGCGGACGCCAGTTCGGGCAGGGTCAGCGAGCCCGCGTCCTTGATGTTGGGGACGATCAGGCCCCGGGGCGTGGCGGCCGCGATGCCCAGGTTGACGTAGTCCTTGTAGACGATCTCCTGCGCGCCCTCGTCCCAGGCCGCGTTGATCTCCGGGTTGCGCCGGATGGCCACCAGGAACGCCTTGGCGACCAGCAGCAGCGGGTTGACCCGCAGCCCGGCCATGTCCGGGTCCTGCTTGAGGTCGGCGACGAGCTTCATGGTGCGCGTGACGTCGACGGTGATGAACTCGGTCACGTGCGGGGCCGTGAAGGCGCTGTTGACCATCGCCTGGGCGGTGGCCTTGCGCACGCCCTTGACCGGCACCCGGCGCTCGCGGCCGACGGCGGGGGCAGGGGCCGCCTCCGCCTCGGCCACTGCCGGCTGCGCGACGGGCTCGGCCACGGCGGCGGGCGCGGGGGCCGCGGCCGCGTGGACGTCCTCGCGGGTGATGGTGCCGTCGGGACCGGTCGGGGTGACGGTCGCGAGGTCGATCCCCAGGTCCTTGGCGAGCTTGCGGACCGGGGGCTTGGCCAGCGGGCGCGCGGCCTTGCCGTGGCCGTTCAGCTCCGGCCGCGGCGGCGCGGGGGCCGGGGCCGGAGCGGCGGCAGCGGGGAGCGGCTGGGCCGGGACGCCCCGGGCAGGCGCGGCCGGGGCGCCGGGGCGCGGCTTGCGCGGGCGGCGCTTGGTGGACGAGGGGGCGACGCCGTAGCCGACCAGGTTGGCCTGGCGGCCCCCGTTCTCGGCGGCCTCGGCGGGCTCCGCGGCCCCCGCGGGCTCGGCCGGGGCGGCGGGCTCCGCCGGCTCGGCAGGGGCGGCGGCGGGCGCGGGCGCGTCCCCCGCGCCCGGCTGGGTGTCCACCGAGATGATCGCGGTGCCCACGTCCACCGTCGTGCCCTCGCCGAAGCGCAGCTCGTGCACCACGCCGTCGAACGGGATGGGCAGCTCGACCGCCGCCTTCGCGGTCTCCACCTCGCACACCACCTGGCCGTCGGCGACCCTGTCACCGGGCGCCACGTACCACTTGAGGATCTCCGCCTCGGTCAGCCCCTCGCCCACGTCGGGCATCTTGAACTCACGGAAGCGCTGATCGGTTGCAGCCATGGTCACGACTCTCCTCAAGCCCTTCAGTACGCCAACGCGCGGTCTACGGCGTCGAGCACCCGGTCGAGGCCCGGGAGGTATTCGTCCTCCAGCCGCGACGGCGGGTACGGGGCGTGGAAACCGCCGACCCGCAGCACCGGGGCCTCAAGGTGATAGAAGCACCTCTCGGTGATCCGTGCGGCGATCTCCGCGCCAGTGCCCAAAAAGACGGGTGCCTCGTGGACGACGACCAGGCGGCCGGTCTTCTCGACGGACCGCTGGAGGGTGTCGAAGTCGATGGGCGACATCGACCGCAGGTCCACGACCTCCAGCGACTTGCCCTCCTCGGCCGCCGCGCCGGCGGCGTCGAGCGCGACCTTGACCATGGGGCCGTACGCCGCGAGCGTCAGGTCCGTGCCGGGCCTGGCGACCCGGGCGGCGTGCAGCGGGTCGGGGATCGCGGCGGTGTCGACCTCGGACTTGTCGTGGTAGCGGCGCTTCGGCTCGAAGTAGATCACCGGGTCGTCGCTGTCGATGGCCTGCTGGAGCATCCAGTAGGCGTCGGAGGCGTTGGAGGGGGAGACCACCTTCAACCCGGCGACGTGCGCGAACAGCGCCTCGGGCGACTCGCTGTGGTGCTCGACCGCGCCGATGCCGCCGCCGTAGGGGATCCGGATGACGACCGGCAGCTTGACCTTGCCCAGCGACCGCGCGTGCATCTTGGCGAGCTGGGTGACGATCTGGTCGTACGCGGGGAAGACGAACCCGTCGAACTGGATCTCCGCCACCGGGCGGTAGCCGCGCAGCGCCAGCCCGATCGCGGTGCCGACGATGCCGGACTCGGCGAGCGGGGTGTCGATGACCCGCTCCTCGCCGAAGTCCTTCTGAAGGCCGTCGGTGATGCGGAAGACCCCGCCGAGCTTGCCGACGTCCTCACCCATGATCAAGACCTTGGGGTCGTTCTCCAGCGCCTTGCGCAGCGAGGCGTTGATCGCCTTGGAGAGCGACATCTTCTGGGCGGCCATGTCAGTTGCCCTCCTCGGCGGAAGCGAACGAAGCCTGGTACTCGGCGAACTGAGCCCGCTCCTCGTCGACGAGCGGGTGCCCGTCGGCGTAGATGTGCTCGAAGAGCGCCATGTCGTCGGGGTCGGGCATGGCCCGTACCGCGTCGCGCACCCGCTTGGCGAGCGCGTCGCTCTCCTCCTCCAGCTCGGCGAAGAAGGCGTCGTCCGCCAGGCCCTGGGCGGTGAGGTGGGTGCGCAGCCGCAGGATCGGGTCCTTGGTCTCCCACAGCTCCCGCTCCTCGGCCCGGCGGTAGCGGGTCGGGTCGTCGGAGGTGGTGTGGGCGCCCATGCGGTAGGTGAACGCCTCGATCAGCATGGGGCCCTGGCCGGTGCGGGCCCGCTCCAGCGCGGCCTTGGTGACCGCGAGGCAGGCCAGCACGTCGTTGCCGTCGACCCGGACGCCGGGGAAGCCGTAGCCCTGGGCGCGCTGGTAGAGCGGGACGCGGGTCTGCCGCTCGGTGGGCTCGGAGATGGCCCACTGGTTGTTCTGGCAGAAGAAGACCACCGGGGCGTTGTAGACCGCGGCGAAGGTGAATGCCTCGGCGACGTCGCCCTGGCTGGAGGCGCCGTCCCCGAAGTAGGCCAGGACCGCGGCGTCCGCGCCGTCCTTGGCCACGCCCATCGCGTAGCCGGTCGCGTGGAGCGCCTGCGAGCCGATGACGATGGTGTAGAGGTGGAAGTTGTTGCTGTTGGGGTCCCAGCCGCCGTGGTTCACCCCGCGGAACATCCCCAGCAGGTTCACCGGGTCCACACCGCGGCACCAGGCGACGCCGTGCTCGCGGTAGGTGGGGAAGACGTAGTCCTCGTCCCGCAGCGCCCGGCCGGAGCCGATCTGCGCGGCCTCCTGGCCCAGCAGCGAGGCCCACAGACCCAGCTCGCCCTGGCGCTGCAGCGTGGTGGCCTCGCCGTCGAAGCGACGGGTCAGCACCATGTCGCGGTACATGGCGCGCAGCTCGTCGGGGGTGGGGTCCAGGGAGTACTCGGGGTGCTCGACCCGCTCGCCCTCGGGGGTCAGCAGCTGGACGAGCTCGGGCTGGTCGGTCGTCCGCCGCTTCCCGCTGGTGCGCTTGGCTCCGCTACGGCGCGGTTTGCGCGCTGCAGTGCTCTCCACGGTCACGTGTGCTCCTCCGTCTGTCCGGCCCCCGGGATCCGCCGGCGGCCAGTTGCGGCTCGCTCGCTCGGCGACAGCGCACGGGGTGGGTGCGCCGAAGACCGACCGGGCGTGACAGGTATCCCGGCGGCTGGCCCTGCAAAGGGCACGTTACCCAGAACGTCGCATCTCTGCGAAACCCCTTCTGACCTGCAATTTTGCTTGGATTTCCAAGTAAATCACGCAGAAGTGGAACAAGCACTGGTCACAGCCCCGCAGCCCGCCGGAACAACGGCACGTTATCCCCCCGGACAATGGCGCGGAAAGACATCGTGAGACGTCTGAAGACTCGGTGTGTGAGACTGGATTCGTGCGCGGAGAGGGAAAAATCCGGATTTTCCTCCTCGACGACCATGAAATCCTACGACGCGGTATCCATGAGCTCCTCTCGGGCGAGCCGGACATGGCGGTGGTCGGCGAGGCGGGCACCGTGGCCGAGGCGCTGGCCCGGCTCCCCGGCGCGCGCCCCGATGTGGCCCTGCTGGACCTGCGGCTGCCGGACGGCAGCGGCGTCGAGGTCTGCCGCGAACTCCATGTCCACCATCCGGACGTCCGCTGCCTGATGCTCACCTCCTTCGCCGGCGACGCGGCCCTCGTCGACGCGATCGCGGCGGGCGCCTCCGGCTATGTCCACAAGGACGTCGGCAGCGGCGAACTGCTCGCGGCGGTACGGGAGGTGGCCGCGGGGGCGGAGGTGGGCGCGGGCGTCGGTGCGGGGGCGGGCGTCGGCACGGAGGTGGGCGCGGGCGTCGGCGCGGGCGGGCTCGGCGACGACCTGAGCGCCGGGCTGACCGAGCAGGAGCGGCGGATCCTCGTGCTGATCGGGGAGGGGCTCACCAATCGCGCGATCGGCCAGCGACTGCACCTCGCCGAGAAGACGATCAAGAACTATGTCTCCGGGCTGCTGGCCAAGCTCGGCATGGAGCGCCGCTCGCAGGCCGCCGCGTACGTGGCCCGGCTCCAGGCCCAGGCCCACTCCCCGGCCCCCTCACCGGCCCGGCCCTCCGCCGACTCCCCGGCCGGGGACCGGAAGACCCAGCCCCAGAACCACTAGGGATCACGAGGGCCCGGGCACAAGCACTGACCGGCCGCCCGCGTCAACTCGCACCGTGCCGCCCGGGCTCGTTGATCTAACATCTGACGAGTGCCGCGCTCACATGTCACCTCCGCCGAGACCGCTCCCGACGGGGAAACCCTGAGCGCGCTGTTGCGCCGCTACGACGGCACCGGCGAGGCGGTCTCCTGCGAGCGCGTCGCGGAGGGCCTGCTCAACCGCGGCTACCGGCTGGCCACCACCCGCGGCCGGTTCTTCCTCAAGCACCACCTGGACGGGGACCGCGCCACCATCGCCCGCCAGCACCGGGTGACCCAGCGGCTGGAGACGCTCGGGGTGCCCGTCGCCCCGCCCGTCCCCGACGCCGACGGGCGCACCGTCGTGGTCATCGGCGGCCGCTGCTACGCCCTCCACCCCTGGGTCGAGGGACGGCACCGCGTCGGCCGGGAGCTGACCGCCGCCCAGTCATGGCGGCTCGGCGGGCTGCTCGGGCGCGTCCACACCTGCCTGGAGCGGGTCGTGGAGGCCCGCGCGGCCGACCGGCAGCCCCCCGAGGCCTCCGCCGACCCCGACTACACCTTCGCGCTCATCGACCGGCTGCTCACCCTCGCCCGCGGCCGCCGCCGTCGCGACACCTTCGACGAACTCGCCGAGCACCGGCTGGTCGAGCGGCGGGCGCTGCTGGAGCGGCACGCCCACCGCCGCCCGGAGGCCGACGCCGTCCCGGCCACCGGCTGGGTCCACGGCGACTTCCACCCGCTGAACCTCCTCTACCGCGACACGGAACCGGCCGCGATCGTCGACTGGGACCGGCTCGGCGTGCAGCCCCGAGCCGAGGAGGCGGTCCGCGCCGCCGCGATTTTCTTCGTACGGCCGGGCGGCCCGCTGGAGCTGGACAAGGTGCGGCCGTACGCGCGGGCCTACCGCTGCGCGACGGGCGCCGGGGCCGCCGAGATGGCGGCGGCCGTGCACCGGGTGTGGTGGGAGCGGCTCAACGACTTCTGGATGCTGCGCTGGCGCTACCAGGACGGCGACCGCCGCGCCGATCCCCTCTTCCCCGCGGCGGCGGCCCTGGCGGTGTGGTGGACGCGGGAGTACGAGGCGGTCCGCGACGCCTTCTGCGGCTGACACGACGGGGCATAACGCGACGGGGCATAACGCGGCGGGGCGCGCCTTCACGCAGGCGCGCCCCGTCGGGAAAAACCCCACTCGGCCGATCAGCCGCTCGGCCGGTCAGCCGCCGTCCAGCCCGCCGGTCGGATCGGTCGGGTCGGTGGTCGGGGGCGTCGTCGGGGGAGTCGTCGGCGGGGTGGTCTCCTCACCACCCGGCGTGGTCTCCTCGTTCGTCGGCTCCCCGGTGGGCGGGTCGGTCTCGGTGTCCGTCGGGGGCGTGGTCGTGGGCTCGCTGTACGAGGGCGACGAGGGCTCGGTCGACCCGGTGTAGTCGCCCGTTCCGCCGGAGGGCTCGCTGGGCGCGGTCGGCTCCGTCTGGTCGTCCGACGGCTTCTCGGTCGGCTTCTTGGTGTGCGGCTGGCTGGTCGACGTCTGGTGCTTGCTCGGCTGCTTCTTGCCGTCGTCGCCGCCGACGTTCAGCGCGAAGGCCACGCCGGCCGCTATGGCGATCACCGCGAGCACGGCGAGCAGCCACACCTTGCCGCGGCCGCCACGGCCGCCGGACCCGTTGTCGTAGCCCCCGTCGTAGCCGCCGTCGTCGTCCCGCCGGCCCTGGAGGATCGGCTGCTGGGTGGTGTCGCCGTGCCCGGGGTGCGGCAGGGCGGCGGTGCCGGCCATGCCCATGGCGCCGGTGGAGGCGCCCAGGTGCTGGGTCACCGGGCCGGTGTTCCAGGTGCCGGTGTGGCCGCCCGCGTCGGTCAGCATCTGCAGGGCGTACTGCACCAGCCCGCGCATCTCCTCGGCGCTCTGGAACCGGTCGTCCGGGTCCTTGGCCAGCGAGCGCATCACGAGCCCGTCGAGCTCGGGCGGCACCGCGCCGTCGGAGACCTCCGACGGCGGCACCGGCATGTCCTGGACGTGCTGGTAGACCACCGACAGCGGGGTCTCGCCGACGAACGGCGGGCGGAGCGCCAGCAGCTCATAGAGGAGACAGCCTGTGGCGTACAGGTCGGAGCGGTGGTCGACGGCCTTGCCGAGGGCCTGCTCGGGCGACAGGTACTGGGGCGTGCCCATGACCATGCCGGTCTGGGTCATGGTGGAGGCGGCCCCGTGCAGGGCGCGGGCGATGCCGAAGTCCATCACCTTGACGGCGCCGCTGTTGGTGATGATCACGTTCGCGGGCTTGATGTCGCGGTGGACGATGCCGTGCTGGTGGCTGTAGGCCAGCGCCTCCAGCACCCCCGAGACGATGATCAGCGCCTGCTCCGGCGGCGGCGCCTCGGCGTTGAGCAGCAGATCGCGGATCGTACGGCCCTCGACCAGCTCCATGACGATGTACGGCACCACGCTCTTGCCGGACCCGCCCTGGCTGACGACGTCCTCGCCGGAGTCGTAGACGGCGACGACGGCGTGGTGGTTGAGCCCGGCGACCGACTGGGCCTCGCGGGTGAAGCGGGCCTTGGAGACCGGGTCCTCCGCCAGGTCGGGGCGGAGCAGCTTCACCGCGACCGTACGGCCGAGCCGGACGTCCTCGGCGGCGAACACCTCGGCCATGCCGCCGCGGCCGAGCCGGCTGGTGAGCCGATAGCGGCCGTCGCCGACCAGGCCGCCGTTGCCCCACGCCTCGGGGGAGTCCGGCATCCCGGCCCCGGTGGCGTCAGGTTCGGAGGGCCCCTGGGCGCCGCTCTGGGTCTGTGCCATCGGTCCTCGCCGTCTGATCTCGGTGGGGGTCTTCGTGATCGCCCCGCTCGCGGGCGGTACGGTTTGCTGGTAGAGCACGCTACAGGGTTCGTGCCGCGCACCGGTTCGCGATGGACCGGCCATCCAACCTGTTGTAGGTGAGGCCGTGCACATCACGTGACGGGTTCTTGCGCATCCGGTCACGGAACGGGCACGCCGCTTGACGTGTCCGTGGCCTGGGGCAGACTGGGCCAGGATATCGAGTACAAAAAGATCAATGGGTCTGAACGTGCACGTCAGGATAGTGAGTGCGCCGAGGGGGAAGTAAGAAATGAGCCAGCAGGGCGCACCGGGCCGGTACGAGGGGAAGTCGCTCGCGGGCGGCCGGTACCAACTGCGGGACCTGCTCGGCGAGGGCGGTATGGCCTCCGTCCACCTGGCGTACGACAGCGTCCTGGACCGTCAGGTCGCGATCAAGACCCTGCACACCGAACTGGGCCGTGAGCAGTCCTTTCGCGAGCGCTTCCGCCGCGAGGCCCAGTCGGTCGCCAAGCTGACCCACACCAACATCGTCTCGGTCTTCGACACCGGCGAGGACACGATCGACGGCGCGGTGATGCCGTACATCGTCATGGAATACGTCGAGGGCCAGCCGCTGCGCGCCGTCCTCGACGCCGATGTCCGGCAGTACGGCGCGATGCCCACGGAAAAGGCGCTGAAAATCACAGCCGACGTGCTGGCCGCGCTGGAAATCAGCCACGAGATGGGGCTGGTCCACCGCGACATCAAGCCCGGTAACGTGATGATGACCAAGCGTAATGTGGTCAAAGTCATGGACTTCGGCATCGCCCGCGCCATGCAGTCGGGCGTCACCTCCATGACCCAGACCGGCATGGTCGTCGGCACCCCGCAGTACCTCTCCCCCGAGCAGGCCCTCGGCCGCGGCGTGGACGCCCGCAGCGACCTGTACTCCGTCGGCATCATGCTCTTCGAACTGCTGACGGGCCGGCTGCCGTTCGACGCGGACTCGCCGCTCGCCATCGCGTACGCGCACGTCCAGGAGGAGCCGGTCGCTCCCTCCACGATCAACCAGTCCATTCCCCCCGCGGTGGACGCGCTGGTCGCCCGCGCGCTGAAGAAGAACCCGAACGAGCGGTTCCCCACCGCCGAGGCCATGCGCGACGAGTGCGACCGCGTCTCGCGCACCGGTCAGACCGGCGCCTCGCCGATCATCATCAGCGGCGGCCCGCCCGCCCGCCCCAGCGGCTCCGGCGTGGGCTCGGCCGTCTTCCCGCCGGTCAGCCAGCAGACCCCCGGCCCGGGCATCGGCGGCGTCCAGACCCCGTACCAGCCGCAGTCCTCGGGCGGGTTCGGCGGCTTCGGCCCCTCCACCCCGCCGCCGCCCGCCCAGCCGGTGGCCCAGCAGGGCTTCAACACCCCGGCCCCGACCCCCGCGCCGTACGCGCAGGGCGGCGCCCACACCCCGCCGCCGTACACCGTCTCGCCCGCCCCGGCCCCGGCCTCGGGCGGCGGCCAGGGCGGCGACAACGGCAACAAGCGCGTGATCATCGGCTCGGCGGTCGTCGCGGCGATCGCGGTCGTCGCCGTCGTCCTGGTGATCGCCCTCAGCGGTGGCGACTCCAAGGACGAGCAGGCGGCCGACGACACCAAGGAGAGCAAGACCACGTCGGCGCCCGCGACCCCGTCCGGGTTCCGCATGGGCGACAAGACCAAGGTCATCGACCCGGAGAAGTGCACCGACGCCACGGAGTCCTACAGCCAGAAGGGCGCGTACAACGTGCCCGACTTCCAGAACCTCTACATCGACTCCGTGAAGAAGTGCATCCGGGCCGCCGGGTGGAAGTACCGCGTGACCACCGAGGACGAGAACCTCTGGGGCAAGGGCACCGTCCTCAACTACACGTACCGCAACTACGAGCCGTACGACCCGAAGACCGACACCATCGAGCTGACGGTCTCCACGGGGATGCCGGGCTGAGCGAGGCGGTCTTCCCCGACTCCCGACTTTCGTAAAGCAGGGCCCGGCGGCTGCCGGGCCCTGCCGCGTCACTGGGGCACCTTCGTCACAGCGTCCTGAAACCCGTCCGCCAGGTCGGGTGGAGCGGCCGCCAGCCGAGCCGGCGGCGGGCGAGGGTGTTGTCGGCCCCCCGCTCCCAGCCCTCCCGGCCGCCGCTCGCGGCGGGGGCGGGCGCCGGCGCGCCCATCGCCGCCGCGAACTCCGGCAGCCAGGCGCGGGCCGGCGCCGGTTCGTCGTCGACGATGTTGACCGTGCCGCTCGGCCACTCCAGAGCGGCCACCGCGGCCCGGGCGGCGTCCTCGACGTGGACGAACGAGCTCACCGCGTCCCCCGCCACCACCGGGCCGAGCAGCGCCGCCACCGGATCGCCCGCCGTCTGCTCGCCGCGCAGCGCGGCCTCGACCGGCCCGCCCCGCGCGTACCAGGTCCCGGGGCCGTAGAAGGTCCCGTAGCGCAGCACCACATGCGTCTCGATCTCGGCGGCCGCCTCCTCCAGCGCCCGCAGGCTGCCGACCAGCCCGGCCCGCTCCGCCGCCCCGTCCAGCGGGGTGGACTCGTCGGCCGGGGTGTCGCCGGGCCCGTAGGCCCAGGAGATGGACTGGGCGACGATGCGCGAGACCCCGGCGCGCTTGGCGGCGTCCACCAGATGGCGGGTGCCCTCCCTGCGGATCCGCCCGTTCTCGGCGCGGTCGCCGTTCGTCAGCGCGGTCAGCTGGTGGATGACCGCCTCGGGGGCGGCGTCCGCGACCGCCCGGTGCACGCTGTCGGCGTCGAAGACGTCGACGCGCACGGCCGACGCCCCCTGCGCGCGCAGCCGCTCCGCCCCCTCCCGGGTGCGCGTGCCGCCGGTGACCTCGTGTCCCGCCGCGACGAGCAGCGGGACGAGACGGCGGCCGACGGCGCCCGTGGCTCCCGCGACGAAGATGCGCATGATGGCTGACCTCTTCCTTTCCGTTCCGGTCCCGGGTGACTGCCCGGGACCCTCAGGCCAGGCTAGAAAGCGACCGGATCACTGTCAGGGGACAATCCGGGGGCGAGAGGATGGGCCACTCGTGGGGCACATGGGGCAGGGCAAGAGGGCGGCGGGCCGTCCCCGCGGGACTCGTCGATTTCCCGAGTCCGGGGGACGGCCCGCCGGGGCCGAACGGATGGATGGGACGGCTCAGGGGCTCAGAGGTACGGGCCGGACCGGGCGCCGCCGTGCTTCGGCCCGCCCTCCCCGTCCTCGCCGCCGAGGCCCGGCGGCAGGGCCCTGCGCATCTGCTCGAGCTGCGCGCGGGCCGCCATCTGCTGGGCGAACAGCGTCGTCTGAATGCCGTGGAACAAGCCTTCGAGCCAGCCGACCAGCTGCGCCTGGGCGATCCGCAGCTCCGCCTCGGTCGGGACCGCCTCGTCGGTGAAGGGGAGGGAGAGACGCTCGAGCTCGCCGATCAGCTCGGGCGCGAGACCGTCCTCCAGCTCCTTCACCGAGCTGGAGTGGATCTCTTTGAGCCGGACCCGGCTGGCCTCGTCGAGAGGCGCCGCGCGGACTTCCTCCAGAAGCTGCTTGATCATGCTGCCGATGCGCATGACCTTGGCCGGCTGTTCGACCATGTCCGTCACGGGAACCTCGCGAGACTCGTCGTCACCGCCGCCGTCACCGGCGGTGGCGCTGCCGAGGGCCATGCCGTCCGGACCGACGACCAGGACGTGCGGGCTCTCCTGCGATCGTTCGTTCATCGGCTGGTTCATGCCCCCCATTCTTCCGCACAAGCGCCCGTACGGAGGGGCAGGGTGGCCAGAGCACCCGACCCGCCGCCCGGCCGCTGCCGCCGCCCGGCAGCCGCGAGCCGTCAACGGCGACCCAGCCGCGGTCGCTTGCAACGCACCCGCGGCCGCGGGCCCGCAACGCTCACATAGCCGCAGGCCCTCAGCGGCGGCGCAGCCGCAGGCCGAAGAACGCCAGCCCGAGGCCGAGCCCCATCAGGGCCAGACCGGTGCCCAGCGGCAGCACGCGCAGCGCCCGCCCGCCGGGCGCCGCCTCGGTCCTCGCGGCGTCCAGCGCGTCGTCGTCGTACGCGTCGCCGGTGTCCCGGGAGCGCTGCGCGGACGGCGTCTCGCCGGGCGTCCGCGCCGACGGGCGGTCGGGCCGCTGCGGCTGGGCGCTGCCGCCCGGCGGGCGGTCGGCCTCGGGAAGCCGCTGGTCCCGCTCGCGCCGCTCCTCCTGCCGCTCCTCCTGCCGCTCCCCCGGGTCCTCGTCGCCCGGCCGCGACGGCGCGGGCGGGAGGGACCCCGGAGGCGGTGCGACCTCCGGCTCCTCGGTGCGACCGGGGTGGGGCCGGCCCTCCCCGGCGCGGGTCCCCGCCAGATCGTCGTCGTCGGCGCGCGCCACCGGCGCGGCCAGCAGCGCCACACCGGTCAGCGTCAGCACCGCCGGCAGCGTGCGCAGCGTACGAAGAGCGGGTCTCACGGTCGTCACCCTCCCGTGCCGAGCCGTCGCGTGACGGATTCAGCGTCACACGACGGCATGGGCACGGCACCCGGGACCGCCCGAGGCTTGCGCCATCCGGCCTCAGGCATCCACCCGAGCCACCCGGCCGTCCGGCCGTCCGGCCTCAGACCGTCAGCAGCACCTTGCCGACGTGTCCGCTCTCCTCGAGCAGGCGGTGCGCCTCGGCGGCCTGGGACATCGGAACCGTACGGTCCACGATGGGACGCACCCGGCCGCTCTCGACGAGGGGCCAGACGTGCTCGCGCACCGCCGCGACGATCGACGCCTTCTCCGCGAGGGGGCGGGAGCGCAGGCTGGTGGCCATCACGGCGCCGCGCTTGGCCAGCAGCGCGCCGAGGTTCAGCTCGGCCTTCGCCCCGCCCTGCAGGCCGATGATCGCCAGCCGTCCGTTGGTGGCGAGCGCCGACACGTTCCTGGCGAGGTACTTCGCGCCGACGATGTCCAGGATCACATCCGCTCCCGCGCCGTCGGTGGCCCGGCGGACCTCCTCGACGAAGTCCTGCTCGTGGTAGTCGATCAGGGTGTCGGCGCCCAGCTCGCGGCAGGCCGCCAGCTTCTCCGCGCTGCCCGCCGTGACCGCGACCCGCGCGCCGACCGCCTTCGCAAGCTGGATCGCCATCGTGCCGATGCCGCTTGAGCCGCCGTGCGCCAGCAGGGTCTCGCCCGGCCGGAGGTGGGCGATCATGAAGACGTTCGACCACACGGTCGCGGTCACCTCGGGGAGGGCGGCCGCGGTGACCAGGTCGACGCCGGACGGCACGGGCAGCAGCTGCCCCGCGGGCACCACCACCTTCTCGGCGTATCCGCCGCCCGCGAGCAGCGCGCACACCTCGTCGCCCACCGTCCAGCCGCTGACGCCGGGGCCCAGCGCCGCGATGCGGCCCGAGCACTCCAGGCCGGGGTAGTCGGAAGCGCCCGGAGGCGGGGGGTAGTGGCCCTGGCGCTGCAGCAGATCGGCACGGTTCACGCCGCCGGCCACGACCTCGACCAGGACCTCGCCCTCGCCGGGGACGGGATCGGGGACCTCCGCCCACACGAGGGCGTCGGGGCCGCCGGGTTCGGGGATGGTGATCGCATACATGGCGGCGAGGCTACTCCTGGGGTCCGGGCCAGGCCGTGGACCACGGCAGATCCAGCATCTCCACCTCGGTCCCCCGCTCCGCGCCGCCGGGCGGGATGACGGCCAGGCCGTCCGCGACGGCGACGCCGCGCAGCATGGCCGGGCCGTTGAAGCGCAGCGGAAACGCCTCGTCCTCCCGGAAGACCACCGGGACCAGGCGGGTGTCGCGCGGATGGCCGTGGACGGCGGCGGCCAGCGGGGCCGGGCAGGGCGCGGGCGCCGGCCGGCCCGTCAGCGTACGCAGCAGCGGCTCGGCGAGGGTCAGCAGGCCGGAGACTGCGGCCAGCGGATTGCCCGGCAGGCCCACCAGGTGCTTGTGGGGGGCCAGTCGGGCCAGCAGCATCGGGTGGCCGGGGCGCACCGCCACCCCGTCGACCAGCAGCTCGGCGTCCAGCCGGCGCAGCGTGGGATGGACGTGGTCCACCGGGCCGGCCGCCGTGCCGCCGGTGGTCAGGACGACATCGGCGGGGGACTCGGCCACGGCCGCGTACAGCGCCTCGGCGTCGTCGGCCAGGCGGCGGGTCGCCAGCGGCTCGGCGCCGAGCGCCCGCAGCCAGGGGGCGAGCATCGGGCCGAGCGCGTCGCGGATGCGGCCGTCGTGGGGAAGCCCCTGCCGCAGCAGCTCGTCGCCGAGGACCAGGATCTCGACGCGCGGCCGCGCCATGGTCGGCAGCTCGTCGTACCCGGCGGCGGCGGCCAGACCCAGTATCACGGGGGTGATCACGGCGCCCGCCGGGAGCAGCAGATCGCCGCTGCGGCACTCCTGGCCGCGGGGCCGGATGTCCTGGCCGGGGCTGACCGGATGGGCGGGGGCGGCGTACAGCCAGCCGCCGGTGGCCGCGCCGTGCTCGGTGCGCAGCACGGCGGTGGCGCCGGGCGGGACGCGGGCGCCGGTGGCGATGCGGATCGCGTGGCCGTCGGGAAGCGGGTCGGCCTCGGCGTGGCCGGCCAGCACGGACTGGTCGGCGGCTGGGAGCCGCCAGGGGCCGGGGCCGGCGAGGGCCCAGCCGTCCATGGCGGAGGTGTCGAAGGACGGCAGGTCGGTGAGGGCGGTGAGGGGGGCGGCCAGCACATGACCGAGGGCCTCGGGGAGCGGCCGTGCGACGGGGGTTCCGTCGAGGGTGGTGGGCGACGGGCGGGATGTGCGGGGGGCGCGGGCCGCGATCGCGCGGGCGTCGGGCCAGGGGGTGGCGGGGCGGTGGCGGTGGGGCCCGCGCGGGCCGGGGGCACCGGAGGCACCGGAGGACCGCCCAGGCCGCTGGGCCGGATCCTGCGACGCGGAATCCTGGGCCGTCCGGCCCTGCGATGCCGGGTCCTTGGCCAGCGCCAGCGCCTCGTCGAACTCGCGGTCCAGCGCGTCGCCCCCGCGAGGGTCCCGGTTCGTCATCCCGCCGACTCGGCCTCTTCGGCCCACCGGGCCGCCAGCGCCGCCGCCTTGCCCGTCGCGGCGGCCAGCGCCTCGGGACCGCCTCCCTGCTGGGCGGCGGCGTAGCCCACGAGGAAGGTGGTCAGCGGCGCGGCGGGCCTGGCGACGCCGTGCGCGGCGTCCCGGGCGAGGTCGAGGAGGGCGGCGGTGTCGACATCGAGGTCGATGCCCAGCTCCGCCTTGACTGCGGCGATCCATTCGTCCAGCACGTGTCCATGCTCCCTGATCCGTGCGCGTGCGGTGGTGATGTCCTCCCAGGTGTCGCAGTCGAAGGAGGCGGTGGGGTGGTGCAGGCGGCCGAGCTTCAGCTCGGCGGTGAGCAGCCGCAGGGGCAGCCCGGCCAGGCCGCCGTGCTCGGCCGCGAGCAGGGCGAGCTCCCGGCGCAGCGGCTCGGCCCGGTACGCCGCGACCAGGGGCTGCTCCCGGCCGTCGGAGTCGGTCAGCAGCACCCCTTCGGCTTCCCGGAGTCCCTGGACGAGCGCCCCCACGGTCCGGTCCGTGAGGAACGGCAGATCCGCGGAGAGCACCAGGACGACGGGCGCCGTGGTGTGGCGCACCCCGGCGTCGACGGCCGCGACCGGTCCGCCGCCCGGGGGCTCCTCGCGGGTCCAGCGCACCGCACGGGCGGTCGGTCTGCGCGGGCCTACGACGACGGTCCGCTCGGCGCCCCGGCAGGCGCCGAGCACCCGGTCCAGCAGCGGCCGGGCGCCCACCCGCAGCGCCGGCTTGTCGGCGCCGCCCAGCCGCCGGGCGGCGCCACCGGCCAGGATCACAGCGTCATACGTCATCACCTGATGAGTATGGCCCCGTGACCGCCGGGCGCGGTGGGCGCGGTGGGCGCGGTGGGCGCGGTGGGCGCGTACGACCTCCGGGTAAGGATTCCGCCGCGGCGGCCCACCGACCCACCGCGGCCTACAACGACCGCAGCAGGACCGCCGGGTGCTCCACGCAGTCGGCCACATAACGCAGGAAGCCGCCCGCGGTGCCGCCGTCGCAGACCCGGTGGTCGAAGGTGAGCGAGAGCTGCACCACCCGCCGTATGGCCAGTTGGTCCTGGTGCACCCACGGTTTGGCCGCTATCCGGCCGACGCCGAGCATCGCGGCCTCGGGGTGGTTGATGATCGGCGTCGAGCCGTCCACCCCGAAGACGCCGTAGTTGTTGAGCGTGAAGGTGCCCCCGGTCAGCTCGGCGGGGGTGAGGGCGCCGGAGCGGGCGGCCTCGGTCAGGCGGGTCATCTCGGCGGACAGCCCGGCCGTGTCCCGGGCGTGCGCGTCGCGCACCACGGGGACCACCAGGCCGCGGTCGGTCTGGGCGGCGAAGCCGAGGTGGATGTCGGAGCAGCGGGTGATCTCGCCCTCGCTGACGGTGGCGTTCAGCTCCGGGTGGCGCGCGAGGGCCGCCGTGCAGATACGGGCCAGGATCGCGAGCAGGGAGATCTTGGGCCCGGCCGTGTTCATGGCCGCCCGGGCGGCCAGCAGCTCGGTGGCGTCGGCGTCCACCCAGCAGGTCGCGTCGGGGATCTCGCGCCTGCTGCGGGCCAGCTTCTCGGCGCCGCGCACCCCGCGCACCACCACGCGCTGCCCGTCGGCCGGCCGCGCGTCCACACGCCCGGCACCAGCGGCGCCCCGCGAGGGCCGCGCAGGCTCTACGGCCTGTGCGGCCCGCGCGGCCCGCGCGGCCTCTTCGACGTCCGCGCGCAGGATCAGCCCGTCGGGCCCGGAGCCCCGCAGCTCGCGCAGGTCCAGCCCGTGCTCGCGGGCCAGCCTCCGGACGAGCGGCGAGATCACGGCGACCGGGCCGGCCGCGGACGCCGTCGCGGGGAGCACGGGGCGCGTGCCGGTCAGGCTGCGCCCGGCCACCGCGTTGTTCGCATCGTTCGCGTCGTTCGAGCTGCTCCCGGCGACCGGACCGCTGGCTGTGACCGGAGCGCTCGCGGTGACCGGGCCTCGCGCCGACGTCGGCGCGCCCCCGGCCGAGCCCCCGGCAATGCCGTCGGCAAGACCCTGCCCCGAGCCGGAGGCCGGGGTCGGCGGCACCGGCCGCACCCGGCGGCGCCGGGCGGCCGGGGCCGAGGTGCCGTAACCGACCAGCACATTGCCGGACCCGCCGTCCACCGCGGCGGACCCGCCCCCGGCAGCGGGAGACCCGCCCCCGGCTGCCGAGGCCCCGTCCCCGTCGACAAGCGGGGCCGCGCCCTCCGCGGCCGGGACGGCGACCGTCAGCAGCGGCGCCCCGACCGGCAGTTCGGTGCCCTCCTCACCGAAGCGCGCGGTCACCACCCCGCCGTACGGGCAGGGCACGTCCACCATCGCCTTGGCCGTCTCGACCTCCACGACCGGCTGGTCGACCGCGACGACGTCGCCGACCTCCACCAGCCAGCGCACGATCTCCGCCCCGGTCAGCCCCTCGCCCAGGTCGGGCAGGGTGAACTCGCGCACCTCGGCCATCACACCGCCCTCCCCTCGGTCCACTCCGACTCCCACTGCAGCCGGGCCACCGCGTCCAGCACCCGGTCCACTCCGGGCAGGTGGTGGCGCTCCAGCATGGGCGGCGGGTAGGGGATGTCGAATCCGGCGACGCGCAGCACCGGCGCCTCCAGGTGGTGGAAGCAGCGCTCGGTGATCCGGGCGGCGATCTCCCCGCCGGGGCCGCCGAAGCCCGTCGACTCGTGGACGATCACGGCTCGCCCGGTCCGGCGGACGGAGGCGCAGACCGTCTCGTCGTCGAAGGGCACCAGCGACCGCAGGTCGATGACCTCCAGGTCCCAGCCCTCGGCCGTGGCCGCCTCGGCGGCCTCCAGACAGACGGGCACCGAGGGCCCGTACGAGATCAGGGTGGCGGACCGCCCGCCGGTGGCCGGGCGCCGCACCACGGCGCGGCCGATGGGGGCGACCTCCTCGGGGTGGTCGGGGGACCATTCGGCCTTCGACCAGTAGAGCCGCTTGGGTTCGAGGAAGACGACGGGGTCGTCGGAGGCGATGGCGGCGCGCAGCAGCCCGTACGCGTCGGCGACGGTGGCCGGGGCGACCACATGGAGGCCGGGCGTCGCCATGTAGTAGGCCTCGGAGGAGTCGCTGTGGTGCTCCACCCCGCCGATGCCGCCGCCGTAGGGCACCCGCACGGTGATGGGCATCGGCAGGGCGCCGCGGGTGCGGTTGCGCATCCGGGAGACATGGCTGACGAGCTGCTCGAAGGACGGGTAGGCGAACGCGTCGAACTGCATCTCGACGACGGGCCGCAGCCCGTACATGGCCATGCCGACGGCGGTGCCGAGGATGCCCGCCTCCGCGAGCGGCGTGTCCGTACAGCGGGCGTCGCCGAACTCCTTGGCGAGTCCGTCGGTGATCCTGAAGACGCCGCCCAGGGTTCCCACGTCCTCGCCGAGGACGTGCACGGCCGGGTCGGCGGCCATCGCGTCGCGCAACGCGCGGCCCAGGGCCTGGGCCATGGTGGCGGGCTTGACCGCGGTCGTCGTCATCGCTCGCCCTCCTCCGCGGCGAGCTCCGCGCGCAGGAAGTCCGCCTGCTCGCGCAGCTGGCCGGTCCGCTCGGCGTAGACCTGCGCGAAGAGGTCCATCGGGTCCAGGGCCGGGTCCTGGTGCATCCGCTCGCGCAGATCGGCGGCCAGCCGCTCGGCGGCCTCCCGCGCGGTCCGCACGACCTGGTCGTCGAGCAGGCCGCGGTCGCGCATCGCCTCCTCCAGCAGGGTGATGGGGTCGTGCGCGCGCCAGGCCTCCACCTCGGCGTCCGAGCGGTAGCGGCCGGCGTCGTCGGCGTTGGTGTGGGCGTCGACGCGGTAGGTGACGGCTTCGACGAGGGTGGGGCCGCCGCCCCCGCGGGCCCGGCGGACGGCCTCGCCCAGAACCTGGTGCACGGCCGCGGCGTCATTGCCGTCGACCAGCCGGCCGGGCATGCCGTAGCCGACCGCCTTGTGGGCGAGGGAGGGGGCGGCGGTCTGCTTGGCGAGCGGGACGGAGATCGCGAAGCCGTTGTTCTGGATGAGGAAGACGACGGGGGCCCGCCAGACCGCCGCGAAGTTGAGCGCCTCGTGGAAGTCGCCCTCGCTGGTGCCGCCGTCGCCGACCAGGGCGAGCGCCACCACGTCGTCGCCCTTGAGGCGGGCGGCGTGCGCCAGGCCGACCGCATGCGGCAGCTGGGTGGCCAGGGGGGTGCACAGCGGGGCCACCCGGTGCTCGCGCGGGTCGTAGCCGGAGTGCCAGTCGCCGCGCAGCAGGGTGAGGGCCTCCACCGGGTCGATCCCGCGGACGACGGCGGCCAGGGTGTCGCGGTAGCTGGGGAAGAGCCAGTCCTGCTCGCGCAGGACCAGCCCGGCGGCGACCTGGCAGGCCTCCTGGCCGGTGGACGAGGGGTAGACGGCGAGCCTGCCCTGCCGGGTCAGGGCGGTGGCCTGCGCGTTGTACCGGCGGCCGCGGACCAGCTCGCCGTAGAGCCGGGTCAGCAGGGCGGGGTCGATGTCGGCCGCGGCGTCGGTGCCCAGCAGGCGGTACGGCTCCGCGTCGGGCAGCAGCGGCGCGGCGTCGACGCGGGGCTGCCAGGCGGGCGGGGGAGTGGGCCGATAGGCACCGGGCTGCTCAAGGACCGTCATGGCACGACCTCCTGCGGGCAGAGAGCTGGTGGGGCGGGCGCACCCCTCCCTACCGATTGTTCGGTCGTTGACGCATTTTGGCTACAGGCGCCCTCAGCCTGTGGACAAACGGTTCAGCAGAGCATGGGATGTCGCCAGGACGTCCATGAAGGGGAGGCGGGGCGGTATGCGGGGCGAACAGATGGCCAATCCGGGCGACAGGCCCCCCGCGCGGCCCCTGGACCCGATAGACCGGGACATCCTGCGCATGCTCCGGGCGGACGGACGCGCCTCGATACGCTCCGTGGCCGAGCGGGTGCACGTGTCGCGGGCCAATGCCTACGCCCGTATCAACCGGCTCATCGACGACGGGGTGATCCGCGGCTTCAGCGCCCGGGTGGACCAGGAGCGGGCCGGGCAGGGCGCGTCGGCGTACATCACCTTGAAGATCGTGCAGAACTCGTGGCGCACGGTCCGCGAGCAGCTCAGGCAGCTTCCGGGCGCCGCCCACATCGCCCTGGTCAGCGGGGACTTCGACGTGCTGCTGCTGGTCCACACCGAGGACAACCGCTCCCTGCGCGAGCTGGTCCTCACCCGCATCCAGGCCATACCGGAGGTGCTGAGCACCCGGACGCTGCTGGTCTTCGAGGAGACCGACCTCGACTCGGAGCTGTGAAGGGACCCCGCACCGGGAGGAAACCCGAGCCGGGAGGGACCCCGAGCCGTAAAGGGGCTCGGGCCGTAAAGGGGTCCCGGGCCGTAAAGGGGTCCCGGGCCGTGGAGGGGTCCCGGGCCGTGGAGGGGTCCCGGGCCGTGGAGGGGTCCCGAGCCGTGAATGTCAGGTGCGCAGGCCCGCGAAGGCCGTGCGGACCACGGCGTCGGCCACCTCGTCCGAGGTCGCGGCCCCGCCCCGGCCCGGCCGGTACCACTCCACGATCGAGTTGATCATCCCGAAGAGCAGCCGGGTCGCCAGCCGGGCGTCCACGTCCGGCCGCAGGTCCCCGTCCGCCACGGCCTGCTTGAGCAACTCGGCGACCTCGTGGTCGAACTCCCGCCGCCGGGCCATGGCCCATCGCTCGGTGTCCGTGTTCCCCCGCACGCGCAGCAGCAAGGTGACATACGGCAGCTCCGCCATCAGCACCTCGGCGGTGCGCCGGACCACGTGCTCCAGCCGCTCGACCGCCCGCCCCTGCCGCGCGGCCGGCTCGCGGAGGATGCCGAACAGCCCGTCCAGGGCGCGGCTTATGGCCAGCCGCAGTAGCTCTTCCTTGCCCTTGACGTGGTGGTAGATCGAGGACTTGGAGATCCCGGCGGCGCGCGAGAGGTGCTCCATGGAGGTGCCGTCATAACCGCGCTCGTTGAACACCTCGACGGCAACCGCGAGCAGCGATTCGGGCGTATAGGTGTCGCGCTTGGCCATGGTCATGATTAGAGCAGCTTTTCTTCGGCGGCCGCACGCCGCATCAGCGGCTGCGAGGGGGCGTAGCGGCCGGTGGGATAGGCCTGGTGGAGACCGAGGAGGACATCGCGCACCCAGCGGGCGCCGAGGTCGTCCGCCCAGCGCAGGGGGCCGCGCGGGTAGTTGACGCCCAGCCGCATCGCGGTGTCGATGTCCTGCGGGCTCGCCACCCGGCGGGCGGCGGCATCCATGGCGAAGTCGGCGAGCATCGCGACCGTGCGGGCCACGATCATGCCGGGCACGTCCTGGATGACGCTGACCTTCTTCCCGAGCGCCTGGAAGAGCCCGATCGCGGAGGCCAGGGCCTCGGGGGAGACGCCGTCGGCCGGGGCGAGGGCGATCCGGGTGGCGGTGCGGTAGTCAAGCGCGAGGTCGAACCGGATACCGGGGGCCGGGGAGCCGGTGGTGGCCGGCGAGCCGTCGGTGAGGGTCAGGCGGGTGCCGTCGGGCAGGGCGATGCAGCCCCCGGGCGGGGCGTCGGCGGCCGGATCCTCCCGGGTGACCGTGATGCCCGCCTCCTCGATCAGCCGCGGCAGCTCCCCCGCCGGGCCCGGCCGCGCGTGGACCGCGACCTTCCCGGGGGGCGGGCAGGGCTCGGCGGTGTGCGGCTCCGGGCGCGCCGCGCCCTCGGCGTAGTCGTACCAGCCGCGGCCCGACTTGCGGCCGTGCAGGCCGGCGTCGACGAGCCGCCGCTGGGCGAGGGAGGGGGTGAACTTCGGGTCGTGGTACATCGCCTCCCACACGGACCGGGTGACGGCCTCGTTGACGTCCTGGCCGATCAGGTCGGTCAGTTCGAAGGGGCCCATCGCGAATCCGCCGCACTCGCGCAGCACGGCGTCGATGGTGGCCGGGTCGGCGGCGCCTTCCTCGTGGACGCGGAGGGCCTCGGCGTAGAAGGGGCGGGCGATCCGGTTGACGATGAATCCGGGGGTGTCGGCGCAGCGCACGGGGGTCTTCCCCCAGGCCGCGACGGTGGCGTACGCCCGGTCGGCGGCGGCCTCCTCGGTGGCGAAGCCGCGGACCACCTCGACCAGCGGCAGCAGCGGCGCGGGGTTGAAGAAGTGCAGGCCCAGCAGGCGGCCGGGGCGCCGCAGGGCGCCGGCGACGGCGGTGACGGACAGGGAGGAGGTGTTGGTGGCGAGCAGACAGCTGTCGGAGACGACCGATTCGAGGGCGGTGAAGAGCTGCTGCTTGGCCCCCAGGTCCTCCAGGATGGCCTCGATCGCCAGCTCGGCGTCCGCCAGCCCGGCGAGCCCGGCGACCGGGGTGAGCCGGCCGAGGGCGGCGTCCCGGGCGGCGGGTTCGAGCCGGCCCTTGTCGACCAGCCTGTCCAGGCGCGCGGCGATGCCGTCGACGGCCTGCGCGGCGCGGCCGGGGGCTGCGTCATAGAGCCGTACGGGATGCCCGGCGACCAGCGCGACCTGCGCGATTCCCTGGCCCATGGTGCCGGTGCCGATCACGGCGACGGTGCCGGCGGGGTCGATCCCCCGGTCGATCGCGCTCATGCCGCTGATCCTCTCGGACGAAGTTATCCACAGGTGCGCCAGGCCCTCTTGTCCCGACCGATCGTTCGGTTACTCTAACTCTGTCGTCGTTCCCAGCTCAGCTCAATCCCAGCTCGACGAGGAGTTGGTCAGTCGTGACCGCCGGACTCACCACAGCGCAGTTGACCGAGCAGCACCGCCCCACCCTCGACCAGGCCCTGGAGGCCATCCGTACCCGCGCGTACTGGTCGCCGCACCCCGAGCATCCGAAGGCTTACGGAGAGCCCGACGCGAGCGGTCGGCCCACCCTGAGCCCGGCCGACGGCAAGGCGGCCTTCGACGCGCTCCGCGGCGAGCGCTTCGAGCTGGACCAGCCCGGCGCGGACGGCTGGACGGCCACCGAGACCTCGCCGTACGGCATCGAGCTCGGTGTGGAGTATCCGCACCCGGACATCGAGGTGCTGCTCCCGGCGATGCGCGCCGGGATGCCCGCCTGGCGGGACGCGGGCCCCGAGGCGCGCGCCATGGTCTGCCTGGAGATCCTGGCCCGGGTCAGCGCCCGGTCGCATGAGTTCGCCCATGCCGTCATGCACACCAGCGGCCAGGCGTATCTCATGGCGTTCCAGGCCGGCGGACCGCATGCGCAGGACCGCGGCCTGGAGGCGGTGGCCTATGCCTTCGCGGAGCAGACCCGCACCCCCGCCGATGCCGAGTGGACCAAGCCGCAGGGCAAGCGCGACCCGCTGCGGCTGCGCAAGACCTTCACGCCCGTGCCCCGCGGCATCGCCCTGGTCATCGGCTGCAACACCTTCCCGACGTGGAATGGCTACCCGGGCCTGTTCGCCTCCCTCGCCACGGGAAACGCCGTCCTGGTCAAGCCCCACCCGCGGGCCGTGCTGCCGCTGGCCATGACCGTCAAGGTGGCGCGCGAGGTGCTGCGCGAGGCCGGCTTCGACCCGAATCTGGTGGCGCTGGCCGCCGAGCGGCCGGACGAGGGCCTGGCCAAGGTCCTCGCCGTGCGCCCCGAGATCCGCGTCATCGACTACACGGGCTCCACCGCCTTCGGCGACTGGCTGGAGACCCACGCCCGCCAGGCCCAGGTCTTCACCGAGAAGGCGGGGGTCAACACGGTGGTGATCGACTCCACCGACGACTACAAGGGCATGCTGGACAATCTGGCCTTCTCCCTGTCGCTGTACTGCGGCCAGATGTGCACCACCCCGCAGAACCTGCTGATCCCCCGGGACGGCATCGACACGGACGCCGGCCCCAAGTCGTACGACGAGGTCGTCGCCGACCTGGCGGGCGCCGTCGAGCGTCTGCTGGGCGACGACGCGCGGGCGAGCGCCCTGCTCGGCGCGATCGTGAACCCCGGTGTCAAGGAGCGGCTGGAGGCCGCCCCCGGCCTCGGCGCGACCGCCCTGGCCTCCCGTTCGGTCACCCACCCCGAGTTCCCCGACGCCACGGTCCGCACCCCGGTGCTCGTCAAGGCCGACGGCGCCCGCAAGTTCTGGGAGGCGGCCGACGCGGAGGCGCCCTATCTCTCGGAGTGCTTCGGCCCGGTCTCCTTCGCCGTGGCCGTGGACTCCACCGCGGAGGCGGTCGACCTGCTGCGCCGCACCATCCGGGACAAGGGCGCGATGACCGTCGGGGCGTACACCACCTCCCCGGACGCGGAGCGGCTGATCGAGGACGCCTGCCTGGAGGAGTGCGCCCAGCTGTCGCTGAATCTGACCGGCGGGGTCTACGTCAACCAGACCGCGGCCTTCTCCGACTTCCACGGCACCGGGGGCAATCCCTCGGCCAGCGCCACCCTGTGCGACAGCGCGTTCGTGGCCTCCCGGTTCCGCATGGTGGAGGTCCGCCGCCCCGCGTAGCGCTTTGCCGGACGCGGCGCCCGCTCAGCCGCTCGCCGGCCCCTGGGCAGGCCCTCCCCAGTGGAACAGCGCCATGGCCACGCTGGTGGCCAGGTTGTAGCTGGAGACCCGGGGGCGCATGGGGAGGGCCACCAGCCTGGTGGCCCTCTTCCGCACCTCGGGCGAGATCCCGTGGCGCTCGGACCCGAAGGCGAGCAGCGCGTCATCGGGGATGACCAGGGACCGGATGTCCTCGCCCTCCGGGTCCAGGGCGTACAGCGGCCCCGCCGGAAGGTCGTCGCTCGCCAGCCGCTCCACAGCGGTGGCGTAGTGGAGCCCCGCGCCCGAGCGGACGGCGTTCGGGTGCCAGGGATCGATGTCGCCGGTGGTGACCACCCCCGTGGCCCCGAAGCCTGCGGAGAGCCGCACCACGGCCCCCACGTTCCCGAGGTTGCGCGGGTTGTCCAGCACCACGACCGGCGCCGGCCTGGCCGGCCCGGCCAGCTCCGCCAGGTTCCGCTGCCGCCCTCGCCTGTCCGCCAGCGCGGCCACCCGCGTCGGGTGGACCCTCGGCACAAGCTCCCGCAGCGTCTCCGCCGGCACCTCGAGGACCCGCTCCTCGATCACCTCGGTCAGGTCCTCGGCCAGTTCGGCGGCGAGGGCGAGGGCGGCGGCCTTGTCGCTGGTGACCGCGATCCGCACCCGCGCCCCGAAGCGAAGCGCGTGTTTCAGCGCGTGGAAGCCGTCCAGCAGCACGGCCTGGTCGGCGGCCTCTTCGCGCCACTGCCGCACGGCCACCGCGGCCTCGTCGTCACTCATGCCCACAGCCTACGGTCGGGCGGCGGCCCCCTCCCCCGCCCGCTGCCCCGGCAGCCGGGCCGAGCGGGTGGGAAGGCGGCCGCGGATCCGGGCGCGGATCCGGCCCGCCCGCCCGCCGACCCAGCGCAGGAAGTTGGTGGGCAGGAAGACTGCGTCCGCCGCGATCATGGCCAGGGAGAAGAAGGGGAGCCCCAGCAGGACCGCGATCCCGAGGTGCTCCAGCACCATCACCACGAGCATCACGTTCTTGACCCGCCGGTTCAGCAGCGTGAAGGGGAAGGCGACCTGCACGATGACCGTGCCGTAGGTGAGCACCATGACCAGCAGGCCGCTGCCGGCGAGCGCCTCCGCCAGGGCGGGCCAGGGGGAGAAGTACTCCAGGTGCAGCGGGTAGTAGAGCGCGGTGCCGTCCTGCCAGCGCGAGCCCTGGACCTTGTACCAGCCTGCCGAGGCGTACAGCAGACAGACCTCACCCATGATCACCACCAGCGCGCCGTTGTGCACGATGTTGGCGAGGACGTCCAGAAGGGCGCGCGGCTCGCCCGGGGCGTGGCGCCGCGCCAGCCACCAGGCGCCGTGGACCGCCCACAGCCCCCACAGGGCCGTGGCCCAGCCGACACCGGGGAGGGGCCCGTAGGCCGACCAGTCGAGCCGGGCCTCGGTGCCCAGCTGCGCCCAGAGCAGGGCCGACCCGGTCAGCGCCCACAGCACGATCCCGGTCGTGTCGCGCGTCGCCGGGGCGCCGGGACCGCGCCGCGCCGCGCGGCGGGCGTCCAGCGACCACACCTGTCCGCACCGGGTCAGCGTCAGGTACATCGCCATCAGGTGGATGACGTTGTCGCCGCCGTCCCCCACGAAGATGCTGCGGTTCTGAAGCGAGATCACACCGAGCATGAACAGCACGGACATGGTGCGGGTACGCCAGCCCAGCAGGAGCAGCGCGCTGGAGAGGAGGGCGAGACCGTAGACGGTCTCGAACCACAGGGCGCTGTCGGACCACATCAGCGCGCTGAAGGCGCCGTTGCCCTCGATGAGCTGGTGTGCCATCTGCCAGCTCCACGGGCCGTCGGGCCCGTACAGCCGCCGGCGGTGGGGCCATTCACGCAGCAGGAACAGCAGCCAGGTGAAGGAGAAGCCGATGCGCACCACGGCGGTCTGGTACGGCCCGAGCGCCGACCCGGTGACGCGGGCGTGGGCCCGGATGACGGCGGCCTCGACGCGGGCGGCCGCCTTGGAGCGGGGCGCGGCCGGCGGCCCGGTGGGGCGGGGCGGGTGCGGGGGCAGGGGCGGGTGCGGCGGGAGGGCGGGGATGGTCACCGGCGCTTCGCCTCCGGCAGGTCGTCCGCGGTGACCGTCCACCAGGGCAGGACCCGGCGCACGGGCCTGGTGTCGGTCTTCTCCTCGCTCCACGACGGCGCGGCGAGCTGCCGGGTGACCGAGCGCAGCTGTACGCGCTGCACCGTGCCGCCGTCCTGCCGCGGGCCCAGGCGGTCCATCACGAGCCGTCGCAGGTACTGCCCGGAGAGCTGTCCGCGCAGCCCGTTCGGCCGCTCCTGGGCGTCGTGCGAGAGGACGTAGAAGTCCCAGGCGCGGCGCAGCTGGTTCTGCTGGGTGTGGCTGGGCAGCGGGTTGTGCCTGATGGCCGCGCCGTCCTGGGCCGACAGGTCGCGCCATCCGGTGGTCGTGGTGCCGCCCTCGGGGGTGCGGATCTCGGCGCGCGCCTGCACGTCGATGTTCTGCTGGAGCGGGTTGGGGGCGAAGAGCTTCCAGTTCCGTTCGAATTCCGGATATATGTAGTCGTCTATCGCCGCGCCGTGCTGCTTGCTGACCGTGTTGGGCGGAGCGACGTTCAGGAAGGCCATCCCGAGGTGGATGGCCACGGCGGCCACGGTGACCGCGAGGCCCACCGCGACGACGAGCTGCGAGGGCAGCGAGAGCGGCCTGCCGGTCCCCTCCCCCCTCTCCCTCTGCCCGGTTCGCTCCGTCTCCGCCATCCCCGCCCCGATCCCGTGGTCCCAGGCCGCGCGCGCCGCGCTGCCGCGCGCTCTCCGCGCTTCTCTCGGCCCTTACGCCCCGGAACGGTACCGATGAGCGCGCGCGGGGCCCAGCGCCCCGGAGTTATCCACAGGCTTGACACCCCGCACACCCCCGGCACACCATTGAACCGAACGATCGGTCGGTCGGGCCGGGGTGGCCCGGCGGGACGGCGGAGGGGCTTCGTATGACGACGACGGCGGCTGACCCGGAGGCGTATCAGACGGTGTTCGACGCCGCTCTGGCCGCGGACGAGCGCATCGAGCCCCGCGACTGGATGCCCGACGCATACCGCGCCTCACTGATCCGGCAGATGGCCCAGCACGCCCACTCCGAGATCATCGGCATGCAGCCGGAGGCCAACTGGATCACCCGGGCCCCCTCGCTGCGCCGCAAGGCCATCCTCATGGCCAAGGTCCAGGACGAGGCGGGACACGGCCTGTATCTCTACAGCGCCGCCGAAACCCTGGGCACCAGCCGCGAAGAGCTGCTCGACAAGCTCCACTCCGGCCGCCAGAAATACTCCTCGATCTTCAACTACCCCACCCTGACCTGGGCCGATGTCGGCGCCATCGGCTGGCTGGTGGACGGCGCGGCGATCACCAACCAAGTGCCGCTGTGCCGCTGCTCCTACGGTCCTTACGCGCGGGCGATGGTCCGGATCTGCAAGGAGGAGTCCTTCCACCAGCGCCAGGGATACGAGCTGCTGCTGACCCTGAGCCGGGGCACACCGGCCCAGCACGCCATGGCCCAGGACGCCGTGGACCGCTGGTGGTGGCCCTCCCTGATGATGTTCGGCCCGCCCGACGACGCATCCGCACACTCCGCCCAGTCCATGGCCTGGAAGATCAAGCGCCATTCCAACGACGAGCTGCGCCAGCGCTTCGTCGACATCTGCGTCCCCCAGGCCGAGGCGCTCGGCCTCACCCTCCCCGACCCCGACCTGAAGTGGAACGAGGACCGGGGCCACTACGACTTCGGCCCCATCGACTGGGAGGAGTTCCGCGAGGTGCTCCGGGGAAACGGGCCGTGCAACGCCCAGCGCATGTCCCAGCGGCGGCGGGCCCATGAGGAAGGCGCCTGGGTGCGCGAGGCGGCCGCGGCGTATGCGGCCAAGCACGGAAAGGCCGAGGCATGAGCGGTGACACGAGCGGTGAGTGGCCCCTGTGGGAGGTGTTCGTCCGCGGCCGGCGCGGCCTCTCCCACACCCACGCCGGCAGCCTCCACGCGCCGGACGCCGAAATGGCCCTGCGCAGCGCCCGCGATCTGTACACCCGCCGGTCGGAAGGCGTCTCCATCTGGGTCGTCCCCTCCGACCGGATCACCGCCTCCTCGCCCGACGAGAAGGACCCGTTCTTCGAGCCGGCCGCCGACAAGCCCTACCGCCATCCGACCTTCTACGAGATCCCGGAGGGGGTGCGGCACCTGTGACCGCCGCGCTCGCCCTCGGCGACGACGCCCTGGTGCTCTCCCACCGGCTGGGGGAGTGGGCCGGACACGCCCCCGTGCTGGAGGAAGAAGTCGCCCTGGCCAACATCGCGCTCGACCTGCTCGGGCAGGCGCGCGTGCTGCTCTCGCTGGTGGGCGACGAGGACGAACTGGCCTATCTGCGGGAGGAGCGGGCCTTCCGCAATTGTCAGCTCGTCGAGCAGCCCAACGGTGACTTCGCGCACACCATCGCCCGCCAGCTGTACTTCTCCACCTACCAGGAGCTGCTCTACGACCGGCTGGCCCGCGGCGACGGCCCCTTCGCCCCGCTGGCCGCCAAGGCGGTCAAGGAGGTCGCCTACCACCGCGACCACGCCGAGCACTGGACCCTGCGGCTGGGCGACGGCACCCCCGAGAGCCATGAGCGGATGCGGCGCGGCCTGGAGGCGCTGTGGGGGTACACCGGCGAGCTGTTCGAGCCGATCGAGGGGTGCGAGGTGGACTGGGCCGCCCTGGGCGAGGAGTGGCTGGCGCGGGTGACGTCCGTCCTGCACCGGGCCACCCTGACCGTGCCCGAGGGCCCGCGGCGCGGCGCCTGGGCGGCCGGCGCCGGTCGGCAGGGCCTCCACACCGAGCCGTTCGGCCGGATGCTGGCCGAGATGCAGCATCTCCACCGCAGCCACCCGGGGGCGTCATGGTGACCCCCGCGCCCGCGACCCCGCTGGAGGCCCGGCTGCGCGAACTGGCGGGAGCCGTGCCGGACCCGGAGCTGCCCATGGTGACCCTGGCCGAGCTCGGCGTGCTCCGCGCGCTGCGGGTCATGGCGCCCGGCCGGGTCGAGGTCGAGCTGACCCCCACCTACACCGGCTGCCCCGCGCTGGAGTCCATGGCCGCGGACGTCGAGCGGGTGCTGCACGACCAGGGCATCCCGGACGTGACGGTCCGTACCGTCCTCTCCCCGCCCTGGACGACGGACGCGATCAGCGCGGAGGGCCGCCGCAAGCTGGCCGAATCCGGCATCGCGCCACCCGGCCCCCGTGGCGCGGGCGGGCCGGTCGCCGTCGACCTGGCGGTGCGCTGCCCCCACTGCGGCTCGACCGACACCAAGCTCCTCAGCCGCTTCTCCTCCACCGCCTGCAAGGCGCTGCGCCGCTGCGAGGCCTGCCGCGAACCCTTCGACCACTTCAAGGAGTTGTGATGGCCGCCGAAGGCGTGGCGGCGCCCGTGCCCCGCCACGGCGCCTTCCATCCCCTGCGGGTGATCGCGGTCGACCGGCTCACCGACGACTCGGTCGCCGTCACCCTCCGGGTCCCGCCCGCGCTGCGCGAGACCTTCCGCTTCTCACCGGGGCAGCACATCGCGGTGCGCCGGTTCGCCGACGGCGCCCAGATACGGCGGACGTACTCGATCTGCACCCCAGCCCTGGAGCCCGGGGGGCCCACGGCCCTGCGGGTCGGGGTGCGGCTGGTCGAGGGCGGCGAGTTCTCCACCTACGCCCTCAAGGAGCTGGCGGTCGGCGAGGTCATGGAGGTGATGGCCCCGGCCGGCCGGTTCGTGCTGGAGCCCAGGCCCGGCCACTTCGCCGCCGTGGTCGGCGGCAGCGGCATCACCCCCGTCCTGTCCATCGCCGCCACCCTGCTCGCCCGGGAGCCGGACGCCCGCTTCTGTCTGATCCGCGGTGACCGCACCACCGCCTCCACGATGTTCCTCGAAGAGGTCGCCGACCTGAAGGACCGCTGGCCCGGCCGGTTCCAGCTGGTGAGCGTCCTCTCCCGCGAAGAGCGGCAGGCAGGCCCGCTCTCCGGGCGGCTCGACGAGGAGCGGCTGACCGGGCTGCTGCCCGCCCTGCTGCCGGTGCGGTCGGTGGACGGCTGGTTCCTGTGCGGGCCCTACGGCATGGTGCGCGGCGCCGAGCGGGCGCTGCGCGCGCTCGGGGTCGCCCGCGGCCGCGTCCATCAGGAGATCTTCCATGTGGACGCCGGGGAGGGCGAGAGCGCCCCATCGGGCCCGGGCCCCGCCGGCCCCTCCCGCGGCACGGTGACGGCGACCCTGGACGGCCGGTCGGGCACCTGGTCGGTGCGCGAGGGCGAATCGCTGCTGGACGCGGTGGAGCGCAACCGCCCGGACGCGCCGTACGCCTGCAAGGGCGGGGTCTGCGGCACATGCCGGGCGTTCCTGGTCTCGGGCGAGGTGCGGATGGACCGGAACTTCGCCTTGGAGCCCGAGGAGGTGGCGGCCGGTTATGTGCTGGCCTGTCAGTCCCACCCGGTCGACGAGCGTGTGGAGCTGGACTTCGACCGCTGAACCGCCGTCCCGTGGGCGTTCCCTTCTTGTAGAACCTGTTCTATCTTGACGGGCCGTCAGACCAAGCCATGGCGCGGGAGGACGGACAGTGGACTTCACCTTCACCGAGGAGCAGCAGGCGGCCGCCGAGGCGGCCAAGGCGGTGTTCTCCTCCGCCCCACCCGACGGGGTGCCCAGCCCCGCGCTCACGCCCGGCGCCGTCGCCGACGACCTCGACCGCCGGCTGTGGGGCAAGGCAGCCGACGCCGATCTGCTCGGCCTCCTCCTGGACCCCCGCTATGGCGGGGCCGGCCTCGACCCCATCGCCCTGTGCCTGGTCCTGCGCGAGGCCGGCCGGGTCCTGGCCCGGGTGCCACTGCTGGAGTCCACCGCGGCCGCGCTGGCCGTCCAGCGGTACGGCGGCGAGGAGCTGCGCGCCGCCGTGCTGCCCGCCGCCGGCCGCGGCGAGCTGGTGCTGACCGTCGCGCCCCACGGCCGCACCGGCCACGACGCTGCCGAACTCGCCGTCCAGGCGCGGCAGGACGGCGACGGCCACGACGGCGGCCACGGCGGCGCCTGGGTCCTGGAGGGCACTCAGACCGCCGTGCCCTGGGCCCACAGCGCCGACCGCGTCCTCGTCCCCGCCCACACCGGCGCGGGCCGGACCCTCCTCGCGCTCGTCCCCCGCGACCACCCGGGCGTCACCCTCGCGCCGCAGATCTCCACCAGCGGCGAGCGGCTCGCCGAGATCCGCCTGGAGGCCGTGCGGCTCGCCTCCTCCGCGGTCCTCACCGCGGACGGCGCCTGGGAGTGGCTGCGCTCCCTGCTGACCTGCGGCACCTGCGCACTCGCCCTGGGCCTCGGCGAGGCGGTGCTCGCCCTGACCAGCTCCTACACCAGCAAGCGCGAGCAGTTCGGCTTCCCCCTCGCCACCTTCCAGGCGGTCGCCGTCCAGGCCGCCGACCGCTATATCGACCTGCGCGCGACGGAGGCCACACTCTGGCAGGCCGCCTGGCGCCTGGCCACGGACGGCGCGGGCGCACCGGCCGCGCCCGGGGCGCTGCCCGTCGCGGGGGACATCGCCGTAGCCAAGATCTGGGCCGCCGAGGGGGTGCGCCGCGTCGTCCAGACCGCACAGCATCTGCACGGCGGCTTCGGCGCCGCGACCGACTACCCCCTGCACCGCTACCACGCCTGGGCCAAACAGCTCGAGCTGTCCCTCGGCCCCGCCGCCGCACATGAGGAGGCTCTGGGCGACCTCCTCGCCGCCCACCCCCTCGGCTAGGGAACGAACGGCCAGAGGCGGGCGGCCAAAAGGCGGGCGGTCAGAGGACAGGCGGCCAGACGACGAGTATTCGGAAGGCGGACGGCTAGAGCACGAAGGCCCCGTCGGCCGGGGAGCCCTGGCCGCTCACCAGCGGGCGGCCCGCCGCCTGCCAGGCGAGCATGCCGCCGTCCACATTCACCGCGTCCACGCCCTGGGCGATCAGATACTGCGTCACCTGCGCGGACCGCCCACCGACCCGGCACACCACATGCACCCGCGCGCCGTCGTCCAGCGCCTCGGTCAGCTCGCCGAACCGGGCCACGATCTGTCCCATGGGGATGTGCAGGGCGCCCTCGGCGTGCCCCGCGGCCCACTCGTCGTCCTCCCGCACATCCAGCAGGAACCCATCCGCCGGCACCGCCGCGGCCTCCACCTCGGGAAGCGGGGCAAAACCCATCACACACACCTCTCACATCACAACGGCAGCTGAGGGAAACCTACTACCGCACCAGCTCCGCCAGCTCATTCTCCTTCTCCGCGACCTTGGCCAGCAGCTGCTCGGCGATCTCGTCGAGCAGCCCGTCGGGGTCCTCCGGCGCCATCTTGATCATGGCGCCGATCGCGCTGGACTCCAGCTCCGCGGCGGCCTCGGCCAGCATCTCCTTGCGGGCGGCCAGCCACTCCAGCCGGGCGTACAGCTCCTCGCTGCGGCTCCACCGGCGCTCGGGCGGCGGCGGACCGGCCGCCCACTCCTCGGCCAGCGCCCGAAGCCGCTCCTCGTCCCCTGCCGCGTACGCCGCGTTGACCCGCACGATGAACTCGCCGCGCCGCTCCCGCTCGGCCTCCTCCTCCGCCAGGTCCGGGTGCGCCTTGCGGGCCAGCTCCCGGTAGATCCGGCGCGCCTCCTCGCTCGCCCGCACCCGCGGCGGCGGCTGCACCGGCTGCTCGGTGAGCATGGCGACCCCCTCGGGCGACAGCCCGTCGGAGTCCAGCCAGCCGTGGAAAAGCTCCTCCACCTTCGGCATGGGCAGCACCAGCCCCCGCGCCTCCCGCGCCCTGCGGATGTCCTCGGGGTCTCCCGTGCGCGCCGCCACCGCCTCGGCGATCAGCGCGTCCAGCTCGTCGAGCCGCGAGTACATCGGACCCAGCCGCTGGTGGTGCAGCCGGGAGAAGTTCTCCACCTCGATGCGGAAGGTGTCCACCGCGATCTCGAACTCGATCAGCGCCTGCTCGGCCGCCAGCACGGCCCGCTCGAGCCGCTCGGCCGCCCGCGCCTCCCTCGCCGCCGCGTCCACCGGCTCCGCCGCGTCCACCGGCTCCGCCGGCTCCGACGGCGCCTGTGATCGCTCCTCGGGCCGCACGGATGAGTGCTCCCGCGGTTCGGCCTGGGATTCGGCGTGGGGATCGGCCTGGGGCTCGGCGTCCGGCACCGGCTGCCGGGCCTGCCGCTGCGCTTCCGGGTTCGTCACCCGCTCAGCCTACGTCCGGCGGCGACCCGGCCGGGGAGGTGTCATACGCCCAACTCGGCCGCTATCCGCCCGCCCCGCACGGCGGCCAGAAGCCGCGCGTGGTCCTCCTCCGTGCGGTCCGCGTACGCCACCGCGAAGGCGGCCACCGCCTCGTCGAGCTCCTCCCCCTTTCCGCAGTACCCCGACAGCAGCCGCGGGTCGGCGCTGTGCGCATGCGCCCGCGCCAGCAGCGCGCCCGTCATCCGCCCGTAGTCGTCCAGCTGGTCGGCGGGCAGCGCCACCGGGTCCACGCTCCCCTTGCGGTTGCGGAACTGCCGCACCTGATACGGGCGCTCCTCCACCGTCGCCCAGCCCAGCAGGATGTCGCTGACCACCTGCATCCGCTTCTGGCCGAGCACCACCCGCCGCCCCTCGTGCGCCACGGCGGGCGTCGGGAAGCCGGCCCGCTCCACATGCGGCAGCAGCGCGGACGGCCGCGCCTCCTTGACCTGAAGCACCAGCGGCTCGCCCCGGTGGTCGAGCAGCAGCACCACATACGACCGCGTCCCCACGCTGCCGGTCCCCACCACCCGGAACGCCACGTCGTGCACCGCGTAACGGGCCAGCAGCGGCAGCCGGTCCTCCGGCAGGGTGCCCAGATACCCGCCGAGCGCCGTGGCCACGGCCGCCGCCTCCGCGTCCGGCACCCGCCGCAGCACCGGCGGCGCGTCGACGAAGCGGCGCGCCACCGGCCGCCCGGAGGGGTTCCGCTCGTCCGGCACGGCCTCGGTCGACCTGGCCGCGAACCGCGCGCTCGTGTTCCGCCGGGCCTTCTCCGAGACCCGCTCCAGCGTCCCGGCCAGGTCCTTGGCGTCCGCGTGCGAGACCAGTTCCTCGTCCGCGATCGCGTTCCACGCGTCGGCGGCGGGCAGCTTCGACAACAGCCGCAGCGTGTGCCGATAGGCGCCCACCGCGTCATGGGCGGCCGCCCGGCAGGTGTCCTCGTCCGCGCCCGCCTCCCGCCCGGCCAGCACCAGCGAGGCGGCCAGCCGCTTGACGTCCCACTCCCACGGGCCGTGGATGGTCTCGTCGAAGTCGTTGAGGTCGATGACCAGGCCGCCGCGCGCGTCCCCGTACAGACCGAAGTTGGCGGCGTGCGCGTCCCCGCAGATCTGGGCGCCGACGCCGGTCACCGGGGTGGCCGCCAGGTCATGGGCCATCAGCCCGGCCGCCCCGCGCAGGAAGGAGAAGGGGGAGGCGGCCATCCGCCCGACCCGGATCGGTGTGAGTTCGGGCAGCCGCCCGGCGTTGGACCGCTCGACCGCCTCCACCGCGTCCGGCCGCCCGGCAACCGGCGGCAGCTCGCCGTGCGACGAGCGGGGCACCCGCTCCCGCAGCGCCTTCCCCTCCTGCCGGGCCCTGCCGGCCCCCGGCCACTTGGCGAACCCCGGAACGTGTGGCAGCCGCCGCATCGTCCGCTCGCCGCTCTCGACGTCCGTCATCACGCGCCCCCCGTCTTCCCGCCGGCACCCGCACCGACATGTCGCAGACGTGACCGTACAGCGCGGAGGGAAAACCCGTCACGGCCTGTGGATAACTCCGCCGGCCGACGCGAACACCCTGCTCAGAGCAGTCAGAGCAGTCAGAGCAACCAGAGCAGGCAGAAGGCCCACAGCAGTCAGAGCAGGCAGCGGGTCCCCACAGTCAGAGCGCGAGAGCGTCCGGCGGCTCGGTCCCCGGCCGCTCCCGGCACCCCCGGTCCTCGGGCATGTACCGCTCCGCCCACCGGGCCAGCTCGTTCAGCGCGGGCTCCAGCGCCCTGCCGCTCTCCGTCAGCCGGTAGGTCACCCGCAGCGGCGGCCCCGGATCGACCTCCCGCAGGACCAGCCCGGCCGCCACCAGCTCGGTGAGCCGGTCGGTCAGCATCCGCTCGCTGATCTTCGGGATGGCCCGCCGCAGCTCGGCGAAGTACGCGGCACGCTCGGTCAGAACGGCCACGATGAGCCCCGTCCACCGCTTCCCGAGCAGTTCGAAGACGCGGGTCATCCCCCCGTCCACCTTCATGCACGCCTTCTGGTCGTGCTCCACGCGCCCGCCACCTGCCGCCATGGAAGACAGCGTACTGCCACCACGGATCCGTACTGCGAAAAAGTAAGCTCCTGTGCTATTCATAGCTACGTAGGAATTCTTTGGACCCGGCGCCCGGCTCATCCCCGAGCGGACCGGCACCGAGCCCCGTTACCGGAAGGTCCCCATGCCCACGCTTCTGCACATAGACAGCTCCCTCTTCCCGGCCGACGCCTCCGCCTCGCGCGCCGTCACGGCCACCTTCCGCAAGGAGTGGGAGGCCCAGCACCCGGGAGGCACGGTCATCTACCGCGACCTGGCCGCCGACCCCCTGCCGCACCTGGACGCCCTCGCCGCCGCCGCGGGCTTCACCCCGGCCGACCAGCGCACCCCCGAGCTCGACGCCGCCTTCGCCCTGCGGGACACCCTGGCCTCCGAACTGGAGCGGGCCGACGCGGTCGTGATCGGCGCCCCGATGTACAACTTCACGATCCCCTCGTCCCTCAAGGCCTGGCTGGATCACGTGATCATCGCGGGGCGTACCGCGCTGGCCGAGACGTCCACCATCGCGGGCACCCCGACGGTCGTCGTCGCCAGCCGGGGCGGCGGCTACGGCCCGGGCACGCCGCGTGAGAGCTTCGAGTTCGTCATCAACTACCTGGAGAAGACACTGGCCGAAGCGCTCTCTCTCGACGTGGAGTTCGTCGTGCCGGAGCTGACCATGGCCCGCACCAACCCCGCCATGGCCGACCTGGTCGAGCTCTCCGACGCCTCCAAGGCCAAGGCCCACGAGGAAGCGGCCGCCAAGGCCAAGACGCTCGCCGCCCGTTTCGCCGCCTGACGCGGCCGGCCACCACCACCTGCCACCCGCCCGCCGCCGACCCACGGCCCGGCGGGCCCCAAGGGCCTCCCCCGCACCTGACGCCGCCGCGCACGCACCGCGAGCACCACCAGAACCGCGAGACCGCGCCGACGCGCGCCCGGGGGAGGCCCACCCGCAACACCACGCCCCGCGCCACCACGACCCGCAGCACCGTGACCCACGGCACACACAGCAGCCACCCGTAAAGCAGTGCGGGCATGCGAAACGGGCCCCTCCGGCGCGACTTTCGTCACACAGGAGAGGCCCGTTCCGACTGGTGCGCGAGGGGGGAGTTGAACCCCCACGCCCTTTCGGGCACTGGAACCTGAATCCAGCGCGTCTGCCTATTCCGCCACCCGCGCATGGGTGCTGTCGACCGGATCACCGTCGCCCTCTCCGAGCCGATCACTCCGGCCCGGTCGGTCTGTGCGGTGCGCCTTCCGACATCCAGAACACTAGCACGCCGTCCAGGGTGGATTCACACGCGTTCCCGACGCCCCCGCCCGACCGGATAGCGACCCGGTTGCGGGACACTGTCATGAAGGCACCTCTACGATCCTGTGAGAGGTGACACTGCTCCACAGGGCCAGGAAGGGGAACCACCCGATTTCCCGACGCGTGGATACGATCAGTAAGCAGTATGAGGACGACACTGAGCACGATTGAGGAAGGAGGTGCCCCGTGGGAGTACTGAAGCGCTTCGAGCAGCGTCTCGAGGGTCTCGTGAACGGCACCTTCGCCAAGGTGTTCAAGTCCGAGGTGCAGCCGGTCGAGATCGCGGGCGCGCTCCAGCGCGAGTGCGACAACAACGCCAGCATCTGGAACCGCGACCGGACCGTCGTCCCCAACGACTTCATCGTCGAACTGAGCGCGCCCGACTACGAGCGGCTCAGCCCGTACTCGGGCCAGCTCGGCGATGAGCTCTCGGGCATGGTGCGCGACTACGCCAAGCAGCAGCGCTACACCTTCATGGGCCCCATCAAGGTCAACCTGCAGAAGGCCGAGGACCTCGACACCGGCCTGTACCGCGTGCGCAGCCGCACCCTGGCGGGCAGCGAGTCCCAGAACCCGCAGGCCCGCGGCCCCGCCGCCGCGCCCCAGCAGCGCCCCGGCGGCTACGGCTACCCCCCGCAGCCCGCGGGAGCGCCGCCCATGCCCTCCGCGCCCCCGCCCGGCTCCCGCCCCGCTCCCCGCGCGGGCGGCCCCGCCGTCGGTGCGCAGCCTTACGGGCAGACCCGCCGGTGGATCGAGATCAACGGCACCCGCCACCAGATCTCCCGGCCCACCCTGGTCCTGGGCCGCAGCACCGACGCCGACGTACGCATCGACGACCCCGGCGTCTCGCGCAGGCACTGCGAGATCCGCGTGGGAACACCCTCGACCATCCAGGATCTGGGGTCGACCAACGGCATCGTGGTAGACGGACAGCACACCACACGCGCTACGCTCCGCGACGGCTCGCGCATCGTCGTGGGCAGCACCACCATCGTTTACCGGCAAGCCGAAGGGTGAAGCGGGGGCAATGTCAGAGCTGACCCTCACGGTCATGCGGTTGGGTTTCCTCGCCGTACTGTGGCTGTTCGTCATCGTGGCCGTCCAGGTCATCCGCAGCGACCTGTTCGGGACCCGCGTGACCCAGCGCGGTTCGGCGCGGCGCGGCGCCCCCGACCGGCCGCAGCGGCAGGCGGCACCCCCGCCGCAGCGCCAGCAGCAGCAGCCGTCCGGCCGCGCGGCGGGCCGAGGCCGCCGCGGCGCCCCCACCAAGCTGGTGGTCTCCGAGGGCACGCTCGCGGGTACCACGGTCGCCCTCCAGGGGCAGACCATCACCCTGGGCCGCGCCCATGACTCGACCATCGTGCTGGACGACGACTACGCCTCCAGCCGGCATGCCAGGATCTACCCGGACCGCGACGGCCAGTGGATCGTCGAGGACCTCGGGTCCACCAACGGCACGTATCTCGACCGGACCCGACTGACCACACCGACACCGATTCCGCTGGGCGCGCCGATTCGCATCGGCAAGACCGTCATCGAGCTGCGGAAGTAGTACGACCATGACGACCGGAGGGTGGGCAGCGTGGTTGGCAAGGGGCTGTACCCGGAGCCGACGGGCGAGGTGCGCATGAGTCTGTCACTGCGTTTCGCCGCCGGATCGCACAAAGGCATGATCCGGGAGGGCAACGAGGACTCCGGCTACGCCGGCCCCCGGCTGCTCGCCATCGCCGACGGCATGGGCGGCCAGGCCGCCGGCGAGGTCGCCAGCTCGGAAGTGATCTCCACCCTCGTCCAGCTCGACGACGACGTCCCCGGCTCGGACATCCTGACCTCCCTGGGCAGCGCCGTTCAGCGCGCCAACGAACAGCTGCGCCTCATGGTCGAGGAGGACCCCCAGCTGGAGGGCATGGGCACCACGCTCACCGCCCTGCTGTGGACCGGCCAGCGGCTCGGCCTCGTCCACGTCGGCGACTCGCGCGCGTACCTGCTGCGGGACGGCGTGCTCACCCAGATCACCCAGGACCACACCTGGGTGCAGCGCCTCGTCGACGAGGGCCGCATCACCGAGGAGGAGGCGGGCACCCACCCCCAGCGCTCCCTGCTGATGCGCGCCCTGGGCAGCGGCGACCACGTCGAGCCCGACCTGTCCATCCGCGAGGTCCGGGCCGGCGACCGCTATCTGATCTGCTCCGACGGCCTGTCCGGCGTGGTCAGCCACCAGACGCTCGAGGACACTCTCGCCAACTACCACGGCCCGCACGAGACCGTGCAGGAGCTCATCCAGCTCGCGCTGCGCGGCGGCGGCCCCGACAACATCACCTGCATCGTCGCCGACGTGCTCGACGTCGACGGCGGCGACACACTCGCCGGGCAGCTGAACGACACCCCCGTCATCGTGGGCGCGGTCGCCGAGAACCAGACCCCCCTCGGCGACGGCGGCGCCGCGCACACCCCGGCGGGCCGCGCCGCCGAGCTCGGCCGCAACCGCGGCGCGGCACAGGGCGACGCCCAGGGCGGCTTCGGCCCGCCGGGAAGCGGCGACCCCTCGCTCGGCGGCCCGCCGGAGGGAAGCTACGGGGCCTACGCGGACGGCGACTTCAGCAAGAAGGGCGGCCGCAAGTGGGTCAAGCGGTCGCTGTACATCGCCCTGGGGCTGGCCGTGGTCGGCGGCGGCCTCTACGGGGGCTACCGCTGGACGCAGAAGCAGTACTACGTGGGCGCCAACGGCGACCATGTGGCGATCTACCAGGGCATCAGCCAGGACCTCGCCTGGATCAAGCTCAACAAGGTCCATGAGGACCACCGCGAGATCGAACTCAAGTACCTCCCCGTGGACCAGCGCAGCCGGGTCGAGGACACCATCGCGGTCAGCAGCCTCAGCCAGGCCAAGAACAAGACCAAGGACCTGGCCGTCCTCGCCAGCGCCTGCAAGAAGTCCGACGAGCAGCGTCAGGCCGAGGAGAAGCAGCGGGACCTGACCAACAAGGACAAGGACAAGAACAAGTCCGGCGGCGCCTCCGGCGGCAAGGCCCAGACCGACGACCAGATCAGCACGCGCGCGGGCGAGGCCACCACGCCGCCCGCGGCGCCGGGGCAGACGCAGCCCCAGTCGCCGCAGACCCAGTCGCCGCAGACGCCGAGCGGCGGCAAGACATCGAAGGCGCCCACGTCCAAGCCCACGCCCAAGCCCGGCCCCACCCTCTCCGAGGAAGAGCAGAAGTTGGTCCCGCAGTGCAGCAGCACCCAACAGTGAAGCCGTAGGGGGCTGTTGATCCATGAGCAGTACCAGCAATACGACCACCATCAGCACGATCGGCCCGCCGCGCAGGCGCAACACCGAGCTGGCGCTGCTGGTCTTCGCGGTGATCGTCCCGGTCTTCGCGTACGCCAACGCGGGCCTGGCCCTCAGCGACGAACTGCCCTCGGGCATGCTCAGCTACGGCCTGGGCCTCGGCCTGCTCGCCGGGGTGGCCCACCTGGTGGTGCGTAAGTGGGCCCCGTACGCCGACCCGCTGCTGCTGCCGATCGCGACCCTGCTCAACGGCCTCGGCCTGGTGATCATCTGGCGGCTCGACCAGTCCCGGCGGCTGGCCCAGCGCGCCAAGAACATCGATCAGGTCTTCTCGGCCTCGGCCCCCAACCAGCTGATCTACTCGGCGATGGCCGTGGCCCTGTTCGTGGGCGTGCTGATCTTCCTCAAGGACCACCGGATCCTCCAGCGCTACACCTACATCTCCATGGTCGGCGCGCTGATCCTGCTGATCCTCCCCATGTTCTTCCCGGCCGTCTACGGCGCCAAGATCTGGGTCAGGGTCGGCAGCTTCTCCATCCAGCCCGCCGAGTTCGCGAAGATCATCATCGCGGTGTTCTTCTCCGGCTACCTGATGGTCAAGCGGGACGCGCTGGCCCTGGCCAGCCGCCGCTTCATGGGCCTGTACCTGCCGCGCGGCCGCGACCTGGGCCCGATCCTCGTCGTGTGGGCGATGAGCATCCTCATCCTCGTCTTCGAGACCGACCTGGGCACGTCGCTGCTGTTCTTCGGCATGTTCGTCGTCATGCTGTACGTCGCCACCGAGCGCACCAGTTGGATCGTCTTCGGTCTGCTGATGTCGGCGGCCGGCGCGGTCGGCGTCGCCTCCTTCGAACCGCACGTCAAGGTCCGTGTGATGGCGTGGCTGCACCCCTTCGCCGTCTACGAGAAGAACCCCCCGAGCTGGGCGACCACCGACCAGATCGCCCAGGCCCTGATGTCCTTCGGCTCCGGCGGCGTCTTCGGCACCGGCCTCGGCCAGGGCGCGTCCGATCTCATCGGCTTCGCCGCCAACTCCGACTTCATCCTCGCCACCGTCGGCGAGGAGCTGGGCCTGGCCGGCACCATGGCGATCCTGCTGCTGTACGGCCTGATCGTGGAGCGCGGCGTGCGCACCGCGCTCGCCGCCCGCGACCCGTTCGGCAAGCTGCTGTCCATCGGCCTGTCCGCGGCCTTCGCCATCCAGGTGTTCGTCGTCGCCGGCGGTGTGATGGGCCTGATCCCGCTGACCGGTATGACCATGCCGTTCGTCGCCTACGGTGGCTCGTCCGTGCTCGCGAACTGGGCGCTCATCGCGATCCTCATCCGGATCAGCGACACCGCCCGCCGCCCGGCCCCGGCCCCCGCCCCGTCCACCGACGCCGAGATGACCCAGGTGGTCCGACCGTGAACAAGCCCCTGCGCCGAATCGCGATCTTCTGCGGCCTCCTGGTCTTCGCCCTGCTGCTGAGGGACAACTGGATCCAGTACGTCCAGGCCGACTCGCTCAAGAACCACAAGCACAACCACCGTCTCGACATCGCCCGCTACAGCCAGCCGCGCGGCAACATCATCGTCGACGGCCGGGCGATCACCGGGTCCAAAGAGACCAACGGCATCGACTACAAGTACAAGCGGACGTACAAGAACGGCGAGATGTGGGCGCCGGTCACCGGATACGCCTCGCAGGTCTACGGCACCAACCAGCTCGAGAACCTCGAGGACTCCATCCTCACCGGCGACGACGACCGCCTCTTCTTCAACCGGACCATCGACATGCTCACCGGTAAGGAGAAGAAGGGCGGCGACGTCATCACCACCCTGAACGCCAAGGCGCAGGAAGCCGCGTTCAAGGGCCTGGGCGACAAGAAGGGCGCCGTCGCGGCGATCGACCCGCGCACCGGCAAGATCCTCGCGCTCGTCAGCACCCCCAGCTACGACCCGTCCACCATCGCGGGGGCGACCGGCAAGGACGCGGCCGCCTGGAAGGCGCTCGACAAGAAGCGCAACCCCGACGACCCGATGCTCAACCGGGCGCTGCGGCAGACCTACCCGCCGGGCTCCACCTTCAAGGTCGTCACCGCGGCCGCGGCGCTGGAGAACGGCCTGTACAAGAGCGTCGACGAGCCCACCAAGTCGCCGCTGCCGTGGATCATGCCGGGCACCGTCCAGGACCTGCCGAACGAGGGGAACATCCCCTGCGAGAACGCCAGCCTCCGCAAGGCCCTGCAGTACTCCTGCAACACCGTCTTCGGCAAGATCGGTGATGACCTCCGCGAGGACAAGATGCGCGAGGAGGCCGAGAAGTTCGGCTTCAACGACGAGGTGTTCACCCCCGTCCGCGCGGATGCCAGCGTCTACCCCAAGGACATGGCGCGGTCGTCCAACGCCATGTCTGCCATCGGCCAGTTCGACACCCGCGCCACCCCGCTCCAGATGGCCATGGTCGCCGCCGCGGTCGCCAACGACGGCAAGCTCATGAAGCCGTACATGGTCGACAAGCTGCGCGCCCCGAACCTGAACGTCATCGAGCAGACCTCGCCCGAGGAGATGAGCCAGCCGCTCTCCTCGGACAACGCCCGCAAGCTCCAGGACATCATGGAGACGGTGGTCCAGAAGGGCACCGGTACCGCCGCCCGGATTCCGGGCGTCACGGTCGGCGGTAAGACCGGCACCGCACAGAACGGCGTGGACAACAGCAACAAGCCCTACGCGTGGTTCATCTCCTACGCCAAGGGCAAGGACGGCTCCTCGCCGGTCGCGGTCGCGGTCGTCGTGGAGGGTTCCGACACCGTCCGCGACGACATCGCCGGCGGCAGGCTCGCCGCCCCGATCGCCAAGGACGTGATGAAGGCGGTGCTCGACAGCCAGAAGTGACCCCGGTCACGTCCTGACGCCGATCCCGCACGTCGCCGTACCGGTCCTGTATCAAGTGGCGGCCGAGGCCGGGTCCGGCGCGGCGTCCCGGGTACGGTATGCCCGAGCAGCACACCGCCGGGCCCCCACAGGTGCGGGCGGGAATGACGGAAGAGGGCTGGAGTAGCTATGGAAGAGCCGCGTCGCCTCGGCGGCCGGTATGAGCTGGGCTCTGTGCTCGGCCGCGGTGGCATGGCCGAGGTCTACCTCGCGCACGACACCCGCCTCGGCCGCACTGTCGCCGTGAAGACGCTCCGGGTGGACCTGGCCCGCGACCCGTCCTTCCAGGCCCGGTTCCGCCGAGAGGCCCAGTCGGCCGCCTCGCTCAACCATCCCGCGATCGTCGCGGTCTACGACACCGGCGAGGACTACGTCGACGGCGTCTCGATCCCGTACATCGTGATGGAGTACGTCGACGGATCCACCCTGCGGGAGCTGCTGCACTCCGGCAGAAAGCTGCTCCCCGAGCGGTCCCTGGAGATGACCGTCGGAATCCTCCAGGCCCTCGAGTACTCGCACCGCAACGGCATCGTCCACCGGGACATCAAGCCGGCCAACGTGATGCTCACCCGGACCGGCCAGGTCAAGGTGATGGACTTCGGCATCGCCCGGGCCATGGGCGACGCCGGCATGACCATGACCCAGACCGCCGCCGTGATCGGCACCGCCCAGTACCTCTCCCCGGAGCAGGCCAAGGGCGAGACCGTCGACGCGCGCAGCGACCTCTACTCCACCGGCTGTCTGCTCTACGAGCTGCTGACCGTGCGCCCGCCGTTCATCGGCGACTCCCCGGTGGCCGTCGCCTACCAGCACGTCAGGGAGGAACCCCAGCCGCCGAGCGCGTTCGATCCGGAGATCACCCCGGAGATGGACGCGATCGTGCTGCGCGCCCTGGTCAAGGACCCGGACTACCGCTACCAGTCCGCCGACGAGATGCGCGCCGACATCGAGGCCGCCCTCGAGGGCCAGCCGGTCGCCGCGACCGCCGCGCTCGGCGCCGTCGGCTACGGCGGCGAGGACCAGCCCACGACCATGCTGCGGTCGCAGGACGTCGGCGCGCCGACCTCGATGCTGCCCCCGGTGCGCGAGGACGACGGCGGCTTCGGCTACGACGAGCGCCCCGACCGCAGGCGCGGGCCTGAGAAGAAGAGCAGGCTCTCGACGATCCTGCTGGTCCTGGCCGGCATCCTGGTGCTGGTCGGGGCGATCTTCATCGGCAAGTCGATCTTCGGAGGCGACAAGGGAGGCGATCGGGTCGATGTGCCGCGCATGATCGGCCTGAAGCTCAGCGAGGCCAAGGACTACGCCAGAAACGGCAACTTCAAGGTCGAGGTGACCGGCAGCCCCATCTTCTGCGAGGAGGCCAAGAAGGACCAGGTCTGCAAGCAGAGCGTGCAGGGTTCGGAGGCCATCGAGCGCGGCGGCACGGTCGAGCTGACCATGTCCAAGGGCCCCAAGCCCGCCGAGAAGGTCGAGGTCCCCGACGTCATCAACGTCCAGTACGAGAGCGCCAAGGAGCAGCTCGAGGCCAAGGGCTTCACGGTCAACCAGACGACCCAGGAGTCCGACCAGACCGAGGGCAAGGTCATCGACCAGGACCCCAAGGGCGGCAAGAAGGTTCCGCGGGGCACCGAGATCACCCTGACCGTCGCCCGGGCGCAGTCCAAGGTCACCGTTCCGGACGTCACCACCCAGAAGCTCGCGGACGCCACGGCCACGCTGCAGGGCAAGGGCCTGAAGGTGCAGAGCACGGAGGTGGAGAACGCCGACGTCGAGGCGGGCACCGTCATCGACCAGACCCCCAAGGGCAACGAGCAGGTCCTGCCCGGCTCGACCGTCACCCTGACCGTCGCCAAGGCCCCCGCCCAGCAGGACAACGTCGCGGTGCCCCAGCTGCGCGGCAAGAAGCTCAAGGACGCCAGGAAGGCCATCGAGGCAGCCGGTCTCACCGTCGGCGCCATCACCGGCTCCCAGGACGAGAACTCCACCGTGCTGTTCTCCGACCCGCAGGAGGGCAGCCAGGTGGCCAAGGGCCAGGCCGTCAACCTGACCACCTTCGACAGCGGCCACGGCAACAACGGCGGCGGTGGCGACGGCGGCGGCGACGGGGGCGGCGGCATCCCGTTCGGCGGTCCCTCCGGCGGACCCGCCACGTAAGGCGCGCTCCGCACAGCACACAGTGAGAAGCCCCGGCGCCCGGGAATCGGGCGGCCGGGGCTTCCCCGTGTCCGGAGCTGTCCTGTCAGCGCAGCTCCTTGGGCGGGGTGCGGTCCGCGTCGACCTTCTCCGTACGCACCAGCTCGCCCCACACGATGTAGCGGTGGAGCGAGGTGTAGACCGGAGTGCACGTCGAAAGCGTGATGTAGCGGCCCGCCTTCTTCTTCCCCGACCCCTTCGGGACCGGGCTGAGCACCCCCACGTTGAACTTCGAGGTCTCGGGCAGCTCCGCGAAGACCTTGTAGACGTACCAGGTGTCCCGGGTCTCGAAGACGATCGCGTCGCCCTTGCCCAGCTTGTCGATGTTGTGGAACTTGGCGCCGTGCCCGTCCCGGTGCGCCGCCAGCGTGACGTTGCCCTTCTTGTCCCACGGCATCGCCGACTTCACCGGCTTGGTGTAGTAGCCCGCGACGCCGTCGTTGAGCGTCGCCGTCGAGGTGCCCTTCTTCACCAGCACCTCGCCGTTGTCCATCGCCGGCACGTGCAGGAAGCCGATGCCGTCCTTGGTGTCGAGCCGGCCGGGCCCCTCCTGCTGTGCCCACTGCCTGCGCACCCGGTCGCCCTGCTTCTTGGCCTCGCGATCGGCCAGCACGTTCGTCCACCACAGCGAGTAGACGACGAAGAGGGCCATGATCACGCCCGCGGTGATCAGCAGCTCGCCCAGGATGCCGACGGCGGCTGCTATCCGCCCCCGGCGGGGGCGGCGCCGCCCCGAGGCCGCGTCGGTCAGCTCGCCCCGCCGCTCGTCTTGGTCGGTCCGTGCCACCGCGTCGTCCCTCTTTTCCCGGTCTTCCCGGTCGTTCCGTCTGCCCGGTCTTCCCGGCCGTGCTCGCTCACTGGACCAACGCGTCCGGCTTGCCCTCGTTCCGCGGACGCTCGTCGACCATCTTCCCCCAGACGATCATGCGGTACTTGCTGGTGAACTCTGGGGTGCAGGTCGTCAGGGTGATGTAGCGGCCCGGCTTCGTGAAGCCGGAGCCGGGCGGCACCGGGCCGATCACGCCGGTGTTCGAGGGCGAGGTCTGCGGCAGGATGCTGGTCATCTCGTACGTGAAGAACGCGTTCTGCGTCTCCACGACGATCTTGTCGCCGGGCTCGAGATGATTGATGTACCGGAACGGCTCACCATGGGTGTTCCGGTGCCCGGCCAGCGCGAAGTTGCCCTTCTTGTCCCAGGGCATGGCGGTCTTCAGCTTGCCCTTGCCGTAGTGGCCGACCATGCCGTGGTCGAGGACGTCCTGCTTGCTGACCCCCTCGGCGATCGGGGCCTTGACGTCCAGCTTGGGGATGTAAAGGATCGCGAACCCCTCGCCGGGCGAGAAGGTGCCCGGATCGCGCTTCCCGCCGTCCCGGTCCCACTTCTTCTGGAGGCTGTTGGCGGCGCCGTTCGCCTGCTGATGGGCCCGGATGTTCGTCCACCACAGCTGGTAGGTCACGAAGAGCAGCATCAGCACGCCGACGGTGATGAACAGCTCGCCGACGACGCGGCTCACGATCACGGCCGGGCTGTCCTTGCGCGCCCGGGCGGCGCGCTTGGCCTCCATACGGGTGCGGGGCGCGGCCGTGGCCGTCCGCGCTCCGCTGCCGGCCGCGGTGGCGTCTTCCGCACCGCCGTCCGCCCCGCCGCGGGCGGCCCGTCTGCCGCCGCGTCTGGCCGCCGCCTGCGCGGCGCGTCTGCGGGCGGCCCGGCCCCCCGTCGGCGGCCCCTGCGGGTCGGCCGCGCCGCCCCCCCCCCCCCCCCCCCCCCCCCCCCCCCCCGGCCTTCTCCCGTCCGTACC
>NZ_BAAASD010000029.1:0-115725 GCF_039532705.1 Streptomyces sparsogenes subsp. cuspidosporus | reverse complement strand
CCCGCGGAGCGGGATACCGCGCGGCAAGCCGCGCGGTAGTTGCGGCTCCGCTGACGCTCCGCCAAATTCCCCCGCAAGCGGGGGAATTGAATTCCGCAAGCGGAATTCTAAAAGCGGGTCAATTCGCGCAGCGCGAATTGCAGGCAACCGCGCAAGCGCGGTTGCCGAGGCTGGCAGCAAGGGGAGGTGCATCGCGCTCGCGCCTGTGTAGGGATTGGGAGTCCCAGCCACTACCCCCACAACGGAAGTGATGCACCATCGGCCAGACGGGGTGCCCGGCCCCATCGCAGTGACGGGCTCCGCTGCGCTCCACCCGAACCCCTCCCCCATCCTCGAAACGGCCCCGACATATTCACCGATACCCCGTCAGCATACACGTCAACCGTTCCAATGGGAGGGAATCCGACGATGCATCACTCAAGAGAGCGAACAAGTGATGAGGCTGATGCATCACGAACACTGGCTGTGTAGCGTTTGGGTCCTGGCTGCGTTACCCCTGGCCGATCCTAAAGCGACCCCGAATCATTCAGAATTGCGCCGCCCTGAATTGCTCAGCCACAGAACGGAAGCTCAGATATGGGTACGCCAGAATTCGGCGTGCGGAGGTACCGGAGCCGAACGGCCGCTAGGCCGGGCGGCGGAACCGACCATGGGCATCAGCCACGCCTCGATGCTTTTGAACGTCACGGTCGGCACCACCCGAGACGCAGCAACGCTGGTGCCGCCTACGGTTCGCACGAGGCCACGGAGCCGCACGCGAAGCCGCCTCAGCCACGAGGCTTGCTCGGAGCGCCACAGGAAGCCGCCTACGGGCGCTGTGGCGTCCTGGACCTTCCGCTTGGAGGTCCGGGGGCGGGAGCGAGCGCCTGCGGTGCTGGTGGGGGCCTGCGCGGGTGCAGTGGGCGCACGGACCGGGTGGCGGCCGCGGACCGGGACGGTCGGGGTGCCGGCGCACCGTCAGCTGCCGGTGGTTGGTGCCGTCGGTGGCGGGGTCGCCCCACGAGTTCGGGCGCTGGTGTCGCCCACGCGCGCGCGTGCGTCTTAGGGAAAAGAGGGTCATCACGGAAAACCCGCTTTGACCTGGTCTTTTACGGAAGGTGATGTGTCAGCGCTGACACATTGACCTGCGGAAATGTGTTCGTGGTGCCACACCGACACCCGTATTTGTCAACCCTGCTTGTACAAGCAAGGAACGTCGCTGGTGAGGGCTGGTGCCCAGGGAACACGTCTCGAATCCGTTGTGTCGGCGTCGACACCAAAGCGCCACGCCAGCGTGTACAAATCTGCCAACTGAGCTTGAACAACTGCTAGTGTCCGGCGCGACCCCCAAGATCGAGGACAGGACCACCGTCGATGCCCCGCCAGCCCAAGCGCCCCACCGCCGGCCGCGGCAAGGGCCGGATCACCGCCGTGCCCCCCGGTGGTGACAGCGCCTTCCGCGAGACCCTGTCCTCCCGGCTGGGCAAGGACATCAAGCCGCCCACCCGTAAGCGGCCGGTGCAGCAGATGGACGTCAGCGTCCGGTACACCTACCGCGCGCCGCACGACATGTACGGGCGCTCCGGCTACAGCGTGGTCTCCAACGACTTCCTCGCCGACGTCCTGGCGGTGCTCATCGCCCAGCACGGCATGTCGCCGATCCAGTCCGCGGTCCTGCTGTGGTGCATCGGCCGGCAGCGCGAGGGCTGGCTGCGCGCCACGCACAAGAAGATCGCCGACAAGCTGGGCGTGGAGCGGTCGAACGTGACCCGGGCGATCGGCCGCCTGGAGAGCTGGCACATGATTCAGCGCGTGAACAGTGGGCTGATCTTCGTGAACCCGATGCTCGGGTTCGAGGGCAACGGAGACGTACAGCGCGAGATCCTGGACGCCTTGCGCGACAAGGAGACCGGGAAGCTACCGGAAGACGTCTTCCCGGCCCTGAACGCCCCACCGCCACCGCGCAGCGTCCAGCTGGAGCTCGCTGTCGAAGACAGGGAAGATGAAGTGGTCGACGAGGAGGGGCGGGCATGCTGATCCAGGCGAGCGCCGGTTTCGGAATGCTGTACCGGCTGGACCTCACCAAGGCCGCGATGGAGCTGCTGAGCGCCCTCATCGAGCGCCAGAAGCCCGGCGGCGAGGTGAACGCCTCCCAGGCCGAGCTGGGGGCCCGCGTGGGCCTGTCACGGAACTCAACGAACACCGCGATGGGACTGCTGGAGAGCCGGAACCTCGTGCTCAGGCCGAAGGACCGCAAGTACCGGACCTACTACCTCCACCCCTACATCGCCTCCTACGCCTCCCAGGAAGAGCTGGAGGAAGCGATCGAGGACGCCGCCGAGCGCATCGAGTCCGGCGAACTCCCCGAGATCACCGCCCCGCTGTACGAGACCGCGCCGCCCAAGCGCCAGAGCCAACCGCTCCGGGCTGTGCGCGCCGCCGGCTGATGCTGCCCGCCATCACCCCCGGGTGATACCCGACCGCGAAATGTGCCCCTGCCGCACAGGAATGTGCAGCAGGGGCACATTCGTCTGCTCCGAGCGACAAGCACCCGGTGCGTACATCCTTCCCCTCCAGGGGAAAGCGGCAGCTCCGCCCGCGGTAGGTCGGCAGGCTCCGCCCTACGGCGCTGTATGCAGCAGCCGTGCATAGATCTCACCCGGAACATTGCAGATCTGCGATGTTATTCAGCCGCGGGGCGGCCCCGTGGCCCTGCTGCCCGGCCCTGGAGCAGCGGGCGTGGCTGGTTGCAGCGGGCCCGAGCAGCGTGCAGCAGCTGGCCGTGCTGCACCGGCCGGGGCCGGCCTGCTATCTGTGCAGCACCCTTGTGGCGCCCGGCCCATGCAAATGCTGCGCTGCACCGGCGACACCGTCCTGCTGCCACCCGGCGACCACCACCAGGACCACGAGCAGCACCCCGGTGTTTTCGGCAAGGTGAAGGAGAGCCAGTCGGGCAGCGAGATTGGGAGCCACGTTGGTCCGCCTGTGGAGCGGTTGCATTCGACGTAGGTCCATGATCGGCAAGGTGAAGGAGAGCCACCCCTTTCGGGTGACGCGTGACAGTGCCGATGTGGGCCGGAGTGGGTTCCTTGGTTGGCGCCGTCGGGTTAGCGTCTTGGCGTGGACACAGAGAGCACCTCCGTGCTGGTCGACGTGCGGAAGTACGACGGCAGTCTGAGCGCGCAGTGGACCGCTACCCGGCTCGGTGAGGACGAGCACGGCGTGTGGTTGGGCACGGCGAAGGGTGTCCCCGTCAGTTCGGTCACGGGCGGCTGGACAAGCCGGTTCGCGTACGTGATGTTGGTCCCGCGCGGTGAGTGGTGGACGGCCACGTTCTGCGTGGACCCGGGTCCCGAGATGTACTGCGACGTTTGCACGGTGCCCGAGTGGAACGCGGCCGGGACCGTCCTGCGCACGGTGGATCTCGACCTCGACGTCGTGCGGCCTCGTGGCGGCAAGGCCCGTACCGAGGACGAGGAGGAGTTCGCCGAACACCAAGTCCGCTACGGCTATCCCGACAGCGTCGTCGGCAAGGCCCGACAGACCTGCGAGTGGTTGATGGAGGCGGGCCATCGCGATGGTGACGGCGTCGAGCCCTTCGTCTCGGTGTACCGCTACTGGCTCAGCCTCATCGGGTAGCCAGAATGGGGTTCCTGGCCGCTCCCGCGGGCTCAGGCTGGCAGAGCGGCGTCATGCGCGCAGTCTGCCACTGGGAGGAACTGGCCTCGAACGGGCCCAGCCAGGGGGTCACTGTCTGTGGCGCTCGCTCTCGGTGGCCTGTAAGCGGTAGGAGTCGGTGCCGGTCTGGATCAGCGTGCATCGGAAGGTGATGCGATCAGCGATGGCCGCGCAGATGCGCGGCGGTCCCCGGAGATCGCGTAGCGGCGGGCGGCGATGCCGTGCTCGAGGGGCTCTCCGATCTGCTCGCACAGCAGCGCCAGGACGCCGGTCGCCGCCTCGGTGTCGGACAGGTAGGCCGGCGCGACTTCGAGCATCAGCTCACCGATCGCGTGCGCGCTGGCGAAGAGGTCGTCGGTGAGCTGGCGCCCTGCGGCGACGAGGGGATCCGTCGACGGATCGGCGGGCGGCGGAGGCTGGGCGGTTCGGACATTGAACCACCGCGCGCACTGTCGGCTCATCGAGGTCCTGGAGGCCGCTATGAGCGAGCGCGGCGAGTCGGCGGGTGATCAGCTCCGCGACGTCGCCGCTACGGCCGGAGACGGCGATCAGGGCGCGCTGGGACAGGCCGTAGTCGAGCGCGGCCGCGCCGTCCGGGGCGCTGTCTCGCGTGCGAGACGTCTCGGTGCCAGCGGTGACCGCGCCGTGGGTCGCGGCCAGGGCGCGGGCGACGCCGAGCAGCCGATACGCCTGCGCGCGGCTGATGCCGAACTCTGCGGCGCAGTACGCCTCCCAGCTGCCGTACCCGAGCGGCAGCCAGAGGCGGGCGGCGTGCGCGTCGCGGACCCGGGCGGCGAGTACCGCCACGGAGCGCCGGACGTCGTCCATCGCCTCGCGCAGCCCGTCCGTCATCTCCCGGGCGCGGGCTGCGGTGAGCGGCGGCCGCGCCGGTTCGACGACGTCGTCCTGGCCGTGGTCCTGGTCGCGGGTGCCCATGGTTCCATCGTCCTGCGCGAGGACCAGCGGGACCAGGGCATACGGGGGCGGTTCAGTCGGCTTGGAGGACCTGGCTGCGCAGGGCCCGCAGCAGGGTGCGGGCGTCCTGGTTGTCCGCGTCGGTGAAGGCGTGGATCGCGAGCAGGATGGATCCGCCGATTCGTTTGGCGGTGACGAGGTCGTCGCCGGCGAGGGCGGCCTGGTGGTGCAGGGAGTCGGTCAGGAGGAAACGATGCGCGCCATGGGATCGCCGTTGAGCTCCGCGACACGCTGGCCGGTCTCGTCGCGGGTCATGGTGGCCTCGATGCCGAACGCGGCGAGCAGGACGCGGTGGAGCGTGTGCTTCCCGTACGCGGCAAGCAGGGCTGCCAGCGGGCGCTCGTGCGCGCCGCCCGCGAGGACCTCCAGGGCGGCGTCGTTGTTCTGGACGACGGCCTCCAGCGCGGCCAGGGCCCGGAGATGGTCATCGTTGGTCAGCTCGTCATTCATGGCGCGCAGGCTAGGCCACGTCTGTGACACGCGTCGGCGTTCGATGCGAAACCACCCGCACCGGTATGGCCGCGAGCTCCACCTCACAGCCTCACAGCTTCGGCGGGCCGCGTGACACGCCCGCTTGTTGAGGCGGGCGGAGCGGGCGCCGGCCGCTGCTGGAATCCAGCGGTCCTGTGTGGGCCACCCCTGGCAGGATCCACGCATGCTCATCACGCCTCGCCCAGGAACCAACCGGCAGAACCTCCTCGATACGTTGCGGACCGTGCGCACCGCAGCGGTCAACGAACGCGGCGGGGTGGGCCACTCCAGTGCCTACCACCGGCTGCTCAGCTATCTGGAGTGGGCACTGCGCTCAGCCCAGCAGCTGCGGAACCAGGTCAGCCCCGAAGACCTCACCGCCCTGGTCCTGTCGAAGCGCCACGACACGCTCCTGGACGGCGTCGGGCACCTCGCGGGCTCGGATCAGCAGCGTCTTGTGAACCTGCTGGTGGACCAGGAACTGGCTGAGCGCATCGAGACCCTCGAGGCGGCGATAGACCTGCTGCAGTCGCTGATGACCCGCTGGGACGGACGGGAGTGGTTCGTGGTTGCCGACTCAAGCTTCTACATTCAGAACCCCGACAGGCTGGGAGACGTCGACCTGCACCAGGTGGTGGGTCTGCCGTCCGGCGAGCACATCCGGTTGCTGTTCCCGATCGCCGTCGTCGACGAGTTGGACGGCCTGAAGGAGGCGGGTAAGCACCGGGCGCGATGGCGAGCAGGCCACACACTGGGACTTCTGGACGGCACGCTGAAGGGATCCCTGTCCGGGATCCTGCGCCGGTCCCGGCTCACACAGGACGAAGTCCGCGGCGAGATCAGCCTGGAAATCGTCCTGGACCCGCCTGGGCATGTGCGGCTGCCCCTCGCCGATGACGAGATCATTGATCGGGCGGTCGCGATCCAGTCCCTCGCGGGGCGCCCCGTGCGGCTGTTGACCTGCGATACCAGTCAGCACACCCGAGGAAGGGCGGCTGGTCTGCAGGTGACGAAGGTTCCAGCGAAGGATCCCGGGCCGGAACCCGACTGGGAGGCTCAGGACAGGACTGGAAACGGCACCCGCGCCAAGCGTCGCGAGAGGCAGGCCGCCGACGCGGGAACCCTCAAGGCAGACGGATCGGCCTAGAGGCTCAAGCCGATATCGCCTGTGAGCCTTACGGGTGACAGGCGGCTCGGAGTGCTCAAGCACACCCCTACGATCCTCGCCATGAGTAGCGAGGTAGTTACTATCTGAGTGGATCCGTGTGAGTTGCCGGCCGACAGCTTCACCGAATCCGACATCGCCAGGATCCATCTGGTGTCCGTGATCGAATCCGCCGCGACCGCCCTCGGCCAGTACGCGCAGATGGTGGGCGAGGACCTGGCGCAGGCCGGCGACTATGCACGTCGAGCGAAGCGTCTCGGCTCGCTCGACTCGCTCGATTCGGTGTTGAGGCAGGCTGTGATCGCAGAGCGGGTCCGTGGGACCAGCTGGGAGACGATCGCAGAGGCCCTCCGCATGGAAGCGCCGGATGCTGAAGCGCGGTGGGGTGATGCGGTAGAGCGGTGGCGCCACCATGCGTTCGCTGGCACCGTCTGCACGCACTGCTCACACTGACCCAGCGACAGCCCGCTCCCGGCCGGAACACGGCGGGTCGCACCGATTCCGTGCTGGCGGTTTGTGTGAGTACCGCCACCGCAGCCCGCCGACTCACTACGGTCAGCGCATGACCAGTGAGCGTGTAGTCGTGGACGAGGCAGTGCGCGCGGCATGGGACTCGTACCGGATCTTGGAGAAGCGCACGCCAGAGAAGGAGCGCCGGCAGGCGCAGCAGCGTGTCCAGGCTGCGATGGACTCCTACGGCCGGGAGGAAGTGTCCCGGGGCGCGGTCTTCCTGGTGGGCGTGCTGACCGCGCACATCATCGGCCAGCCGGGCGGCCCAGAGGAGGACCGCCTCGATCCGCTCAGTGATCTGATCCCGGCCGTGATCCGCAAGCTGCCTGACTTCGAGTCGGCCGACCCCGCCCAGGTGCCGATGGTCACCGGCGTCCTCATGGCCGCGGCCATGGGCATGGACACCGTGGCCTGGCGCGACCAGTTCGGGACGATCCCGCCGAAGGAGGCTCTGGTACACAACTTCGTGCTCTGGTTGCTCGCCGACCTCTTCGACAGCCTGGTCGAACAGCCCGGCGCCACCGACCGGCTGATGCGGGAGACCTTCAACTCGATGGCTGCCGACGATGCCGGTTGACAGGCCCCGACAGAGCGCCTGGCCACGCTCAAACTCGCCCTGCCGACCGTGAGGCCCGACGCCCACGACAGCTTCTAGGAGAAGTGCGATGCCCAAGAAGGCTGGCATCGAGGATTCGTACGGCTACGACCCGGAGACCAACACGGTCCGGGTCGGGCATCACGACTTGGAGCGACTGCTGCTGATGTTCCGTTCGCTGGTCCGCGAGCAGGAGCCTGGCAGCTGGGAGCACATGAGGGACTACGACCTGTCCTTCGAACGTCTGGCAGACGCCGTCGACGCCGCCGCCAAGGCCTGGCAGGGGTCCCGCTGGGAGGGCCCTGACCTCCGGCTGCGCTGCACCACCACTGAGGCCGTCTACGACTGGCCGGACGGAGCCCCCTACGACGGCGGAACGCCGGTCACATGGAACGTTCCGGGCTACGGCTCCCACGCCACCTCCGGTGACAGCAGGGGCCTGCCCACATCGCTGTGTGGCTTCACCTGGTCGACGGAGGAAGGCCGCCCCGTGAGCGGGTTGCCGGACTGCCGCGAATGCCTGCGCGAAGTCCAGCTCGGGGCCGAACGGCCCCGCGGCACCTGGTGACCACGAGCCACCCGGCTGACTACACGTTGCCCCCCGGGTGGCTACTGGTAGTACGGCCGTGGCACGATGCGAAACGCCGCGACCCCGGCAGCTGCAATGCCGGGGTCGGGGCGTTGTCACCAGGTGGCTATCCGGGCCAGACGATGTCCAGCGTGGCGGGGCTGCCGGGCTCAAAGGCTCCATCCGATGCGGGTGAAGACGTAGCCCCGCTCCGCTAGCTCGCTTCGGGAGTCGGTCTGCTCCCGCGCCCACACCAGTGGGAGGACCAGGTCCTCGGTGGGGTCGGCCGTCGGGTAGTCGGCCCAGACATCTCCCTCGTTGTCCAGCCACACGCAGGCGTACTGCGCGGACCCGTTCACCTGCGGCATTCCGAAGGTGGAGACCAGCTCGGTGCGGCAGACCGCGATCCGGGACAGGACACACCCGCGTGCCCCCAACGCACCTCGGGAGACAGGGCGATCGCCATCCCACACCAGCGGCAGCATGTGGTCGTCCGGCGGCACGGTGGGATAGTCGGCCCACACGCCGCCGTCTTCCTCCAGCCACACGGCGGCATGAGCGTCGGTGGGAGCGGTCTCCGGTGCAGTGACGCAGGCTCGTACGCAATCAGGAAGGCGGACCTCCTGACGCTGGCCAGGCCCCCGGACAGCGTCGACGGCCGGGTGTGACTGAGCACTTCAGTTGGCCAGTGAGCGCTTCAGCTTGCCGCTCCGGCGCTCAGCTTGCTGCTTCAGCTTGGCCGGTCATGCACGCGGGGTGGGCCAGGAGGTGAGGGGTAGCGGGCCGCGGTCGATGACGGTGCGGATGCAGAAGGTGCTGCGGGCGTCGCGAACGGGACCGATGGCCAGGATCTGGTCGGTGAGCACCTTTTCGAAGGTGCGCAGGTCCGGCACGGCGAGTTCGACGAAGAAGTCGGCGTCGCCGGAGACCACGTGGCAGGCGACCACGTGGTCGATCGCCTTGAGTGCCTCTTCGACCACCTGGGAGGTGGTGCGGGAGTGCTCGACTTTGAGGGAGAGGAACACAGTCAGTCCGAGGCCGAGGCGGTCGCGGTCCAGATCGGCCCGGTAGCCGGCCAGGACCCCGTCCTCCTCCAGAGCCTTGGTGCGCCGCAGGCAGGACGAGGGTGACAGGCGTACGGCCTCGGCGAGCTCGACGTTGGGGGTGCGTCCGTGGCGCTGGAGGTGGTCCAGGATCGCCCGATCGATACGGTCGTAGAGGGGGCGTGGCATGAAATGCAGCGTATCGGCGGTATCGCCGAACAATCCTGCACTGCGCGGGTGTATGGGCACTCACTACGCCATCGCGTGCCGGGCTCGGCGGCACATTCTGGTCACGCGCTGCAGCCGCCAAGCCGGTCCCGCTGCCGTTCGTACCCCTCTCACACACATCGGACTGCCTCATGCACCGCTTCCCTCTGGAACCCGACCGCGCCGCGATGACCGAGATGGGCCGTCTTGTCCTGGACCGTGTCGTCGACCGCACCGAAAAGCTCGCGGCCCGCCCCGCGACCAGCCCCCTGTCCTCGCAGGCCGAGACCGACCTGGTGGAGTCCTTCCTGGCGCCGCCGCCCGACCGGGGCGGCGACCTGAAGGCCCTGCTCGCACGTCTGGACCAAGCCGCCGACTGCGCGCTGGAGACCGCCGGGCCAGGCCACCTGGCCTATATCCCGGGCAGCGGTCTGTACTCGGCCGCGCTCGCCGAGTTCTACAACCGCGCCACCAACCGCTACGGCGGCCTGGCCTCGGTCGCCCCGGCCTTCGCCGCGCTGGAGGAGAGCGTGATCCGCTGGATGGCCCGCGACGTGTGCGGCCTCCCGGAGGGCAGCGGCGGCCTGCTGACCAGCGGCGGCTCGATGGCCACCTTCTCCGCGACCGTCGCCGCCCGCCACAACAGGCTCGGCGAGGATCTCGCCGGCGGCACCGTCTACACCACCGCCTTCGCCCACCACTCCGTCGCCAAGGCCGCCCGCCTCGCTGGCATCCGCGCCGCCCGCATCCGTACCGTGCCGCACACCCCGGACCTGCGGATGGACCCCCACGCCGCCGCCGCCATGGTCCGCGCGGACCGGAACGCCGGGCTGCGGCCGTTCCTGCTGGTGGCCACCGCCGGCACCACCGACACCGGCACCGTCGACCCGCTGCCCCAGCTGGCCGACCTGGCCCGCCGCGAGGACGTGTGGTTCCACATCGACGCGGCCTACGGCGGCTTCTTCCGGCTCACCGCACGCGGCGCGGAACGCCTCACCGGCATGGAACAGGCCGACTCGATCACCCTCGATCCGCACAAGACGCTGTTCATGCCGTTCGGCACCGGCGCCCTGGTCGTCCGCGACCTCACCGCCCTGCACGCCGCGCACGACGGCACCGGCAGCTACCTCCAGGACATGGGAACGGCGGGGGGCGTCCCGGACTCCGGTCACCTCGGGCCCGAGCTGACCCACGAGATCCGCGGTCTGCGGGCCTGGCTTCCCTTGCACCTGCACGGGGTGGACGCCTTCCGCGAGGCTCTGGACGAGAAGCTCGATCTGGCCGAACACGTCCACGACACGCTGTCCGGCGTCGCGGAGCTGGAGGTCCCGCAGCGCCCGGACCTGTCCACCGTGATCTTCCGCGTCCGCCCCGCCGATGGCAGCCGGGCCGCCGCCGAGCGGGCCGACGAGGCGAGTCGCCATCTGCTGGAGCGGATCAACGGTCACCGGCGCGTCGTGCTCTCCAGCACGGTTGTCGACGGCCGCTACACCCTGCGCGTCTGCGTGGTCTCCCACCGCACCCACCACGACCGCATCGCCGAGGCGCTGAAGATCATCACTGCCGAGGCCAAGCGCCACACCACCGCGTAGCGATCTCCGGCCCGCCTGCGATGCTCAGAGCGGCCAACTGAAGTGCTCAGTCACACCTGAGCCGAAGCTCAGAAGTTGTCACCAGCGGGACCGGCTGACCTGGTGAATGGGGACGGCCGAAGCAGCCTGGTTGTCACCAACGAGGCATCCGACTTGTCACAGGCGCTCGTTCAGCAGTCTTTCTGTCACCAGAAACGGCGCCCTCAAGCGGCTGCTCGAAGACCACGCCGAGCGCCTGGCCAAGGAGATCGACAGACGCTGAACCTGAACGTGATTGGGTCAGGACCGCGCGGTCCGGAACGCCAAATACCGACTGAAGGCTTCGTGGCTGTCGGGGGTGAAGCGCCACTCCAGCAGGGCCGATCGTAGCTCCGGCTCGGTCAGCCAGCCATGCCAGGCGACCTCATCGGGATTGGGGACCACGGCGTCCGGCACCACGGCTTCGTGCACGCCGAGCCAGTGAGGGCTCAAGCCGCTGCGGTTGATGAACGTGAACAGCAGGCGCGGCAGCGCACGAATGCCCAGCTCTTCGGCCAGCTCCCGCGCGGCGGCCTGTTCATAGGACTCGCCGACATTTGCGGCGCCACCGACCTCGACCTCATAGAGCCCGGGGAAGCGCGATACCTGCTCCGACCGCCGGTGGACGAGGACCCGGCCACGATCATCACGACACACCGTCACGGCGACTCGGTGCAGCCACCCCTCCTGGATGGCCTGCCGGCGGCTGACCACCATCCCCAGCACACGATCTTGATCGTCGACACGCTCCACCAGTTCATCCACGGCGCACACCCTGGCAAAGCCCACTGACATCGACGCTTCTCTGAGCCCGCAGAGGCCGACCCAGGAAAGCCAGAACTGGGAGGCCCCGGACACGGATGACCACAATTGTCGACCTGTCACGCTCAGGCTCAACCGCCCACAACACCACCGGTGACAACCAGCCTGCCTATGTGACAACCATCGTGCTTCGGCTCAACACCGGGAATTCCGTGGTCATGCCTTTCCCTGCCTTTAGTAGTCGAGATCCAAATAGTCGATGTCATTGATGGCGACGTCCGAGAGTCCCATAGCTCGGGCCCCGCCGTCCTGGAAATACACGTCCTTAAACCCTTCGGCGATGATTCCGCGCATCTGCTGGTCGCTGGCTCCGGCATCGCGGGCCTCGAACAGGCGGCGGGCGTACTCCGGGGGGAGGTGCACGGTGAGGCGCCGGAAGCGTCCGTCGTCGGTCGTGCCGATGGGCGCGGTGTACCCGAAGCGGGCCCGGGTCTCCACGGTGATCCCACCGGTGGTGGCGGCTTGGCGCTGGCGGCGCTTGCGGACCTGCGGCTGCCACCGCTTCCGTACGGCGTCGTCGATCTTCGCGGCGACGTCGGCGCGGGCGTGCTTGCGGGCGCCGCGCCGGTAGCGGTTGACGGAGTCGGCGGTGACCCCGATCTCCTGCGCGACGGCCTTCGCGCTGCCCAGCTGCTTGAGCAGGTAGCCGATCTGGCCCTTGAGGGTCTTGGGCGGCTCCCGGGTGAAGCCCTCCCGGTCGGCCCGCTCGATCGCATCATGGATCTCCACGGCGGTGCTCAGCTCCCTTCAGAGGTGGGGTCCTGGCCGTCGGGGTCGACCAGGTGGAACCAGGTCTCGCGTGTCTCGCGCAGGTCGTGCCGCCACAGTTCGAACCGCGGCGAGGTGCGGAGGGTGCGCATGGAGAGCTGCAGGGCCTCCATGCGCGCCTCGAGGCGGTCCAGCGTCCGCTCCAGCTCCGCGCCGGCCTCCAGCGACGACGTGCCGCTTATGGCGGATCCGCCATAAGCGGCGGACCGGCCGGTGTCAGTGGCCACGGTCTACTCGCCTTCGTCCAAGACGGCGTCGCCGCCCTTGATGTGGCGAGCGGGGTTGAGGCCCTTCTCCATCAGGTCGACCGCCCACAGCATCGACTGGACGCCCTCCAGCTTCGCCAGGCCAGGCGTGGGACCGAGGCGGAACCCGCCGGGCTGCGGCTTGCCGGACGCGGCGTAGGGGAGGAAGTCGAGCGGGCTGTCGCCGGGGCTGGGGTAAACGACGCAGTCGGAGAGCACGGCGAGGGGGAACAGCCCGGTCATCCGCGACATGTTGAGCAGCTTGCGGTGCATGTTGACCCGGGCCTTGCTGATGACGGCGGCCCGGATGTCGGGGCGCCAGGTCGGCCGCTCCAGGGCCGGCCACCGCTCGCCCTCCTTGTAGTGCTTGCCCTGCGGGCGCTCGCGGAGCTTGCCGACGCCGCCCTTCACCGTGGCCTTGATGGCCGCGAGGACGGCGGCCAGGGCCGGGTCGACCTGCTTGTGCTGCTCCATCGCGGCGAGGAAGGCGCGGTCGTCCAGGTCCTTGGTGACGCCGAGGTCGGCGAGGGTGTCGACGTACGCGTTCTTGAGCCGGTCGTGCCACGGGTCCAGGTACGCGCCGGTCTCACGGCGCAGGTACGCCTCGATCGGCTCCACGTTGTAGCCGAGCTCCTGGGCGTAGGCGACGGTGTGCGTCTGGTACCAGGACGGGCCCGTCGGACGGGAGCCGTCCGGCGTGAACGGCGAGGGCAGGCGCGGGTCCAGCTCGATGTGGCTCAGGTCGACCAGCCACGAGCCGGGGATCTTCGGGTTGAACTTCGGGGCGTGGAAGTGGTCCGGTGCGGACAGACCGACGACCAGGCGGGCCGCGGCGGCGAGGAAGGCGGTGTTGAGGTCCAGGCCGATCGCGAAGGGCAGCATGCACTCCTCATCGGACAGCGCGTCCACCGGCCGCACCCACTGGTACGCCTCCTCATTGAGGAACCCGCCACTCCAGCCGGACTGAACGACGACCGGGTGCTCCGGGGTGGCCTCCGGCGGCGCCGGGTCCATCGGCTCCGTCCCCAGCGAGCCAGGGTTGTGGCCGGAGATCCAGTTGCCGGTCTCCTCATCGCGCTCCGGCTTCGTCGGCGGGCGCAGCGCCGTCATCAGCTCCAGGCCCGAGACGGCCGTGGATCCGCGCGGGGTGATGACCCGCTGAGCGTACACGCCAAGGACGCGGGCGATGTCGGCCGGCTCCATCTCGCTCACGCCGGGCCAGGACCGCTCATCGAGGGCGTCCCACGACAGGATCGCCAGCTGCACGCACTGCCGGTCGCGTCCCTGCGCCTTGCGGTAGATCCGCGCCCACGGGCCGAAGCCGCGCTGCGTGAGCTGCCACTTGGCCTTCGCCACCTGCTTGACGACCGGGTGGTCCTCCGGCAGGCGCAGGGAGCGGCGCTGCTCGTGGCCCTCCAGGCGCTCGGGCAGCCCGAGCTTCACGGCGGCCGCGGCCGTGAGGACGATCAGCGGGTCGGAGTCCTTGCCGTAGCGGTTGAGTTTGGGCGCACCGAGGCCGGACTCGCGCAGCGTCCACTCCACCAGCTCCGGGATCGTGGTGGCCGGACAGTCGAGAACGATCCCGTCGACGCCGTACGCGGAGCCGTCGCCGTCCAGCACGGCGAGCGGACCGTGCGGGAAGCGCGGGTCGACGGCAGGCTTCGTCGCCTTCTTCGCCGCCGGGCGCCGCGAGGACGTGGCCGGGCGTCCGGCCGGACGGGCGGGGCGCTCGGGAGCGGCCGCGGCAGCGGGAGCCTCCACCGGCGCGGCGGCCTTCGCCTCGGGCGCGGCCGGGCCCGTCAACGTCTCCGGCGTCACCGGCTGCGGCGCGGCGGCCGGAGCCATGGGGGCGGCAGGCGCGGCGGGGGCGCCGTTGGCTGGGTACTTCGCCGCCCACCCCTTCAGCAGCCGCTGGTACGCCTCCAGACGCGGCGACTTGGGCTCGGAGCGGCCGTTCTCCCAGTTCTTGATGCTCTGCGTCGACGTCTTCAGCGCGACCGCAAGGCGGGCCTGGGTGATGCCGGCGGCCTCACGCAGCCGGGCACGCTCCGCCGGGGGCGGCAGCTGCGGCTCCTCCTCCAGCAGCGCGTCGACCGACGCGAACAGCTCTTCCTCGGATGCCATGCGTGGATCTCCTCTCGTGCCTCCACCCTAGCAGTACTTATCCTGTTCTTTAACCCGCTTCTTAACCTTATCGAAGCGAGTTTCTGGTCAGTGTGGACGGCAGGCGCAGCCCTGGTTCATACCTCTCACGCCCGCGCCGCACCGCTTCCACCTGGGAAGACAGGCTGTGAGGCTGAGAGCCGCAAGCGGCACCGGCTGGCTGATCTCCCGCAGAGCGGCCCCGTGGCTGGCTCTGGCTTCGGTGCGCTCGGTAGCGTGGCGGCCATGGCGGAACGAGGCGAGACGCAGGGCGGGCCGGCGCGGGGGCAGTCGGGCGCTGTCGGACTGCCGCCGAACGCCCCTCCCGACACAGCGCGGGTGGTCACCGGCACGACGGCCCGGCAGGTGAACGACCAGGAGGCGAGAGACTTCGACGGCGTGGCGAAGGTTCGAGACCGTGGCGAGGTGCTGGGCTTCGGGGTGCCGGTCGTGCTCTTCCTGCCCGGCGTCGCCTACCTCGGGATCACCAACGGCCACCAGTTCATCGCCAACGACTTCTTCGCCTTCATGTACTGCCTGGCCAGCATCGGCTTCGCGTCGGTCCCGCTGGTGGCGTGGCGGCGGGGAGGCGGCCGGTATGCGGACCCGGGCTTCGTTCGGTCCGCATGCTTTCCGTGGCTGTTCACGACCATGCAGGGCGTGGCCTACAGCTCCCCCCGCAGCGACGCGAACGTCGTCATGCTGACCGTGGGCTGGGGCGCGTTCATATACGCCGGGATGGTTGCCCTGTACTTCCTTGGACGCGCGCTGTGGTCCACCGACGCCCAGGCCGCCGTACGCGAGGCCGCGCCTGGTGAGGGAACCGGGCAGCCGAAAACCGGTGCCTGACTCTGCTCAGTCCATAGGTCGCTGTTCGTCATCCAGGCGGGCCATTCCGACCCGAGCTGCCGCACCCCGCACTGAACGGCGGCTGCCCGGCGCAGGCCTGGCGCAGGGACCATGCTGCGCCGCGGTCTGCTCTCCCGTCACCGGGGGCCACGCACGGGCTGCCTGCCCATGGAAGGATTCGCTCGGGCGTGTTGGCGTCGCCAGGGAAGCTTGGGCGATGTGCCAGATCGCCGCTGTGGTTTGTCGGGGCCATGGGTCGCGGACATTGCAGCCAAGATGTTGCGGATGTGATCCGCGAAGTCCGCCATCGCGAGGGGAATCTCGATGTCGGGGTTGGCGAGGTAGCCGATCGTGACCGCGTCGGGGGCGTAGTCCAGCACGGCGTCGAAGACCTCAGCTCTGGGCCGGCCAGCCCTGGTGAGGAGACGGCCCAGGAGGCGCAGCATGGTCGGGGTGCTGGAGTCGAAGGTGAAGACGAATTCCTTGGGCGGCTCAGCATCACAGGAGAGTGTCACGGTCTGGGATGCGGGTTCGGTATCGAGGCCGGTCTGCTCGCGCCACCAGGCGGCCAAGTCGTTCTCGCCGAGCGACAGGTGGTACAGGTAGAGGCAGTAGGACGCGGCTGCGTCCCCGGCGCCGGCGGCGTATTGCCACCAGGACCGGGCGCCGTCTTCCACGTCGGTCAGATGCAGGATGCAGCCGAGGACTCGTGCGCCGGACGGTTCCGGGAGCCGTTCGGTGACGAATTCCTGCAGTGAGGTGGCCGCCGTGTGGGTCACCACGGTTTCGCAGAGGGTCTGCAGATCGTGCGCCGCGGCGTGGCTGGCCCGGTGTCTGCTGAGGGAAGCCCGCTCGGACCAGAGGGGAACACCGTCCAGGGAAGCGGGGGTGTCCGCTTCGACGCACGGAACGATGTCGCGAGGGACGAGGGGTTCTTCCAGTAGAAGAGCTCGGCTCAGAAGTTCTTCGATCGGGGCAGTCACCGGGGTGTTCCTCCTGGGGAGTCGTGGGGGCCGAAGGTGTCAGCCAGGGATTGCGTGGCGTAGCGGTCTGCGGTCCGCACCGAGATGAGGGGCACGCCCAGGACGTCGGCGACGGCGGTGTCGTCCATGCCGCGCAGGTACTTGAGGACCATGACGTCCAGCTGATGATCGGGGAGGCGGCTCAGGGCCTTGAACAGGCTCATGGATTCTGCGATCTGGTCGAAGCGTGCCATGCCCGTTGTCTCACTGAGGCTGACGGTGTTGAAGGCGGCCGGGACCAGTTCGGGGCAGCCGTCGATGTGGGGAGTGCGCGCCATGACACCCGCGCGTAGCACGGACCAGGCGAATTTCTGCACGTCAGAGCTTCCCAGAGCCTCTTTCCACCGCAGCCACAGAATGTCGGACGTCTCATTCACTACGGCTTCGGCCTTCTCATTGCTCAGGAAGACCTTGGCGTAGCGGGTGTAGGCCTCGCGGTTCAGCTTCATGAAGCCCTGGTGGTCCAGGGGCGGGACGGCCGGGCCGGTGGAGAGCGCGACCGTCTCTATGCAGTTGCTGATCCAGGTCGGCTTCTTGTGCGCCTCGGACGCTGCCGCCGCCCACAGTCGCCGCATGGGCCAGGTGGGCATGTCCAGGACATGCAGGAGGCTGCAGGTGATCTCCCACCGCGGGTACAGGCCGGCGCCGCGCAGAAGTTCCGAGATCTTCGACTTTGCGAACCCGGTGCGCTCGCTCAGCTCGCCGATCGTCAGACGGCTGGCGAGGAACCTGGTGCGCAGCGGCTCCAGCCACGCCCGGTGGGCCGCTCCGACGCGGTCGGCGATCGGCCCGAGCTTGCGGCCCCGCTTACCGGGAAGCTCTCCCTCCGGCTGGGCGGGCACGGATCGTGGGCTCATCCCGCGTGCCTCTCATCCTGCGACGCTGCCCGCGGGGGCACATCAGCATGCCGGGTCCTGGTGTTGCCGAAGGCATTGACGATCTGCTGAACGAGCAGCCCGAGGGAGGGGACCAGGGCCGCGATCGCGGTGATGTGCCCGAGTGCGGCCATCACCACGCTCCACACGAGGACCGCCACCAAGACGATGGCGGGCAACACCTGCTTTCTGTACATCGAGGCCTTCCCGAGAAGAAGTCAAAGGTGTCCGGAAGGGCTCCTCCAGGCGGTGCCGACGCGCCATCAGGGAGCTGGAGAGTCAGCATGGCGGGAAAATATTCGAACACGCCACGTGATCATGGGATCACGGAACATTAGGCCACAGGTACGGAACATTAGGCGGACGCGGGGGCGGGCCCCGGGAGGACGGCAGCAGATGATGGCGAATTACCTGCTTTCAGGGGCGAGGTTCCCGGTTCCCTTGCGCCAGGGGGCGCGCTACCCCCTCAATGGGATGACAGGCGCCAGCTGGCGTCGGACCTTCCCGTCCGGAAGGCCGTGCCCCCTCGTGCCGACCCGAGAGGGTGCACACAAAGCTCTGGCCCGGCCGTCCACAACGGCCGGGCCAGAGCGACTGCGGTCGAAGATCTACAGATCCACCTACCGGCCGCCAGCCTGGCGGCCGTTGTCGCGGATGCGGCCGCTGCTCCCCTGGCTGGTCAAGACGCTGGTGAGCCCCACGTGCGCCTCCTGGCGATCGGGCACGGTCAAGGTGAGCGCGACGTGGCCGTGGGCGGTGATGACGGCGGGGCCGGTGAGTTCCATCGCTCCGTCGGGACGTACCGCGATGTGGAGGCGGCCGCCGGGCAGGTCGGCGGTGTAGTGGGCGGCGAGGGGCGGGTGTGGGTGGCGGGCGCGGGCGGCGGCGACGGCGGCGCAGGCTCCGGTGCCGCAGGCGCGTGTTTCGCCGACGCCTCGTTCGTGGACACGCAGCTGGAGGTGGTGGGGGTCGCGGGTGGTGACGAATTCGACGGTGGTCCCGTGGGGGTACGCGGCGGCGGGTGTCACGGTGGGGGCGGTGCGGAGGTCTCCGGCGAGACGGAGGTCCTCGAGGAAGACGACGGCGTGGGGGTTGCCCATGTCGACGTGGGTGGCGGGCCAGGTGTGTCCTGCCGCGGTGACCTGTATGCCGCTGGTGCCGGGCAGGAGGGGCTGGCCCATGTTGATGGTGACCGGGCCGGTGTGGTCGGGGACGTGGACCTGACGGACTCCGGCGCGGGTGGCGACGAGGAAGGTGCCGGGCTGGTGGTGGCCGGCGTCGACGAGGTAACGAGCGAGCATGCGGAGGCCGTTGCCGCACATTGCGCCCGGGGTGCCATCAGGGTTGCGGTAGTCCATGAACCACTCGGCCTCGGTCATCGCGGTGGCCTCGGGGTCGGCGGCGCAGCGTACGGCGCGCAGGATGCCGTCGGCGCCCAGGCCGGTGCGCCGGTCGCACAGGCGGATCACTTCGGCTGGTGTGAGAGTGAGGCGGCCGGCGGGATCGGGGAACGCAAGGCCGAGCACTTCCTCGCATTCGTCGGTATCGCCGCAGCTCTCATCGGCTACCGCCGCTTGAGCAGGTGCACACAGCACCCGCTGTGAAGAACGTTGCCCGAAGATGAGTCGCGTGAACAGATCTCCTCAGCATGACGACGATGTGGCCCGCCTGTGGCAGGAGCACCTACTCGCGGCCTTCCCCGCTGACCTGCGCGGCGCCGAGTTGGCAGGTGTTGACATGGTGCTGCTTGACGCCAGCATCGCCGGGTGTGTGTCGACCTGGAAAGACAACGGTGGCGTTCTCGACAGAGAGCGACAGAGGCTCCTGGACAACTGCATCGCGGACCTGGACCAGGTCATGCCGCTGCTCAACGATGCAGAGGACATCTGCTACTACCGACGCCTGCGTCAGCTGGCTCGACTCGTGTCGGATACCGGTCCTCAACCCACCAAATGAAACGACGTCTAAAGAGGGAGGAATCGTGGCGCACATTGGCGCCAGGGTCATATCCTCCATGGTGGAAGGGTCACGAGGGCGCGTTAGCGCATGTCTCACCCGAGGTACGCGCGAGCACCAGCTCGGTGCCCGGCTGTAGGCGAAGCATCGCGCCGGGCTTGTCTGTATGAGCGTCGATACACCCTTCGGGTCCGGTGAAGAGCGCGTAGTTGACGCCATCGTTTTGCGCGGAACGGAAGACGATGCCCTCCACGCGCAGGGGGGACAACCAACGGAAGTATTCGGTGAGGACCTGAGTGGGGACATACGCGGTGTGTTCTCGCCCGTCCAGCACCACGGGCTGGCTTAAGTCTGTGGCGAAGGATCGGATGAACTCAACCTGATGGAGAAGAGCCCTGCTGTTTGGGGAGAAGGCGCCTGGAGAGGCGGGGATGATGGACAGGTCGATCACACTTACCGGACGGACCAGTTCGAAAGCTGCCACTGCTGCGTACGGGCGTGGATCGTGGGCCGATATTTCCGCGACGGCTGTCTCCACGTCTGCGGAACCGTAGAACATCGACACACCTGCTGGGCTCAGCCGGTTGGCTGTGGCCCGGTCCTGGGGAGTGGATCCGATGGTGGCAGCGACATAGCCCGGTTGGGCGGTATCCGTCCGCATCCGGCCGCGCCATACCTGATGGCCAGCCGACAGCGTACGAACCAGCCCCAACTGCTCAAGGGCGGCCGATACTCCATCGAGTGCGGCCAGTTGAGACTGCTCGTGCAGAGACATGCTGGCCAATAGGGTGAACCGCCGCTGATGTGTGACCCGATCGCGAAAGGCGGGCCACGGCTCGAGGATGACCTCGTCATGCTCCCCGGGTTGAAGGGGCGCACGCAGTTGCCAGGAAGCGGGCTGCGCCCATGCCTGCACAGCGCGGGTCACTTGAGGATCCAGAGCCCCGCGGCAGACGTCCTCGATGACAACGCCGGTGGGAATTCCCCGTTCGGCCCTTTCCAATCGCTCGTATTTCTCGTTGACGCCAGCCATGACAGCCTGGGCAAGACGGTCGAAGTCCACGGCTATTGGCGCGGTCGGATCCATCTGATCGCAGAAAGAACAGTGCCCTGAGGTCAGCGAGGGGCCGAGGTGACGGCGTAGATGATGATCGATGACATGGTTCAGGCACACCGAACGCGAGGAGAGATCCTCATCGGGTGAAGACACCGGCGCGTCTCCCTACGTGATCTGGTCGTACGCTTGCTTCTTCGCCTGGAGCCGGCCATACAGGAGATCGAAGATCGTCCTGCGGCGGGTCGTAAAATGAATGCTCCAACTAGGGTCTTCAGCTAGTTCACTCATCATCGACTCCCAAATCAATTCGAAGCTCTCCACAACGCTCATCTTCCCGCGCCCCGCTCCGAAAAGTGGGAAGCAGATGGAAGACAAGGAAATGCCCAGCTCTTCCCTTTCTCGCCTGGCCAAGTCGAACGTGTTATGTACGGCCCGGGGAATCGCCTGAGGTCCAATCCGGTAGTTGTTTGTGCCAGACATAGGCGTGGCGATGGCAGCGTGATAGATCCTTTTGATATTTCGTCGCTGAAGCGCACCGGAGGGCGTTGGCGCCACCGTTCCCTCCGGGACGGGCAAACCATAACTACCGTGGTTACGGAGCCAGGTGCAGAGGTGCTCACCAGCCACGTCCTCTAGAATTTGGCCGCTTGCACTCTTCTCGGCAGCAGCCCAGCGAAGGCTGCCAGAGGTCGATGGTTTGAAGAATTGGGAGAGCTGCAGGTAGGTGTTCTCGGAAGAGACCACAACGTCGACGTTCCTGAGCTGCTCCACTGGTCCACCGTGGAGGAAGAAATCGGTCGCATGACTTGCGGTGCCGTTGGCGGGGACGGGAATGGGGCCAACGACCTCCAGCTCTGTCAGAACGTCGGCGGCAGGGGTCGATCGGCGGCGGTGGGGAATGTCTGCCTCGGGCTGCGGCTCAAGAGGAAACGGCTCTGCTAGAGCCCGCGCCAACTCCTTGCGCACTGCGTGGATGAGTCGGCTATCCGGTCCGTTCGGCCGGATGACAGAGAAGTGGTCGCCAGGGAGCACGCCCGTTTCAGGGAAGAAACCGGCGGCGGAGGAGGGAACGACTACGTTGTCGCTCTCACCCGCGTAGGCGACGATTGGGATCGGGCACCGGTCCCGTGAGACATCCAGGGCTCTCACGATTCCGTCAAGGACTTTTCGCTGTGTTTCCAGCACCGAGGTCTGCAACGGTTTGAGTTCGCGTTCCTGGGTATTCCGAGTCATGGGAATCAGCCCCTTGCGAGCCAGCAGGAATAGGTCCGACCCGTTGTTAGGGCAAGCAAACATCACCACTCGACGAATCTTTGCGAGATCTCTTCCTCGACCCGCCTGGAGCATGCGGAACAGAAAGCGTTGGGCCACCAGGCCGCCTTGACTGTGGGTGACCAGTACGATTCGTTCGTGTTCGGTGGTGAGATCCCCGATGAAGCCGCGCAGGCTCTCAGCTACCGTGTCCAGATCCGGCATACGACGCAGGGGGTTCCAGGTCACCGGACGTGTCGCGTACTCGAAGAACAGGAAATCGAATTGGTCCGCGACAGCGGGGACCGCGGATAACTCTTGCTGCAACGGCGTCCACGTGGCCGGTGAGGAGAACAGTCCATGCACGAAGACGATCGCGGCCTGACGCAAGTCTCCCCCTATAGTCGTGCCCGGCTTCTGGACATCCGCTCGGCATCATACGGAGATCTCCGGTAGCGGGCGGGCCCTGTGAGGTCCGAGGGTGACTCGAGGCCACAGCACCGCCGTGGTGGCCGCTTCGCGCCACTCGGCGGAGAGCGTTCACACCATCAAAAACAGAGGGATGTCGACCTGATCCGCTGGCACGTCCTGCCGAGCGTTTGAAGAGGGGCTGAGCTACTCCGCTGGGGCGCGGTCAGTCTGCTTGGCCTGGGGCGCCTGCGGTGCTGGTTGATGCGGGACGGGATACCTCACGGCCCACCCCTCGAGCAGTCGGATGTACGCCTGAAGGCGTGGCGGCCGTGGTTGAGTGCGTCCGGTTTCCCATCCGTTGACCGTCTCTCGCCGTGCCTGCAGTGCCTTGGCCACGTCCTGTTGGGTCAGGCCGGCGGCCTCGCGTAGCCGTACTCGCTCGGCTGGCGGTGGCAAGAGGGGGCCTCTCGTGAGCAGTTCGTCGACGGCTGCGAGCAGTTCGTCCTCGGTGGGCATCTGTCACCTCCTCTCAGCACGGTATCAACCGCACTCTGGAAGGCACCACGAAGCGGATTTGAAACTAACTTTGAAACGCACATACTGTGTGGTGATCACTCAGCAGGCGAGCCCGAAGAGGAGCAACCACCGGTGAGCGAGCGGGATGCAGGGCCAGCCGTGCTGTCTGATGCAGAAAGCCAGGAGGTCCTGAGCCGACTCATCCTGCCGAGGTGGACGAAGCATGCCCTGCCCCAGCACCGGCCGGTCGTCGTCTTCGTCGCAGGCCAGCCGGGTAGCGGCAAGACGCAGCTCGCTGACCTCATACAAGCTGTGCTCGACCGCCGTGGCGGCGCGCTCCGGATCGGCAGCGACTTGTACAAGACCGCGCACCGTCACTACGCCGAGCTCCTGGCCGCCGATGTCCGTACCGCCGGGGTGAAGGTCCGGCCGGATACGCGGCGGTGGCAGGCCGCGGTTGAGGAGTACGGCCGCACCCGCGGGTTCGACGCCGTGGTCGAGACAGCCCTGGCCGATCCGGAGGAATTCTGTGCGACCTCCTGCGCATACCGGCGGGCCCGCTTTCGTATCGAAATCCTGGCCCTGGCCACCCCGGAGGCCGTGAGCCAGCTCGGCCTGCTGACCCGCTTCCTTACCGAAGCCCTTGCCGGCGGCGGGCGGTATGTGTCCTGGGAGAACCACGACACCTGCGCGAAGAGGATGCCGGAGACTCTCACGGTCATCGAGACGGAGCGGCTGGCCGACCGGATCACGGTCGTGTGCCGGGATGGTGAGGTGTTGTACGACAACGAGCTCGTCGACGGGGTGTGGCGCAGGCAGCCCGCTGCGGGCAAGGCGGTGGCGGCCGGGCGCGCGCGGCCCTGGACGGCACGGGAGACGGCCGTGTTCCGGCGGGAGCTGGCCGGGACCGACCAGCGTCTGCACCGCGAGGGTCTGCCTTGCGACAAGCGTCTGGCCGTCCAGCGGGACACTGAGCGCGCTGCCGCCCTGGCTGAGCCCGTGCGGCGGATCGCCCAAGCCACGGCCGAATCACCTGGTGTCGCTTATCACCGCCTGTCGGCCCAGGAGCATCGGTGGATCTTCGACGAGCTGATCGTGCCGTCCTACCTGAGCGGCATCACCGCGCAGGAGGAGCCGGTGGCGGTGTATGTGATGGGCCAGCCCGGTGCCGGCAAGACGCGCACGGCGCGTCTGGTCCAGCGTGCCCTGCGGGGCCGTCGGCCTACCCGGATCGTCGGCGAGGACTTCAAGGTCTCCCACCCGGATTACCTGCGGCTGCTGGAGGAGACGCCGCGCACGGCCGGCGCCCGGATCCGCGCCGATTACCAGGCCTGGCAGGACCAGGCCGAGGCATACGTCCGCGATCGACGCGGCGACATGGTTATCGAGATCGCCCCTGGGAGCGCTGGTCAGTTCTTGTCCAGCGCGGCTGCCTCCCGCCAGGCCGGCTACCGGGTCGAGCTGGTGGTCTTGGGAGTGCGGGCGGCGGACAGCCGCCAGGGCACGGCCGCCCGGTACGTCGAAGCGAGCAGGGGCGGTCTCCCGGCCCGGTTCACCACCGCCGCAGGCCACGACACCTGCTTCGCCGCCGTCGCGGAGGCGGTCGAGGCCGCCGAGCTCGGTTCGCTGGTGGACTCGGTGGTGATCATGCGGAGGGACGGCACCGCGGTCTACCGCAACGAGCGCCGGCCGGACGGCGCGTGGGGCCGCCCGGCTGGCGCTGTCTGGGCGCTGGCGGCCGAGCGGCAGCGACCGTACACGCTCCAGGAGGCCGCCGCGTTCTTCGCCGTGCAGCGGCAGCTGCGGGCGGCGCTGCCGCAGTACCGGGCCGAGCTGATCGAGAGCGCCCAGCTGGCCCGCCCGCTGATGCCGCTGCACCTGCAGCCGCGACGGCTCGCGCCCTCCAGCAGGCCTGCGCCACTGCCGCTCCCGGCACGCCGGCCGGCCTCGGCCTACGGCTCGGTGAGTTCCCTGAAGCGCGCGTCGTAGGCGGCCGCGATCCGGGACACCTCTGCGTCGTCGGCGTCCTCCAGCGCTCGCTGGTCGGCTACGCACGCTTGCCGTTCCGCCTTCAGCCGCTTCACGCGGGCCTCGTCGGGGACGGCGGTCCTGGCCTCGCTGAGGATCTGCTCGTTGTACCAGGCGAGCACGCGTTGCACCCGCTCGAGCGCGCCCTCGTAGCTGACTGCGGGCGTCGGCTCAGGAGAAGCGCCTGCGGGCTTTGCAGGGTCGTGCACGGGGACCGCCTTGGTATCGGTGCTGGGCAATCCGGTCATTGTCATCCGTTCGGAAACCGCCCGACAAGGCGAACCGCCGCCCGGCCGGGCCGCCAGCCGGCGGAGAGTGGCCGGGAAGGGGCCGGGGGCCGTCCCGGCCTGTGCGGCAAGGCGGCATCGCGGGTTAGGTTGGGGCCAGTTGATCGCTTGGGGGGTGGATGGTGGCACGCGATCTCAGAGCGCTGTTCAGCACGAACGACCGGCAGCTGGACACATCCGAGGCGTTCACGAACCGGCAGACGCAGTGGGAGCTGACCGCGGCCGCCCTCGCCGAGCATCTGCGGCACATTACCGATCCGGCCTTCGACGTCGAAGACCTCGAAGCACCCCGCAACCATGTGCTCGTCTTCCACGGCGTCGGCGGCATCGGCAAGACCACCTTCTCCCGGAAGCTCGAAGCCGCCCTCACCGGCAGCGGCCACCGGCCCGCCCAGTGGGGCCAGCCCCGGTGGCCAAGCGACCAGGTCATCCCGGTGCGGATCGACCTCGCCCGCTCGGCCGGCACCGACTTCGAACAGCTCGTACTCACCATCCGGCTCGCGCTCGCCGAGCTCGGCCGGCCGCTGCCCGCCTTCGACATCGCGCTGCGCCGCTACTGGGAGCACAACCACCCCGGCGACCCTTTGGAGGAGTACCTGCGCCGCGGCGCCCTGGCCCGCTTCGGCCAGGCCGGGCAGCAGCAGATGCAGTCCGCGCTGGCCGACGTCGCCCAGGCGCTGCTGCTGCCCGGCACAGTCGGGTCGGCGATCGGCCAGGTGACCGGCTCCCTGGTGCGCGCCCTGCGCGAGCGCCGACAGACCGTCCGCGCGCTCGCCGGATGTACCCGGCTGGCCGACCTGCTGGAGACCGAGCCCGACCTCGAGGCGCTCTCCTACTACCCGCACCTGCTGGCCTGGGAGCTCGCCCAGCTCCCGCCGGAGAAGTCGGCGATCCCGGTGATCTTGCTGGACACCTTCGAGGACACCGGCGACCGCACCCACCGCGACCTCGAGCGCCTCATCCAGCGGGTGGTTTGGCTGATGCCGAACGCCTTCTTCGTCATCACCGGCCGCTCCCGACTCCAGTGGGCGAACGACAGCCTCCAGGGCCAGCTCGACTTCACCGGCCCCGCGGCCTGGCCCGGCCTGGTTGCCCACGACACCCCGCCCGCACGTGCGACCTCGCACCTCGGCGGCGGGCGGCAGGTGCTGATCGGCGACTTCTCCCCCGAGGACTGCGACGACTACCTCGCCCGCCGCATCTCCCGCGACGGCCAGCCCCTCATCGGCCCGCCCGTGCGGGAGGTCATCACCCGCCGCTCCCACGGCCTGCCCCTGTACCTCGACCTGTCGGTCATGCGGTTCCTGGAGATCCGCCGCTCAGGCCGCACCCCCGGCCCGGACGACTTCGACCAGGACTTCCCGGCCCTGATCGCCCGCACCCTGTCCGACCTCACCCCCGATGAGCGGCACGTCCTGCGTTCGGTCGCGCTGCTGGACGCTTTCGACGTGGCCCTGGCGACCCGGGCCGCGGGCATGACCCACGACGCGCCGGCCTTGCGCCTGATCGAGAGGCCCTTCGTCAACGAAGATCCCTTCGGTGTGTGGCCCTTCCACCTCCACGGACTGATCCGCTCCACCATCCGCACCGCCCAGGACAACACCGACGACCGCTGGTCACCACGTGACTGGACACACGCCGCCGAGCGCGCCCTCGAGGCGCTCGGCAAGCAGTGGACCACCAGCCCCGCCCCCAACCGCCTGCTGCTGATCGGCTGCCTGCGCCAGGGCCTCCGTCTCGCCCGCGACTTCCGTCTCTCACTGGGCTGGCTCGCCGACGCGGCCTGGGCATACATCAGCGACTCCATCTGGGAACCCCTCGCCCCACCAGCCGCCGGACACGAGCCGGCCACCACCGGGCTGGAGACGGCCGCCGACGCCCTGGTCGAAACCCTCAGCGCACTCAGCCGCCGCCAGCACGAGCACCGCGAACGCACCGTCGACCGGCTCACCCAGGTCCTCGACACCGGCCTGCTGCCCACCGACCTGCATGAGATGGCCCTCTACTACCGGGCCAAAGCCCAGCGCGACCTCGGCCGCACCGACGACTCCCGGCACGGCATGCAGCAGGTCGCCGACGGCGGCGGCCGCCTCGCCCCCGCCGCCCGCCGAGGCCTGGCACACCTCGCCCGCCTCGCCGGCGACTTCCCCACCGCCCTGGCCACCGCCCGCACCCTCGGCTGGACAGGCCGCCACCACCGCGTCGAAGGAGATGTGTGGTGGGTCCAAGGCGAGATGGAGCGCGCGGCCGCCGCCTACGAGGCCGCCCGCCGCGAAGCCGAAGACCATGCTGTTGCCGGGGAGCGGGCCACCTGCCAAGCACAGCGTGCCTTCGTCCTGGCCTTCACCGACCCCGAGCGCGCCGAGGATGAGCTGGAACTCGCCCACCAGATGCTGTCCGGGCTCACCCTGCGCGCCACCACCCTGACCACCCACACCGCCGCCCTCGTCCGCGCCGCCGGTGCCCCCGGCCCTGTGGTGGAAGACGGGGCCAGCGTCCTCCGCGCCGAGATCCACACCGCCGGCGTCGCCGCCGCCCAGGTCACCTTGGAGCTGGCGATGTGCTTCCACCACGCCGTTCGCGGAGCCAATGACGCAGTCCGGACCTCGATCTCCCGGCTGCACGACCTCACCCAAGGCGGCGACTACGCCTACTACGTCGACATCGCCCACTTCATGGCCGACCTCCCCGCGGACCACACCCCCCACACACAGTGGCTCGATGGCAAAGAGCCGACCCGCCAGCGGTGGCGCGACCTGGTGACAGCCCGACGCGCCCATCTGCACGCCGGACCCTGAACGGCCATCCTCGGGCCCGAGCCGCCGAACCACCGCAGATGCGGGACAAGTCCAAGTCACCGGCGGACCCTGTACTGAAAGGTCAGGTGGGGTTCAGCGGGGTGATGCCGCTCCCCGTGTAGAGCTCAGGGTCAAGCGACAGGACGGTGATGGCCGAGCCCGCCTTGACTGCCTGCCAGGCAATCGCCGCCGCGTGGGCGACAGGCCACTCCAGATCCGGCCAGGCCATCGCTTCAGCGGCATGATCGGTGGTGAAGGGGATGGCCTCCGCGAAGCGCAGTGACGCGGCATGCTTCCCGGCGCCGGGTACCTGCCGCTCGGCGGCCAGCACCGACAGTGTCGGGATCAGGACGCGGCCAGTGCCGCGTGAGGCCTCGATGTACAAACCAGTGAAGAAAGCATCCGCCCCGTACAAGGCGGTCAACGCGGTGTGGTCCAGGACAGCTGTCAGACTCATGCGGCGGCGCCGCCACCCTGGTGGGCGCGGATCCGTTCCCAGGCGCTCTGACCAACCCGCTGAACCTGCTCGCTGTAGTCGATACCCAGCTCCCGCGCGGCCTCGACGGCCCGCTGCTCCCGCTCGGCCTCGGTCAGTTCCCGGCCAGCGAGCTCTTCCAGCAGCTCGGTAATGGTCGTACCGCGCTCTTCCGCGAGGACACGCAGCCGATCACGGACTGCCTCACTGGTCTTGATACTCGTCGGCTTGCTCATACCTGTGATTCTACCGCCGGTAGAATCACAGGCGCGACGATTAGCCGAACGACACCTCGGCCCTGCGACGACATCCTCCGAGCGGTTGCCCCGGAGGCCAGCAAGAGCGCGCGCCGTGGGGCGTCAGCGGGCCAACGTGAAGGTGATCACCGTTAACGCCCCGCCGGAGACCATGCTGTTCGGCGACGCCGGTCAGCGGCTCAGAGGCAGGCTCGATGCGGGGGGCGTAAACGACCGTTTCCGCCCCCGGCCCGGCTATGGACTACGTCCGCTGAAACGGGTCCTCCCTCACCGCGTGCCCGTGTGCATGCGGGAGAGCCGCTTGCGGATACGGGGGTCGTCCTTCAGTGCGGACGGGAGCAGGGTGGTGTGATCCCATTGGGTTTCGAGGAGTTGGTCCGCGCTGATCTTGGCAGGCTGTTCGGAGGCCAGGCTATCTGTGTCAGGGTCGTTTTTGCTGTTGCCTCCGGTGTCGCCTTCGATTCGCAACCAGGCGCCCCGTAGGTCTGCACCCTTCAGGTCAGCGCCGACGAGTTGCGCTCCGCGCAGGTCCGTGCCGCGCAGGTCGGCCCTTCGGAGATCGGCGCCTTCCAGCCGGGTGCCGACGAGGTGGGTTCCCGAAAGAAGTGCCCGGGGCAAATGTGCGTTGGCCAGGTCTGCGCCGGAGAGGTTGGCGCGCTCCAGCCTCTGCCCGTTCGCCCCTGTCTCTTCCGCTCCGGCCGGGCCTGGCCGCACACCGATGTAGCGCAGGTGGGTATCACGCAGATCGACCCGGGCTGACTTGTCATGGACGGGGTTCCGTTGGGTGAGCGTTTCGAACGCTGCCCGCACGTCGGGGGCGGGCCGGCCGCCAGCGTCCCGCTTCGTCCCCCCTCCGGCAGCTGGCGCACGCGTGCGGATATACCCCGAGAGAACCTCCACAACGGCTGGCTGATCGCGAGGCGAGTCTTCCATAATCCGCCGAAGAGCGAAGATTCCACCGAGGCGCACCTCGTCGGCCTCGTCTCCCAGGTTGCCCACCGCGGCGTTGAAGCGGTCGGTGATCTGCCCCTCTTTCGTCAACGCCCTCTCCTGCCGGGCTTGATCATTGGCCTGCTGCGTCTGGACACTCGAATACCAGAGGCCGGCCACCGCCACCAAAGACGCGATCAGGATCGACACCAACTCGATGCGCCGCGCCCAGTCCAGACCCCCTGCACCATGCTGAGGGCCGGGTGCGCTCCTCGGCGGCCGAACGGATCTGCCCCCCGAGCTGGGACGGGCAACAAGACGATGAGGGCGAGGTAACCGGGTGCGGCGGGCAGGCGTGGAAGACATACCACCATCCGACTCCGGATGCCCGCATCACCGCAGCGGTTTCCGCTTAGCGCGCAGCTCGCCCTCAGCGCGATCCGCCCTGCGCCCTGGTCCGTGCCGGGGTTCTCGGCGGAGGCGGAGAAGAAGTCAATCGGACACCTATGGTTGCCGCGCTGTCCGGTGACAGAGACGAGCGACCGTTTCCGCCCCCTGTTCGGAATGGATCACGGGGGTGTGCCAGCACGCCAGCACGTCGGCTTGCTGGCGTGCTGGGCAACCGGCGCCCACGGGAGACCCGTTGGCTGCGATGCTCGGCAGACGATCCCGTCTTTCCCTTGGAGAGCAGCATGGAGCTGAGCACCACCGGCGAACCCGTCGTGACGCAGGAGGACCCCCAAGTGGAGGTCGGCCTCGACCTCCAGGAGGGCACGCTCATCCTCACCCAGGACGGCACAGACTTCGTGGCCTACCACGCCCTGGTGGAGTTCGCATCGCCCCGGGAGCAGCCCTGGACGGCGCAGCAGGTCAAGTTCTCGGCTCACGGGCCGGATGGAGCGGTGGCGCTGGTCGTAGATCTCCTCAACGACGCCTGCGACGGGCCCCGGGACGGCATCCCCGACGTGATCTGGCAGGTGGTGGCTCTCGCCGCGACGTCCGCCGGCGACGTCGGCATCACCTACGCGCCTCCCTCACCCTGACACCGCTTTCGCAGGCCGGACCCCCTTGACCACCTGCCGGTCAAGGGGGTGAGGCCGTGGAACCGCAGGCCCGGCGCGATTCCAGGCCGAAGATCAGAATCACCGATCGGAGCCCAGGCCCTGGCGCCCACCGTGGCCCGGCAGCGTCTCGACTTCCCCCTGCGCGGTCCAGGCCCTGAGCACGTGGCGACGACCGCCGACTTCCTCGATCAGCCGGATGACCACCGCCGGGGAGGCGGTCCCGTAAAGCCCGACCCACGCCCGGTAGGCACGCAGGGCGGTAGCGCCAGAGGCCCAATCTCCGGTGACGGCCGGGCCGCTCTCCTCGAACTGGAGCACGACGCGGTACGTCACCGCCGGCTGCCCCGGCCCTGCGCCCGAGCCGCCCGGCCCTGTCACAGCCCCTTCTCCGCGCCACAGGCCTCACACGGCGTGACATCGGGCATCGCCAGGACCAGCCGGGCCTGTTCACGGCTGAGCGACCTGCCGCCTCGTATAAAGCACGTCTCGCGGTGGAGATACCCGCGCGGGGAGCCTCCCGCAGGGCTGGGGAGGAGCTGGAGCGTCCACGCGGCGGCCGCAGTGGCCCGGCCCGGCCGCCTGTCTTCCAACTTCGCGATGCGTGACCGGACAGCGGCGAGCTGGAGACGCAGATAGGTCTCCAAGGCCCGCAGCCGGTCGAGGTCGGGAGGAAGATCGTGTCGCGCGTCCACGGCTCCGCTTTCGACTCTCGACCGCCGTCCTTCAGATGCACTCACCGTTCGAATGATAATCGAACACAGGAAGCGTGGTTGATCTGAGGCACCCCGGCCAGTACGTGTTTACGCTGGTAGACCCAGGGGGGCTCTGGGAGGTAGCCATGCGCCCCGTATGGAGCGGAGCCGTCAGCTTCGGTCTCGTCACCATCCCGATCAAGGTCCTGCCCGCGACCGAGGACCACTCGATCTCCTTCCGGCAGATCCACACCACCGACGGCGGCCGGATCCGCTACCAGAAGACGTGCGAGATCGAAGACGAGGCGCTCACCAATGAGGAGATCGGGCGCGCCTACGAGGCCGCGCCGGATCAGCTCGTCCCCGTCACGGACCAGGACCTGGAGCAGTTGCCCTTGCCGACGGCGAAGGCGATCAATGTCGAAGCTTTCGTGCCGGCCGAGCGCCTGGACCCGATCCGCTTCGGCCGACCCTATTTCCTTCAGGGAGACGGCCCCGTGGCGGCCAAGCCGTACACGCTGCTGAGGGAAGCGCTGCAGCGTAACGACAAGGTGGCGGTCGCCAAGTTTGCCTGGCATGGGCGGGAGCGGCTCGGCGCGCTTCGGGTCGTCGGGGACGCGATCGTGCTGCAGGTCCTGCACTGGGATGACGAGATCCGCAGCGCTGAAGGGATCGCACCGCGACGCGTGGAGTTGCCGGATGCCGAGGTGGATGAGGCGCTGGAGCTGATGGACCTCATCGGCCCCACCGACATCAGCCAGTACCGCGACGAGTACCGCGAAGCCGTAGAGGCTGTGATCCAGGCCAAGGCGGAAGGCGTGGAGCCGGCCGAGCTCGAGGCTGCGGTCCAGCCGGAAGGCAAGGTCGTCGATCTCATGGCCGCCCTCCGCAACAGCGTGCGGGCCGCACGGGAGGCCCGCGGCGAGAGCGCCGACGAGGCCGACGTGCACCAGATGCGGCCCCAGAAGAAGGCCCCGGCCAAGAAGAAGCCCGCGAAGAAGGCCAGCGCCAAGAAGACGCCGGCGAAGAAGACGACGAAGCGGACAGCGTCCTTAAGTCAGCTGCCGTCCGGGTGCTTGCCGACCAGACGCGTAAGCAGCACGATCATCTGCCTTGGTTGCGTTCCATCCGCTGCTCCAGGGCATCAAAGCGAGCATCGAGCTTGGCGAAGCCGTTCCTCACCTCGCGACGGAGCGCGGCCTGGCCCCCGATGACGGCAGCGAAATTGCCACCCGTCTGCACCTGCAGGGACTCCACACGATCTTCGACCGCCTCAGTACGCCGGGTGAGAGCGTGGACAGTGTACTGAAGGTCAGCTGCCATCATCCGGGTGCTTGCCGACCAAGCGCGTAAGCAGGTCGATGATCTGTGCCTGGTTGCGGTCCATCTGCTGCCCGAGCGCTTCAATGTCGTCTTTCAGCCGGTCAACCTTCTGATCAAGGTTTCCGACCTGGAGACGCACCGCCGTCAGGTCGCTCTTGATGATCCCGAACTCGCGGTCGTTCTTCTCTGCGACCTGTTCGAAACGCCGGGTTAGAGCGGCGAGCTCGCTGTGGGCTATGGGGTCCTCGGGCACGCGTGGAGCTCCTGCCAGATCATGAACAGCGGACATCAGGCCCTCCACAATATCGCGGCCGGGGTGCCCGATCCCGAGTCGGCGAACGTCCCGGCCCACCGGTCACCTCATGGCCGCGCTGCCCGCAGGGCCCCGTTGCGGTGGGCGTTACCACGAGGGCAGCATCAGCTCCCTAGACCCGGTGTGGGTGCCGGCGTGCCGGGGGCTGACGTCGTCAGGCGCAGGTGTCGAGCATGCCCTCCAGCGCCGAGCGCTCCGACGGGTCCACGGCCAGGTCGTATACGTACTTCACCGAGATCCAGGCGCGGCCGTAGATGCAGCGGTAGCTGGCGAGTGGGGGCTGCCAGTTGGCGGGGTCCTTGTCGGCCTTCGACCTGTTGGACCGTGCCGAGACCGCGACGAGTTGCGAGTGCACGAGATCGTTGGCGAACGCCTTGCGGTCCTCCGTGGTCCAGGCCGCAGCGCCGGACCGCCACGCCTCCTTGAGGGGCACGACGTGGTCGATGTCGAGCTGGCCGGCCGCGTCGACGGTCACGGCGTCGTACGGCGAGACCCAGTGTCCGGAGATCGCGCGGCACTGGTCGTCCTGCGTGACGTCGGTGCCGTCGCGCTGGAGAACCACCTCGCGGGTGTCACAGGTGCCGTGCTGGATGATCCAGTGCGGAAACTTGCTCCGGCTGTACCCGGGGGCGTCATCCTCCGGCGCGACGGTCAGCTCGTCCAGCTCAGCCCGAGCCTCCTCAGCAGTCGGGGGCTCCGGGAGCTCGTTCACCGAGACAGGAGCGGCGCCAGACGAAGAGGTGCTCGGTGCAGCCCAACTCCATGGACTGAAGGCGAACAGGCTGGTCGTCGCCAGCACAGTGGTCGCAGCAGCGGCCCAGCAACGGATCCTCATGACCGTCACCGTGACGCGCCCGTGCCAGTGATGAACACGAAGCTGACGGCGATTCACCCGGAAGAGGGTGTGTCGGAGCGCCGCTCCAGGTGCCCTTGAGCATCCCGAGGTAGCGAGCTGGCCGATCCGGCTCCACCGTCGGCTCCTAGGTGACCCATCTCACGTCTGTGGCTCCGGATCGATGTCACGTTCCTCAGCGCCGATCGCACTACTGGACATAAGGCTGATCGCAGCAGCGTCCGACAACGGGCGCTTGATGAAGGGGCGTTGAATGGACACGGCGGTTGTGGCCTCCCTGATAGCGGGACTCGGCGCCAGCGTCGGGCGCTTGCTGGTGGTGTGGCTGCGCGAGCGTGCGGCAGTGCAGCGACTGCGGGTGAGCGAGCAGGGCCTGTGCCACCGGGTGAGCGGCCTGCCGCCCGGCAGCCGGCTGAGCGAGCACAGCCCAGGGCGCGGGGAAGTCGTCGTCGAGGTCGGCGCCTGCAAGGAGGTGGGCCCGCATGACTGACGCCAGGTCCCGCGGCGCGGTCTCCGCGCCGGCGGTCGTCATTCCCTGCCAGCGGCCGATCCCCGAGGACAGCAAGGCCCGTGCCGCATTTGCGGAGTACTACCAGCAGGACTTCCTCGCTCTGACGCGGTTCGTGATGCGCCTGGGAGCCGCGCCGCACGAGGCGGCCGACGCCGCCCAGTCCGCGTTCGTGCTGGCGTTCGAGCAATGGGACTCGATCCGCAATCCCGGGGCGTGGCTTCGGACTGTGGCGAAGCGGCGGCTCGACGCCCTGCGGTCCGGGGTGGTGCGGGAGCAGTTGGCTGATCGGTTGCCAGATCTGCCGGGTGGCCGGTGTCCGGTGGCGGCGGTGGAGCTGGGTGAGGAAGAGGCTCGCGTGTACGAAGCGCTGAGCTGGCTGCCGACACGGCAGCGGGAGGTCATGGCATGGACGCTGGATGGATACCGGCCGCAGGAGATCGCACAGATCATGGGGATCACCCCGGAGGCGGCGCGCAAGAACCTGGAGCGCGGCCGGGCGCTGCTCAAGCAGGCGCTGCTGCGCCCGGCGGATGGGAGTGGGCAGTGAGCAAGCGTGATCTCGACGCTGGTCTGTGCGAGGAGTACCGCGACGATTCCGATGCCCAGTTGGACGCGCTGCTGGCGGCGGCCGATGCTGCGGTGTTGGACAAGCTGGCGGCGGTGGTGGACCTCGACGCCGGGCGGGCTGCGGTCTTCGCGCCGTCCGTCACGGCCGAAGAGGTTCCCGCCAGCGGGGATGAGGGGGCCGAGTCCCAGCTGGAGTGGCTGCTGCCGTTCAGTGGTGACTCGCTCGTCCAGTGGTTGGCGATCTCCGGGCCTGGTTACCTGCCCCGGCAGCTCGACAAGGCCACCTCGACCATCCGGACTATGACCGTGGTGGGCCGGGCCCTGCTGCCGGAGTCCATGCGCATCTACTGGGGACTGGCCACCGACTTCCTCAGCGATGCCAGCAGCCAGCTGACCCGGCTGAAGACCGGGCTGGCCCACCACGAGCTCACCCGGGACGCCGCCCTGGCCCTACAGGAGGCCGCCCGGACCGGGATCGATCAGTTCCTCGGCACGCTGCGCAAGGCCGCCCAGATGCCCCACAGCCCACGTGCCAGCCGTGTCATCGAGCGGCTCATCGGCACTGGCGAGATGGTGCTGACCCTGCTGGGATGGGCCCGCGAAAGTGTCGAACAGCTCTTCGCAGACACCGACCACACACGGCACTGCCCCACACGGTGAGCCAAACGGGTTTCCCGTTGACCCGCTGGCCAGTTGCGGCGGGGTTTGCCAGACGGAGCCACAGGGCTGAGGCAGAGCGGAAAGACGGGAAAGCCCCCCTCGCGTATCGCAATTCGGTAAAAGAGATCCTTTCCTCTTTGTCCACCCGTAGTGTGATCACTCTCGCCGGGACCACAGGGGGGTGCCCGGCACGAATCAATGGAGGGCACATGCTCCACGCCCGCACCGTTTCAACTCTCAACTTTGCGGACGCCTCGGGCCCGGAAGACGCGGGCGATTACATGTGGTGGGAAGACCTGTGCCAGCTAGAGATGGATCAAGAAAAATATGAAGAGGAGCGGGCTGCAGAGGCCAGGCGGCTACGCAGCTCTGCCCGGAAGCTGCTGGAAAAGGCCGCAGGTGAGTCCACCCCGGCAGATAGGGAGAGGCTCGTTGAGCAAGTGAGGCGGCTGCTCTGGCAGGCAAACGACCCTCTCCCCCAGAGGCGGCAGGCCCTGGAGCACCGGGAACAGATCACGATGCGCTCGTGTGGGCGACCAGCTGTCCTTGTACGGCCCAGCCTCCCAAGGCTCCGCGAGGTGTATCACCGCGATGAGACCTGCGGGCTCATCAGCGGAGACGGCCGGTACCTGAACAAGGCCGGGTGGACCCCAGTCGGCGAGGCGGAAGCTTCGGGATATCGACCCTGCGCACGCTGTGGTGGCTGATGCCTTCCTCGCCGGACCTTGCGCCCGACGGCCGCAGGGCACCTAGCCACGACGACGGGCGGGGCTTTCTCGGGGTCCCGAATCAACCGGCAATAGGCGACTCGCAGAAACGCGGTGCCCGCGGCCCTGTGCGGGTGCGGGCACCGCGATAGCTTCTGGTGCTTCCCGTGGAACCGCGCTCGCAGACAAGGTGGCTCACCGGAGAACAGCAGACTCGCCAGCGAGGGCACCGCCTGGTCACGGCCCGACGTCACCACCTGGGCGCAACTCCATGACAGCCGAGCAGAGGAGAACTGGGCCAACACCAGAGTCTGGGACGGGCCTGCTCTCTAATGCGGCGAATGATAAGTCATCGCAGAGGCTCTCCGCATGAGCGCAGCAGATGCAGAGAAGCGATGGGGTGGCGCCGGAGCGAGGTGGCTCCGCACTAGGCGAGCAGACAGCCTCTGACGGAAGTATTCCGGAAGCTTTCTCCGTGGGCCGCCCGGTACATCACCGCAGACACGGCCTGCGAGTTCACGACCGCCACGCGTCGGTCCTTGTCTGCCTCGCTGGACGCGGCTGCTCATCTCACCGGCTGCGATGTCGCTGCGGCGGACCATGCGTCTGCCGGGACCGCTTGTACGCACTGCTCCCATTGTCCCTGGGACACTGGAAATGGCTTGCCCCCGGCATCCGGAATGCCGGGGGCAAGGCGTCGCCACCAGGTGGTTACCTGAGCCAGATGCTGTCCAGCACGGACAGGTGTCGCAGGGCGCGGTTTGTGAAGTACATGACCGACAGTTGGCCGACGGACGCGATTACCGGGCAGTGTGGGCACCGGCTGACCGTCATGAGGCGTGGGAGTCGGTCCGTAGGTCAGTTCCGAATGATGCCATCGGCGTCAGGGGTCTTTTTCCTGGCCTCTGTGTAGAACCACTCGATCAAGTGGATTCCGAGCAGCATCGCTGCGAAGTCCGGATCCTCCTCCGCGCTCAGGTCAGGCATAACTCTCTGGCTACGGATGAAGGTGATCCCGGGATGGCTGGCCATGGAAAAGGACACGGTTGCCCATACACCGTCCTCGCGGCTGTCGAAGACAAGTTCCCGCAAGGTGCCACGATCTTCTTCCGTGGCGAACTGGCTGCGCATGCTGGCTTCTGCGGCTCGCTGAAAACGCTCGAGCCACTCTTCCGGGCTTAGCTCACCGTGTACCGCGAGTTCCACTGGCCAACCCCTACTGTCGTGCCCGCTCATTCCTTGAACGCTGTTATTATGCCCCTGGGGCGACCATCGTGAGAGTCGCTGTACACCTTTTCGGAGAAGACCACCCTGAACATCACGCCCTTGGCCAGACGCCACCTGACGACGCGCTTGGTCGGGTCATTGTGGTCAGGCTTGGGCGTCCCATTGTCAAGGGTCTCATCTATCCAGCCGTACAGGGAGGTATCGGGTTGCGGATGACGTTGCTGGATGTGCTTGTACCCCCAACTGTCGGTACCTTCCCGGAGGGGCACGTCTGAGCCGTCCTTCGCGAAGAACGTGGTACGCACTTTCCACTTACCCGTAGGTGCTTGTACCGACGCTGCTGAAGGAACGCTGGTCTTCGGGATTGCCGCGCCCTGTGATGGCGCCGCTGACATGCCAAGAATACCTAAGGACGCTGCGGTGACCCCCACGAGGAGCCGGCGGGCGATTTTCATGATCACTCTTCCGTAGTAGTGATGCCTTTCTGACGCACGCAAGTGAAGCATGCGACTGCTGAGACAAGAGAGCCCGGAATGAGACACACCGGTTGTCTGCCTGTCGGTTCTGGCCCGCTGCTGCCAGTTCACAGTCCTTCCACTGTCAGAGGCATAGGTCGGGGTCGACGGCCGGGTCTACCGTCAGGTCGAACCCGTAAGGCAGTCCGGCCCGTGACGACGGGTAATTGATGCCCGCCCTGTGCGGGCTCCTGATCAAAAACCCAGCGAGGTATTCAATGTCGTTGATGGCGACGCCCGAGAGTCCCACAGCGCGCGCCCGGATGTCGTGGAAATAGATCTCTTTTAAACCATCGGCGATGTCCTGCCCTTCGTTGCTGACCTTCGTGGCCAACCCTGCCTCTGCGAGCCGGTCCGCGAGCTGCTTCCACCCCGCGTCCAGATGCTGTCGCACGCGGCCTGACCACTCGGAGTCCAGCCCCTCATGCCCGTTGCGGCCTGACAGCGTCTCGAACTCCCTGCGCGGCCCAGGTCCTGAACACATCACGCCGACGCGCAGTTAGCGTCAAGTGCTGGCCCGTCTGTGGACGATCACGTAATTCCCCAGGCCGGCGGCGGCTGCCGAGCGTAACCGGCCCTGAAGGGCTTCGATCACGGTTCGGGTGATGGTGCGCGAGGGTCAGTCGGCGGTCCGCGACGCAATGAGCCGGTTGGTGAGCTCCACCGTTCCGAGGTACCACCAGAAGATCCAGTCCAGGAACGCTTCGTCGTAGTTGCCGCGCTGGTCTGCCTTGCGGTGGCGCAGGTCGTAGCGGTTGGCGATCTCGAACAGTGCCCCCTCGTCCTTGCCGAGCTTGTCCTTGAGCAGGGCGCGGCGTTCCTCGAGGATGCCCGCAAGGGTGACGATCGCCGACCGCTTGCTCTCCACCGTCGTGTCCCGGCCGCGGAACAAGGCGATCGCGTGGCGGACCCGGGCCGTGATGTCCGGGGCGCTTTCGTTGAGCGCCCGGTGCACCAGCGCGCTGCGGGCGTCGTCGGTGACGGCGACCAGGCGCCCGAGGTCCTCGCCTTCGGCAGCCAGCTCGTATTCGATGCCGGCCTCGCGCAGCAGCTCGTTGACCTTGCCCCGGTACAGGATGCGGGCGGGCCCGTTGTGGAACTCCGAGTGGTGCCACCCGCAGCTGTTCCAGCTGTGGAAGCGGCGTGTGCGGGGCCGGCTAACCAGGTCGTGGAAGACCTCGATCAGGCCGAAGAAGGTGTCCTCGTCCCACGTCTCCGGGATCAGAGGCCACAGGCCCGGGATGCCGAGTCGCCGCTCGATCACTCGCGAGGCGTCCGGCAGCTCGGTGGGGTCGTCGACGCATTCCTCGCCGAAGACCTCCACCAGGTAGCCGTTGTCGGCGAAGTCGCTGATGATGCGGGTGAAGTCCCGTCGGGTGTCGCGCGCTGTGCTGCCGTCGTGCGACAGACACCGGCCTTGCCGCTGTGGCCAGTACGGTCGCGGCTCGGCCGCATGCCGCAGTTCGGCTGCGCAGCTGACCAGCTCAGTCAGCCACTCCCGTTTGTTCATCCGGCCCCGTTTCCCCCAGCCGGGGGTGGTGCTGGCCCACGGATCATCCGAGGGTGTGGAGCTCTTGGGCAGGTCCTCGAAGTCGGCCGCCGCTGTGGTGCCGACCAGAGCCTCCGTCAGCAGCCATATCGCCTGCTCCTCCCACGACGCACTCGACGAGCGAAGGACACGCTCGCCCTCGGATATGAACAGTGATGTCGGCCAGCGGAGTTCGTAGTTGCTCAAATCCAGACTCACCACGCCATCATCACCCACCAAGGTAGGCGCCACCGCCCCTCGCGCGGATCTGCTCGTTCCCGACTCGGCGCCGCTGATCGACCCCGGATCTCCGCCGACGGCCGTCCCCCGGCGAGGTCGGGGCGGTTGCCGCCCACCGCTCGCGCAGCGAGGCGCCGGCGGCCGGGAACTCCCGGGTCCGCTCGGTGACCAGCGCGCCGATCGCCGCCGCAAGGTTCAGCGGCTCGCGCCCGTCCCGGCGCACCACCGTGGTCGGGCGCGGCTGCTTGGTCTTCGCCGTACGGCCGGCCGCCGCTCTTCCGGGCCTGTTCCATCGCGGCCCGCAGCGCGACCCGAGCCAGCTCCACTTCGGACGTCCTGCCGCCGCTCATGCCTGCCCCCACGGTATGTAGCCGAGGTTCAGGTGACCGAGGCCGGCCACCCGCTGTACCTGGTCCACCAGCCGTCCGGTGAACAGCCTCCTGGCCGAAGTCTCGCCATACCAGTCGATGTGGTCGAAGACCAGCTGCGGATCCTTCATCGCGCGCACCCGCCAGTCGCGGACCTGGTCGCGGGTCAGGTTCTTGAGGATGAGTTCCTACTCCTGGTCGACGTCGTCGACGCCGGGACAGGCACGGCAGCCGAACGCGGAGCGGGCACCACGACCGGTGCGACGGGCGCAGCCTCCACAGCGGGCAGATGCGCGGCCGCGGCTTCGGCGCGGGCCTTTGCCGCCGCCTGCCGGGCGCGGACCTGCTCCCGCTCAGCCTCGCGGGCCCAAGCCCTGGCCATCACGCCCTGGTGGAGTTGCCTGGCGGTGGTCGCCCGGCGCTCTTCCTCGAAAGCGTGCTGCAACGCGGCCTCCACGTCGGCCGCCACCTTCCGGCGCTGTGCACAGCGGTCTTCCCGCCGGTCCTCGCAGCGGGGGCAGTCCCGGCCGGAGTCGAGCAGCACCCGTTCGTTGCACCGGGCATCGCCACATTCCTGGCGCTGCGGCCACGGGCCACCGACGACCCGCGGCCCGATGCCTTTGGGCGTCACGCGCTGCTCAAGGCCATCGACTATGACCCACCGACGAAAGGGTCACATTCGGGCAGCTTCTCGACAGTATCCAAGCCCCCCGCCCCGTCCAGCGCGGTCTGACGCCGGAAGAAACCTCAGACGGGCTGCACGACATAACAACGGACGCCGCACCGGTCTGCAGATGGGTCTTCCGCCCCGGTCACCGTGCGGTGCCCGCGCCGGGCGGCCTGGCGGGGGACAACTCAGTCCTCGTTGGCGGGTTGAGTGGGCCTCTTGCCCTGTTCCCCCCGGTGCTTCACCATCTGTAATCAGACAGATACGGCGATCTGGGGGTGGCGATGTCGTCGGGTACGGGCGGGGGCTACTGGGCCGACAAGGCGCTGCCGAGTGTGTTCAAGCATGATCTCCTCAAGCGGTACCTGCCGCAGTTTGGTGGGATGACGGGCACGCAGTCTCATGACAAGCGCGTCGTCTATCTCGACGGGTATGCGGGCGAGGGCCGCTACGAGAACGGCGACCCGGCATCCGCGGAGATCGCGCTGAGGGTCGCCTCGTATCTGCGCAACAGGCCTGGGCTCACGCTGGAGTGCTTCTTCTCCGAGCCTCAGGCGAAGTCGTTCGACCGGTTACACGAGGTGGTCCAGCACTACCTGGCCCGCGGCGTGCGGGCGCACGCTCACCGCGGCGAGGTCGACGGCGTTCTCGACCAGGTCGTCCAGCGGGCCGTCCGGGAACCGCTGTTCCTTTTCCTGGACCCGTGCGGTCTTGTCCTGCCCCAGGACCGGCTCGTCGACGTCCTCGCCCGGAAGCGACCGCATAAGCGGCCGGCGACCGAGCTGCTGATGAACTTCAGCATGATGGCCGTGTGGCGCCTGGGCGGGCACGTCCGCTCCCCGAAGGGCAACGAGAAGTCGCTGCAGCGGTTCGACGACGTGTGCGGCGGGACCTGGTGGCGGGAGTACTTCGCTGACGCGGTGGCCTCCCGCAACAAGGACGACGCCGCAGCAGACGCCATCGAGGCGGTGGCAGCCGAGTACGCCCGCCGTCTGGAGCGGCGCACCGGGATGCTCCTGCAGTCGGTGCCGGTGTCGCATTCGCCTCGTAAGCGGGCCGTGTACCGGCTGGTGTTCGCTACCCGCAGCCCCTATGGCCTGTGGGTGTTCGGCGATACCGTCGCCAGGGCCCGGGCGACGTGGTGGGAGACGCTGGAGGAGCGCGAAGAGGACGACGCGCTGTTCTCCGTGGCCTCGGTGACCCGCCCGGATCCGAAGGAGGTCGAAGCCAAGGCGGTGCCGGAGATCGCCGAGAACCTGGCCAAGCTGCTGGCGCGGACCCGGCGGCCGGTCAAGCTCGTCGACCACACGCTGGAGGTCTTCGGATCCTTCTACGGGCAGGTCACCGAGCCGGTGGTGCGCCAGGCGGTGCGGCTTCTGCACGAGCAGGGCAGGACGCCCAGCAACGGGGTGGGCGTGAAGAAGACTCGGGAGATCACCCTCTACCCCGGGAACCTCGCGGCCTGACCTCGCCGGGGCGGGCCCCGGTAGGCCCGCCCGACGCGCAGATCGGTCAGGCCGCGACCGGCAGCGGTTTCTGATCCCAGGTCCGGCCCTCCAGGAGACGGCCGCCGGCCTTCGGAGTGCGGCCGCCCCACTGCTTGAAGAAGAAGGCGACACCGGCATCCTGGCAGGCATCGCGGATCTGGGTGACCCAGGCTTCGTCCAGAGGCCGGTGCCCGGGGCCGGACTCGCCGCCGGCAATCACCCAGTGGATGCCGTCCAGCCTCAGGCCAGACAGGGGACCCAACAGCGGCTCACAGGACAGGAACCGCACGGCTGCGGGAACCTCACGCAGATCGTCGACGCGCGCCAGCTCCTTCTCGGTCTCCACCGACACCCCCATCCACACGTTCTCCGGCCAGTCAAGCCTCGGGGCGACCTGCCGCAGGCGCCGGGCCCGCTTGGTGAGGATCTGGTAGGTGTGCTGCGGAGTGTCGGCCATGACCCGGAAGACCTGGCGGACAAAGCCGAGCGGCACCCGCGCGTGGAACAGGTCGGACATCGAGTTCACGAACACCGTCCGCGGACTCTTCCACCCATAGGGAACGTCCAGCGCGTCCGGGTGCAGCGTGACACCGAACCCGGGTCCGGACGTGCGGGGATCACCATCATTCTGGTACTTCGCCGCACCCATCGCCTTCAGCCGCTTCGCCAAGGTCAGCGCGTAGCAGTTGTCGCAGCCCGCAGAGACGCGGTCGCAGCCGGTCGTCGGATTCCAGGTCGCCTCGGTCCACTCGATCGCACTGCGGTCGCTCACCGGTCTCCTCCTGCCCTCGCGTGCGTAGCCGCGCCCCCCGGGGCGGCCGCGGTGTGCTGCATAACGATGCCCCCTGGACCGGGACACCCGGGCGCGTACACCGGTATCCGCACACCCTCGATCGCTTCTCGTAACCTCACGTCTCGAACCTCCATTCAGGAACCTAGTCCTTGTGGTCGACCACGGTCGATACGGCCGCCTCCACCGAGCCAGCCCGCTCCGCCCGCACCCGCCGCAGCGTGCGAGCACGCATGGTGTCAGCGGCCGCCGCTCGCACCTCCTTGGTCTGCGGTGCACAACGAGGAACAGACGACAGCCGCCCCGGATTGATACGGGGCGGCCGTCGTCATTCCTTGAGCGCCAGGAGTTCGCGGGTCTGCTGCTCGTCCGCGTTCCCGTGGTGAGGGACTCCAGGCCGGCCGCGGCTGGTCTCGCCCGTTTGCGCGGTGTGTTTGCGGGACGTGAGTGAGACGTTTCCAGAACGTCAGTAGGCCCGGGAAAGGTGGTGTTCACACCGCGGGAGCCGCCAAAGAGGAATCCCGCACGGAACGCAGGGGGACCTGATCATGCGTACTTCCCGGATTCGTACCGCCGCCCTGGCCGCCGTGACCGCCGCGCTGGCGCTGGGCCTGACCGCCTGCGGCGGCGCCGACGGCGACTCGAAGGCGTCGGGCGGCGACCACGCCTCCGGCACCGCGCAGAGCCGGTCTGCGTCCGACGGGGACGGCAAGGGCAGCGCGGAGCAGGCCGACAGCGGTGCTGACACCAAGGCGGGCGCGCGCTCGGCGACCGCCTCGGACGGCTCGGACGAGGTCGCGAGCAAGGACGCAGCCACCGCCGCCCAGCAGTGCGTGGGCGATGAGATGCTGGTCACCGCGGTGCACCGGTTCGCCGGACAGCAGGGCGACCACCTGCTGGTCACCGCGTCCAACCAGGGCACCAAGCCGTGCTGGGTCACCTCGTTCCCGGCCGTGAAGCTCGGCGACGACGGCCTCGAACTGCCGCACTCGAAGAAGGACAACCCGGGCGGCGACAAGCGCATCACCCTCCAGCCCGGCGGCAAGGTCTACAGCGCGGTGAACCTCTTCGACTACGGCTCCGGACACCAGACGGCGCAGTCGCTCGCCATCGCCCTGCGCGGCACGGACGGCCGCCAAAGCCCCTCTTACTCCGTCGTCATGAAGGGCGGGAGCCAGCAGTTCAGCTGGAACGAGGCCGACGTGCTGAACTGGAGCACCAAGAAGCCGTACGACTTCTGACAGCCGTTGGCTGGTGAGGCGTCGGTTCTGCTCGGTCGAGTGCGGCCCGCCGCGCCTGCGTCCCGGCCCGCTGACCGCTGCCGGCACTTATACGACGGCGAAGTAGCGTCCGGTGTGGACGCCGGTGTGCAGCAGCATCCACCAGGTAACGGACCGCATCGAGTATCGCCCGGTGGCAGTACGCCTCGGGCTGGCCTCCCCGGCCGCGCATCCAGCCTGGTACCGGCAGCAGCGGCTTGACGGCCACCCACTCCGCGTCCGTCATATCCGTGGGGTAGCGCGGCTGCCGGGACCCGTTGTCGGCAGCGTTGCCGAACCGGTGAGCCAGGCAGTCACACTCCCGGGTGACCGGGTTGGACTGCCAGGACATCGGCACGCAAGACTGCGGCACTGGGGCCTCCTGCTACTCGGTGACTCGACACCAACGAGCTGTTCAGGAGGCCCTACTCGTATGCGCCCAGCGCCCCGCAACCACCCAATCGGGACTCCCGTTCGACGCGCATCTCTCAAGATCGGAAAGACAACAGCTACTCACTGTGCACCGTTGCATTTCCCCTGAACCACGGGCGCAGTCCAAGGGAAATGCGGCGCACCGGAGCGCTCCGGTGCGCCGCATCCGATGCGGAGATGCGCAGGGGGATGCGCACCTGGTGCGCTGGCGGAACGGGACGGGGCTGGTGTGGCCGGTCCTCGGGTTGCTCACGCTGGTCACGAGCGGCAGTCTGCGCAGTAGATCGCTGGCGGAGCGGTCGGTTCGTCAGTTCCTGCTCCCTGTGGCCGGGCTGCCTTCTACGATCCGGTACATGGATCCCGAGCTCCGAGCTGCTGGAACGGATCATCGCGCGGCGCGCGGAACTGGACGAACTCGAGGCACAGCTGGCCAAGCAGCTGGCGGAAGTACGGGCGGAACGCGATGAACTCGCCGTCGCCGAACGTGTCCCCTTGAGCCGATGAGCGGGGCAGCTCGCCGACGAGCACGCCTCGGCCGCGCCGGCGCGCGGGCAGGTGGGTGGACGAGCGGTGATGCGGTCCTGCCGCCCGGCCGGATCGCGGCGAACTCGGCGTCGGATGGCCGTCTACGGGATACCGCCGCGGGGCTACAGACACCTGCCGCCCATGGTGTGCGCGAATCGGCAACAATCCTGCGCGGAATGACAAGGCCGGAGGCTGTCGCTCTCGGCATCCTGGACGTCGAGCTTCGGAAACGACCCTGCAAACTTCAGCCTCGCTTAGCGGAAAGTAGGCACTATGTCTTCCGAATCACGCTGGGTCCTCGGATTCGACGCTTCCTGCAGCAGATGCAGAGCGATCACCCACGCAGTCGAAAACGCCGTCGGGGACGTACTCGAGACACTGCCGTTGGCGAACGCCGACGTCCAGCGCTGGCGCGACGAATCTCTCGGACCTGACGCCCCCTGGCTTCCCACCCTCATTCGTATCGAAGATGGCTACGTACGCGCCTGGACGGGCCCGGCGATGGGATTGCGCCTACTCACTCGACTCGGCCCTGCGGGTGCGTTCAAGCTCTTCAGGACGCTGGGCGAGCTGCGCCACTCCGATAGGCGGCAAGAGCCGGGGCGGAATCTGACCGATCGACGGCGGTTCCTCAGGTTCGGCGCGGGACTGGGAATCGCGGCAGGCATCGTTCTGGCCGGCAGAGCTCCTGCCCTGGCTGACGAAGCGGGCAGGGCCCACGCGTGGGTAGCGGCCAACAAGGACCGGCTACCAAAGACCTATGCGGAATTCTCGAAGTACTCCATGTCATACCGCAGGGCGATCTACTCCGAGCTTGGCCCATCCGACAGGTCCGGGCTGTGGGCCGAGCATGTGACCCAGTATCGCCGGGCCCACCTTGAGCTGTCCCCAAGACAGCAGCAGCTCCTCGATGCCCTCGAAACCCATGTCAGGGACGAGTCCACTTTTAGGCGCCGTCGGTGGCTTCCGCCGCGGTGACGTTGATGTTGTGGGCGATGTCCTTGCCGCGGCTGGGCGGTGCGGCGCCGAAGTGCCGGTCGTTGATCTCTTTGAGAGTGGCCCACACGTCTGCGCTGGCTGGTCGCTGAGCAGGGTCCTTGGCCATGAGCCGGCTGACGAGCCGCTCCAGCTCCGCAGGGGCGTCCGGGCGCAGGGTGCGCAGTGGTGCCGGCTGCTCGTTGAGGTGCTGGTTGACCAGGCGCCAGGAGGTGCCGGTGAAGGGCCGTTGCCCGGTGACCATTTCGTAGAGCACGCAGCCCAGGGAGTACATGTCGGAGCGGCAGTCGAACGTGCCGGACAGGGCCTCGGGGGCCATGTAGGCGGGGGTCCCGATCAGGACGCCGGTGGTGGTGATGTCGTGCCGGGCGTCGCTGCTCCTGGTGATGCCGAAGTCGACGACTGTGGCCTCGCCGCTGGAGCGGACGATGATGTTGGACGGCTTGATGTCCCGGTGGGTCAGGCCCGCCTCGTGCGCGGCCTCCAGGGCGTCGGCGACGCAGGCTGCCGTGTACATGGCTTTCGACAGCGGGAGCCGCCCGGCCTCGAGGACTGTGCTGAGTGACTTGCCGGGCAGCAGCTGCATCACCAGGTAGGCGTGCAGACGCCCGTCGTACATCGCGGATCCGAAGTCGTGCACGGTGACGATGTTCGGGTGGGACAGACCGCCGGCGACCGCAGCCTCGCGGGCGAACCGGGCCACCTGCCGGTCATGGTCCGCGCCGCCGTCGCCAGCGAGGACCTTGACCGCCACCTTCCGGTCGACCCGGGGATCGTGCGCTTTCCAGACCTGCCCGAAGCCGCCCGCACCGATCGGCTGAATCAGCCGATAGCGGCCGTCCAGCACGGTCCCTGCCTGCACGACTCCCCCTCTTCCAGCGGTCACCGCGACAGCGGCACACGGTGTACCAGGCGTGTGCCCGTCACACTACGCGGTGACAACCACCAGTAACAGGGGGTGCTGGCCTGCTCAGGCCGTGTCGCGCAGTGCAGCCGACTGAGGGACGTCGGCGGGCGTCCCGAACTCCCGGGCCGCGCGCTCTTGCCGGGCCCGGCGCAGGGCGGCGGCCTCGGTGGCCGCGGCCTGGCGGCGGCGCTGTGCCCGGGTTGCCTCGATCGAGGCCGGCGCATCGTCCGCGACGACGTCTGGGTCGGGGAACGCCCGGCGGCTCAGCTCCCGCATCGCGGCGGTCTGCCGCTCCACCGCTTCCGCGATGGCCGGGTCATCCTTCGACGGCCGGACGGCCTGGCGGTGCGCCTCGATGGCACGGCGGTAGCCGTCCGGCGGGGTCCGCCGCTGCACCGGCGCGGCGGGCACGGTCGGCGGAGCCGGGTCGGCGGCCGCCGTGGCGGGGCCGGCCTTCACGGGTGCGGGCGCCAGGACGTGCAGCGTGCGGACGTTCGCGCCGCGCACCTTCTCGTTGGCGGCCGCGACCAGCTTCGGCGCGCTCCAGCGCAGTTTCGCGCCGTAGGCGGGGGCATCGGGGATGACGTCCAGACGACCGGTGTCCGCGTCGAACGCCACGGCCTGGACGTGACCGGCAAGTTGCGGCGCGGCCGCGGCGAGGATGTCGTCGAACTGCGCGAGGACGCTGCCGCCGGCGGCCGGGGCGACCAGGCCGCGCTCGGTCATCATCAGGCCGATCGCCGCGCCGAGCCCGAGCGGCTCGCGGCCATCGCGGCGCACGACCGTGCCGGTGCGCCGCTTCGGCTTCTGCTTCCGGGCGCCCCCGTTCTTCCGCGCCGCTTCCCGGGCCGCGACCAGGGCCTGGCGGGCGAGGTCGACCCCGCTCGCCTCGGTGCTCATACGACCACCGCCCCGGCCGGTTCGCCCTCGAGGGGACGGGCGGCGAGCTTTGGCAGCCGGTCGGTCCACGGCGCGGGGCCGGCCGGCTCGGTGTGGACCGCGGTCTGCTCGAGGCGCAGCTGCTCCAGCCGCGCCTCGAGCAGGTACTGGGCGGTGCGCTCCCGGGCGGAGTTGGCGGCCTTGGTCGCGGCGGCGATGGCGTCCGCGCCCTTCGGGTTGGCCCTGAACCAGCGGCGCCCTTGCTCGGTCTTGTACGCCCGGCGGGCCTCGGCTTCGGCTTCCTCGGTCCGGCCCAGCATCGCCAGCGCGTTCTCCCGGTACTCCGGCGCCGCCTGCTCCACCGCCTGGAGGGCGGCGAAGGCGAGCGCCGATGCCGCCGCGGCCGGATTCTCGTCCAGTTCGCCTGGCTCCACCAGCTCCAGGAACTGCGCGTGCGCGGCCTCGATGCCTGCCTCCAGCGACGCCCGGACGTGGCCGGTGACGGCGGCGACGTCGGCCGCGTCGCCCAGGTCGGCCGCCCAGGTCGCGGTGACCAGTCCGGCCTCCACGACCAGGGCCTCGGTCCGGCGTCGGTAGCCGCACGCCTCGCACAGCCCGGCCGCCCGCCGCTGCCCGCAGTCCTCGCACGCCAGCTCCTGGTGCACCGCGTCGGCGGCGGCCGCGGCCGCCCGTTCGGCCTCCGCCCGCTCCTGGGCAGCCGCACGGGCCGCATCCCGGCGGGCCTGCTGCTCGCGGGCCTGGTCCTGGCGCCACGCCAGGTCCTCCGCCTCAATGGCCACCTGCTCGCGCAGCCGCTTCTCGATGACGCGTCGGCGCTCGCCGCCGGACAGGCCGGGCAGCTCCCGGTCGATGTCCGCGCCGATCCGGGCGCGGCGGGCGCGGCGGATGTGGAGTACGTTGGCGCAGTTCTCACACCCGGCGCCGGTGTCCAGCCGGATCCCGTCGTCGCAGCGCCGGTCTGAGCAGGACGGCCGCTGGACCAGGCCGCGCCGGATCAGCCAGCCGTACGGGGTGGTGATCAAGGCCTCGCCGCCGGTCTCCTCCAGGCGGTCGGCGAGCCGGTCGGCCAGCAGCCGCGGCGCGCCGCCCGGCAGCGCGAGCAGGCCCTCCAGGCGGGCCAACTCCGTCTTCGCAGCCGCCTCCACCTGGTCCTGCTGCCATCCGGACAGCCGCTCCCACAGCCACGAGACGGGCCCCAGGGCCACCCGCAGACGAAGATCAGCCGGCAGGCCTACCCTCCGCTGCTGCCGCGCCTTTCCGCCACCCACGGCCTTCGGCCGGACACCGGCTCCAGCCCCGGCAGCGCGCTGTCTCACCTGCTCATCGACCAGGGACTCCTTCGGCTTTTCCCCGCGAAGCGGGCCGTCCTCAGCCGACGGCGACCCGGGCTCGGCAACGGCGGTCTCGCCGTCGGCGGCCTGGTCCTCGCCCGCGCACGCGCGGTCCGGCCGACGGCCTTCAGCCCCACGGCCTTCGCCGGAAAAGCCACCAGAGAGCTGCAGAGGAATGACGGGAGTAACCAGGTGAGGGTGATCAGTGTGAAGGGCTGCCGCAACGTCGGGCTCTGCAGCACCAGCCTCATCCGTCACCAGCACGCCGCTGACCTGCGATTCCGTCTCGAGGCCCGGCTCCTCAACAGGCCCTGCCGCAACGTCGGGGTCTGAAAACCCGGGCTCCGGGGCCTCCACGCGGTCCTCCTGGACGTCGTCGGCGACCGTACGGCCGTGCGCGGCGGCGACCGCCGGCACCATCAGCCGCGACCGGCTCGCCAGGCCCGAACCCGTCCGGAGACGCACCCGCAGCACCAGCTCCCGGTCCTCCAAGCGCTCCAGCACCCGCTCCCCCGCCGACGCCGAACAGCCCAGCAGCCGGGCCACCGTCGCCGCAGCCCGACCGCGCTTGGTATCCACCGCCCCGCCGCACTGCCGCACCCGCCCGGTCTCCCGCGCCTCCAGCACCAGCAGCAGCAGCGCCAGCCGGTCCGTCGCCGCCCCCCGACCGGTACGCGTACCGATCAGCCCGGCCGGAGTGACCGAGCCGTCCCGGTGCGTCCACCCCGGCGCCATCACGGCCTCCAGCAGCCGCAGCAGCGTCGCGTACTCCCGCTTCGTCAAGTTCAGCGGGTGCCCAGCCACGTCCTGCGCCGCCCACAGCGGCAGCACCCGGCACCTCAGGCCGTCGTCCTGGCCGTACTCGCCCTCCGCCGTCTCCACCGACACCACGCCCGAGCGGCGCAGCACCGGCACCACGGCGGAGGCCGTGTACGACGCGGACAGCCCAAGCCACCGGCCCAGCTCCGAGGTGCGGATCTCCACCACACCGGTCTCCGACGGCGTCCGCGACGCCAACACCAGCACCGCCAGGCGCACCGCGTCCGACGCTCCGTCCAGGCCGGCCAGGTCCAGCAGCGCGCGCACCGCGCCACCCAGACGGGCGCGGGCGTCCCGACCGAGCGACAGCGGATGACCCGCAGTCCGCTCCGGGACAGGCCTGGCCGGTATGGACAACTCCGAACGGGGGTGCGCGCACGCGTTGACCACTTTCGACGCGGCGGGCGGAGACGGGGTCATCACGGCGGCCTTCGCCGCCACGGCACTCACTGGGCCGCCCGTATGGCGACATGGGCTGACAACAACGAAGACGCGATCACAAGGCGACCCTCGAACGGACCGCCTGTGGACAGAGGACGGGCCGAGCCGCTCGGACAGCCGACGGGCGCAGCCGAGTGGACGGGCAGGACAGCGAAAGAGGCAGGGGTCGACACACCTGCTACAGGTGCGGCGATCCGCTCTGGTGTGACACTGGCCAGTCGTTCGTCTCGCCCAGCGGGATTCATCAGGCAAAACGGGCTGTGAGATTTCGTCACACGGGAAGCTCGAAACCGGCCAAGATGGATGAAACGGGCATATCTGGGCTGGCGAAAGCCAAAGTGGTCATGCAAAATGGCGACGTCCTCCTGTTTCACAGGTGGGCAAAGAAGAACCCCTCGGGGTGCTTCTGGTTCTGGGTGGAACCAAAGATCGAACTGTTCGAAGCCGGCTGGCACCGGGTCGAACAATCCCTCCGGAGAGGGCCCTGGCAGGCCGATCCGGAGATCAGATGAGGCGCTGGGCCGTGGTGACTGGCATCACCACGGGCCTCGGCCCCGGGCGGCTAGAAGCCCTGCAGAGCAGGCGCCGCCCCCAGACCTATGTCATCTTGACCCCCTCAGCAGAGGGCTGGTTGGGGCGTGTGGAGAAGCAGAAAAACCCCGCTGACATGCTGCGCGAGTGATCGCGTAGACGGCGGGGATCTTGTGTGCGGACAACGGCCCGCGGGTACAGTGGTGCCATGAACACCGAGAGCCTCCCAACAGGTTCTCCACTCCCCCAGGGCTTACCAGGCGCTGGGGGCTTTTCCATATTCAGGTAGATCTTGATCGGGCCCACCCTACCTTGTCGATCACCCTCTGCGCAGGGGGCGACGCGAGGAAGATGACCAGACGAGTGAAGCAGCATCTCTCTATGCCGAGACCTACGCTGACAGCCGCTCAGGGCATGATGAACGCCATGCCTGACTCCCCTACGACGGACGCCCCCCTGGCCACGTACGCGACAGCCGCCCAGCAGCGCGCCTACATCGCGGCCATGAAGAAGATCCGGCAGGCGCGGAAGCCAGGGGAGCCCGTTCGCGTCTACGTCTGCGCCTCGCCGCACATCGCGCGTCGCCGTCACTGGGATGAACGCCTGGCAAAAATCCGCCATCGTCTTCCCGGCGTGCAGCTGGTGCAGTTCGACGACGTCTTCACCCCGGAGAACTACACGGAAAAGTGGCCGGAGCTGTCGCCGACTTTCGACGGCATGGTCGTCGTCGGCACCCCCAAGCGCGGCCTTCAAGGACACGTCTACCGACTGGGTGAAGTCGCCCGGCTCGAGGTCATCGACCTCGTCAAGACAGGTAGACCGGTCCTGCTTCACGCCCGCAGGTACGGCCTCATCCCCTTCGTCGACTGCAAGATCCACCGCGTCGGCGAGAACATCCTCCGCACGAAGGTGACTGTTCCGGACGGCTGGGACCCCAGCGACTACGAGCCGACGCTCCAGGCTGCCCTGCGTGCCCTGCGACCGCGCAGCACGGAAGCTGAGAGCCACCGGGGCGCCGACGCACCGAGCCATCTGGCCCATCCGTTCGCTGCACCTCCCCGGTAACACCTCGATAGCGCTGGTAGTGGCCAAGAGCTGACCAGATCCCGAGTGCGGAATCCAAGGGGCTCGGTCGAATTCCTTGACGCTTCCCGCCGGGCGAGCGACTTTCCACCCGTGATTCCCGCCCGACGGGAGCCACGTCGCGCCCGACGCCCTGTAGGGTCCCTGGCCGTGCCCCCTCTCGCGCTTTTCGATTTGGACGGCACGCTGGCCGACCGGCAGTCGGCGCTCAGCGACGCCGTGACTGGGCTCTGCCGTGCCCACGCTCTTCCCTCCGCTGCCGAACAGTGGCTGCGCACTGAGCTGGCCGACCGCGCGAACGCCTCCGACTTCGCACAGCTGCGGGAAACCTTCGGCCTGGATGTGCCCGCCGCGGATTTGTGGCAGGAGTACGTCGACCTCATGTCGGCCGCCGTTACCTGCCGTCCCGAGGTCCTCGAGGGCCTGGCCCGTCTGCGCGCGGCCGCGTGGACGATTGGCATCATCACCAACGGGGCCGGCGACATCCAGCGCGCCAAACTGGCCGCCACCGGCCTCGCCGCCCTGGTCGACGGCGTCGCTGTCTCCGGCGACCTGGAGATCCGCAAGCCGGACCCGCGCCTGTTCGAACTCGCGGCCTCTCGTTGCAATGCAAGCCTCGCGGACGGCGGCTGGATGGTCGGCGACAACCCGGCAGGAGACATCGGCGGCGGCCACCAGGCCGGCCTGCGCACCATCTGGCTGCGCGGCCGTCCCTGGCCCGACGGCCTTCCCGCCGCGCACCACGTCGTCGACGACGTCACCGACGCCATCACCATCCTGCTCAAAGAGACCTCGGAGTAGCACCGTGCACCCGTCGACCGTCGGCATCCTCCACCCCGGCAGCATGGGCGCCGCCGTCGCCGCCTGCGCCGCGATGAACGCGACCGGGGTCCTGTGGTGCGCGGAGGGACGCAGTCCAGCCTCCGCCGCCCGTGCCAAGAAGGCTGGCCTGGAATCCGTGGCCACATTGCCGGAACTGCTGGAGCGCAGCGACATCGTCATCAGCCTCTGCCCGCCGGCCGCCGCCGAAGACCTCGCCCGCGACGTCGCCCAGGCCGGGTTCGCGGGCGTGTACGTGGAGGCCAACGCCATCAACCCCGAGCGGGCGATGCGAATCGCCGAACTGCTCGCGCCAGAGGCCACCGTCGTCGACGCCGGCGTCGTCGGCTCCCCGCCCGTACGCGGCAAAACACCGACGCTGCACCTGTCCGGCCCGCCCGCCGAGACCGCCCAGCTCGAAGAACTCTTCGCAGGCACCGCCGTGCGGACCAAGGTCCTGGGCTCCGAGGTCGGGCAGGCCTCCGCGCTCAAGCTCGCGTACGCGGCGTACCAGAAGGCCAGCCGCGTCCTGGTGGCGCTCGCGACCGGGTTGGCCCGAGAGCACGGCGTCGACCAGGAGCTCATTGGCATTGCCTCGCAGCGCACCGCCTCATACCTCTCCGAGCCCGAGTACATCGCGAAAACCGCGGCCCGCGCCTGGCGCTGGGGTCCGGAGCTGGAGGAAGCCGCCGACATGCTCGCATCCGCCGGCCTTCCACCAGAGATGCTGCGAGCGGCCGCGACCACGCTGGCACGGTGGGACGACGTCAAGGACGCCAGCGAGCTCACGCTCACCGACGCCCTGGACCGCCTCGCCCAGCCGTAACCCGCGCTCATGCCGTGGCCACCTCCGCCCGCTGCACCAGCAGCTGGTCGATGCGCCGGGCCGACTCCTGCGGCGACGTCGTCGTCGTGTCCACCGTGAGGTCCCATGCCATGGCCGCGTGCACGTTCAGGTCCTCACGGGTCGCATCCCACGCGACCAGACGCGCTGTGGTGTCCGCGTCACCCCGGCCCTCGGACCGTCGCGCGGTTTCCTCCCGCGAGCACCACAACAGCACAACAGCCCAGTCGGCTGGGTAGCCGCCGACCAGGGCCTGAATGCCATCGACCTGCCCGAGGTGCACCACCGGCACCCCGGCCTTGAACGCGGCGTCCAGGCCCGGCCGGTCGATGACGTACGTGTTGCCGTACCGGGCATTGGCGTAGACGACGTCGCCACTGGTCTCCAGGGCGTGCAGCTGCTCGGCAGTGGCCATCCGGTAGCCGGAGCTCTTCCCCGAGCCGACCTTGAGTCGCGCGAACTGGGCGTACTGCGGGTCCAGTTCGGTAAGCGCTCGGGTGACGGTGTCCTTGCCCGCTGCCGGCGGGCCGTACAACACCACTCCGTGCTTGCCGCTCACGAGTACATCGCCCCCATCGCCTGCCGAGCCTGGTCCGCGAGTGAGACCGCGGCCCCGAGACGGTTGTCGACGACCAGGTGCGGCACCGCAGGCCGCAGGTCCAGGTCGATCGTCGCCATGTACTCATCCCACCGCTGCAGCTTCCAGGCGTCCCGCGCCGCGCCGCGGAAGCCGATGTACTCGCGCATCGACTCTTCGTCACAGCGGACCCAGACCGGATAGACGTCGACGCCCATGGACGCCGCGCGGTTGGTCAGGCGCTGCATCCAAGCCTGGTCCGTCATCTCCGCGATGAACGGTGCCGTGAGCACCGTGCTGATCCCGCACTTGATGTTGGCCATCGCGGACTGCATCAGGCAGTCGTACTCCACAGGCCGGACCTGCGTGCGATACAGGTCGGTGTGCCGGTCGTTAGAGTCACCACCCAGCGCCAGCAGCAGCTTCTCCACCAGCGGGCGTGTCAGCGGATCCTTGTCGAGCAGTGGCCAGCCGGTGAGCTGAACGAAGAACCTCGCCAACTCGGTCTTCCCGCTGCCCGCGTACCCGCCGACCAGGATCAGGACCGGCCGGTGTGGGTCACCGCCGGTGTGCCGGCGCTTCCACGCGTCAATGATCCGCTGCTGCAGCCCGAAGTGATCAGCGTCGTCACTGCCCGGCGCGATGCGGTGAACTGCACGCTCGACCGCCAGGACGTGCGCGCCGTTGAGACGGTCGTCCATCGGCGTGAGCTTGAAGGAGGTCTCCTCCCCCGGCAGAGCAGCGCGGAACCCAAGGTCCGGCTCCGTCGCCCTGTACAGGAGACAGTAGGCGCGACGGTAATGCGGGCCCGGGTAGACCTCCCCCTGCTCGTGCTGCCACAACGTCTGGGGATTCGCGGCCGGGATGCCCTTGAGCTTGGCTTGCTCAGCAACCTCACGGAGGCGCTCGCCGGCCTTCTCCAAAGTCAGCCCGTGAGCCTCACGCTGCTCACGCAACCGGTCCGGCCGCCACCCTGCCCGGTGCTTCCCCACCCTGTTCCCCTCCGTCGTCGTCATGGCCGCGAGCCTAGAGCGCAGCCCCGAAAATCCATGTGTACGTAGATGTTGAAAACCCGCTGACGCGGATGCGCATGAGCTTCGACAAGACGCTGTGATGTTGCGATCCGGCTCCCGCGAGTGTGATGGCCCCCACAAGACGGTCAACCAAGGCCTGGTGCGGCGAGTGAGAGGTAGAAGTCAATGTCGACTGCCATCCGTGGAGCGGCGTGCACGGCGGAGCTCCGCCAGCACGTTCTTCGGGTGACCGTCGTACACAATGTGTGGCTCATCCTCGGTCGGCGGGCAGAAACGGCCCGCATGCCGAAGCAGATCCTCCTCGCTGAACTCGATGCTGTTTGGGTCGACCAACGACTTGGCGTTGCGCTTTCGGATCCGCTCCCAGCGCACCTCATGCGGCACGGGCAAGTAGATGAGAATGGGCTCGCCGCCGGCCTCTATTGCGGTCGCTGCCCACTGCGCCCGCTCTTCCCGAGTCCAGAAGCCGTGGTCGACCACGGCGTCGTGTCCGGCCGCCAGGAGTTCCTGGAGCTCAAGAGCGACGTCCTTGAGCACGGGCGCCTCCCTGATCCTGAACTGTCCGCGGGGAAAGTCCCTGCCGTAGTGGCCGTACCGGCGGAACATTTCCTCGTCAGGGCAGAGACGCCGGAACCCGGCCTCCTCCAGGGCACGGGCGAGGGTCGTTTTGCCAGCACCCTGCAGACCGGACATGAGAATGGCGCGAGGTGCGGGGCCCGGTCGGCCGGACAAAGCGGCGGAGATGCGCGTGATCTTGAATCATCCTTCCAGCGTGAGGGTGTAGGTCTGCTCAGCTCGCAGGAGTTGGCCGAGGCGGGCTTCGAGGCAGGACACGAGCGTGTCGTCCAGGATGACGGCGTTGTACGTCGTCACCGCTGCACCTCCGACGTCGTGCGACGGGTGCGGCCCGGGGCGCCCAGGTCCACGCCGTACTCCAGCAGCTCGCCGTCGGCGTCCAGGAAGCGCGCGGTCAGCACGAGGATCGCCGCGATGGTGCCGGCCTCCAGCTCCAGGAGCTCGAGGTCCTGCGACGTGGCGATGCGAGCCGACTCCTCATCCACTCGCTTCACGACCTGGCGACCCGTGGCGCGAGCGATCAGGTCCAATGAGAGGCCGCCCTTGAGTCGCTCGCTTCGGGCCAGCTCAGGCACGACCTGGGCGAGTTCCGCCGGGATCCATGACGTCGAGTGGCAGACGATGCCATGACCGTCTCGGTAAACACGGCTGCGGCGAATCACGTCGTCACTGGGCGAAATACCCAACACGTGAGCGACGTCTTCGGGAGCCGCGACAATGCCGGCGGTGTGGCCGGACGACTTCTCTCCGACGCCCCACGACGACTGCGTCTTGCTGCTGCGGTCGTGGCGCTCCGCCCCGGAGGACAACGAGATGGGGCGCGCCATCACCTCGGTGCCGACACCCGGGATGCCTCGCACCAGCTTCTCTTCGCGCAGCAGTCTCATCGCCCGGTCCGCAGTGGCGGTGCTGACCTCCCATTGGGTGGCCAGCGTCTTGATGCTAGGCAGCAGGTCGCCCGGCGAGAGCTCCCCGGAGCTGATCAGGTCGCGGTAGTGGCCCGCGATGCGCGCGTACGGCGGCCGGTTATCGGCTCGGGGTGGCCCGGACATGTGCCTTCGCCTCCTTCAATCCCGTCTGGTTGCCTCACTATACCGCTTGACACCTGAGGTTACCTGATGCAACCTGATGTATGTAAGGCGTCGGTGATCCCCCGGGAGCACCGAGTGAGCCTCACTGCAAGACCGCAGTAGTCGTCCGCCCTTCGAGGCGGCCGGGGTCGAGAGCTTCATCAAACTCCCCTGGGCCTGACCGCACGACGACTGCGTGCACGTCGCAGCGCTGTGCGCTGTCTGTCCTGCGGGCCGCCAGCTTTGTGCCGTGCGGCCCGGAGGGCAGAGAGAGCATCGCGACGCTCCCCCGCCACTCCGTCCATGAGGAGTTCAGATGCCTGCTTCGACCCTTGAGCGCACCGCCCGTCCCCGGAGGAGCCGGACCCGTTCGCGGAACATCAGCGGCCGCCCGGCGCTCGTCATCTCCACTCTCAAGCCTCACCAGTACGACCTGCGCCCTGTCTGCGCGTCGCTGATCTGCCCGGACTGCACGACGTGGGTGCCGATCACTGGCATTCAGGCCAAGAAGCAGAAGTTAGTCCCGCACGACACCGGGCGGGCGGGGAAGGACGCGGCCGTCCGCTGCCAGGGCAGCAACCGCCTGGTCACCGTCGACGTCGCGTTCGAGACGTGGCAGGAGCGCCTGGAGGACGGCAGCTCCGAGACCGCCGGCCGCCGCCGGACCACTGTGCGGCGCAAGCCGAAGGTTGCGGTCGCCCCGGCCGTCAGCCAGATCGCCGCGCAGAAGCAGGCGACGACGGATGACGAGTCCGGCAACGGCCGGCCCCTGTGGTTGCTGCGCGAGATGAAGTGGGCGTCGACCGAGTCGGCGGTCCGCGACACCGACACCCGGCGCGCGCAGTTGCCCGCCGGTGAAGCGCCGCTGGGCGCGCCGCCGGTCCCGCTCAAGACGCTCCACCCTCAGCACCGCGCGCACTGAACCCCGCACGAACGACCACGGCCCCGGCCATCCCCCGCGCTCGGGGTGGGCGGGGCCGTGGCTGCTCGTACGAAGCGAACAGCCTGAACAGCACGCTCGCACGCGATGAACCCCCAGGGATGCGCCCCTGAGGGGTTCTTGTCGTAGGCCATCCACGCCAGGAGGACGACCCACATGCACAGCATCACATTCCGCCAGGCCCGCCCCGACGTGCAGAACGAGATCGGCCCCCGTCTCCCGGGCGCCATCTACTCCAACAGCGACGGACGGTTCGAGGTCCTGGCGCTCGTCACGACTCCGGCCGACGCCGCGCAGCTGCTGCGCCGGACGGCAGCACGGTGGGCGGTCATCGTCCGCGACACTCTCCGCCCCGACGGCCAGCCGTTCGCGGTCGGCAGCGTCTGGACGACGAGCGACTATCTGATCCGCCCCGCCAAGACCGCGTCCGCGTACGTTCCGGCGGCCTGACGATCCGCCACGGTCCCTCTCCCACTCCCGTCGGTGCGGTGGTGGGAGACGGGCCGTGGCTGGCCGTCCGGCCAGCCATACGGCGACAGCCCCGGAGCTCTGAACCTCCGGGGCTGTCCATACAGGAAGAGACGGTTCCTGTGATCGACAGGATGACACGTTCCCGGCTTGTGTCGGCAGACCAAAGCTGTAACCGCCCCTTCGGCGGGGGTCTCGGCGTTGGAGGTGGTCGGTGACCGGTAAGCCCACTCCGCCGCCTATGGAGATTCCCCCGCCCGTCGGTGACCGGCTCGGCCGCGCGCTGGACACGATCGCCGGTCGTCAGGGCGGTGGTCGCTGATGAGGATCCCGCGCGTGATCGTGGCGACCTGGACCTGCTGGTTCTGCCAGGCCGAGGTTCCCGGCGACCAGCCCGTGTGCGGATGCCAGCGCACCAACTGACCCGCGGCACGGCCGGGCAGCGGCTGCACGAGGGCTTCGCCCGGCTCCAGGACGCCTACACCGCACGCCAACGCCAGTCCAAGCAGCGCTGACCCCGGCCCTGCCCGTCGTCCCCGCGCCTTCCCGCGCGGGGCCGGCGGAGAGCGCCGGGAGCTCCCGCACGCTCCGGCCGTCCGGCCGCCGCACACGCAACAGCCCCGGGGTGGCCGCCCCGGGGCTGTCTCTTCGCTCTGTACCTGGACCTTCTGGGAGGCCCTGATGAATCGCGAGTCCATCGTACGCACCAGCTACGCCCCCTCCGCCGGCCTGCCGGTCAACACCAACTGGCGCGAGGACGGAGCCTGCTCGCGGGAGGACCCCGAGCTGTTCTTCCCTATTGGCAACACCGGCTCGGCACTCCTGCAGATTGAGGAGGCCAAGTCGGTGTGCCGCAGGTGCCCCGTGATGGAGCGGTGTGCCTCCTGGGCGCTGGAGATGGGCGAGGCCCACGGCGTGTGGGGCGGCATGAGCGAGGACGACCGCCGTCGCATCAAGCGCCGCGCCGCCCGCAACCGCACCAAGGCTGTCTGATCCGGTCTGGCGGCTGCCTGATCCGCCCGCACCGACCGCTGCACCACGGCGGCCGGGACGGGCGGTGAAGGGGAGCCGGACAGCCCGGACCGACAGTCGAGGGAGGCCCCTATGGCCACGACGATGACCCCGCTCCAGCCTGGCACGGAAGCCGCCGCCCAGGCATGCGCCTTCGCGATCTTCGGCAGCGACATCCCGCCGATCGAGCCGGAGGACTACGACGGCAGCTGGCGCACCACCCTCCACGTCATCGCGGAGGAATGGGTCGGCGAGGGCCGCTTCGAGCGCCACGCCGCCCGCACCGCGGCCGCGCTCAACGAGTTGTTCGCCACGCAGAAGCTCTACGGCGTCGGCTCGCCAGAGGCGCGGGCCGAAGGCACCAGGATCCAGCCGCTGATCGACCGGTGCCGCCACTTCGGCATCACCACCGCCGACCTCCGCCGGCACGGCGCGCAGTTCCCCGAGAGCTGACTTCCCGCCCGCCCGGCGGGAGCCGCACCCAGTTTCGCGCCCGCCCCGCGACGCTTCGCGAATCCGGCCGCCCACCCCCAGGGCCGCCGGACTTCGCGTGTGCGCGGAGCGGGTAGAGCCGGTGTCCGCTTCGCAAGCAACCATCCGCACCACAGGCCGCTTCGGGAACGCTCCGCCGCGTTTCGGGAGCAGCCCCCGCCGTTTCGCGCACGCCCTGAACGACCCCCTCCGGAGGCCCCCATGACGATGACCGACTGGCCGCGCACCGCGGCTGAACCCACCCCCGAGACGGCTTCACCGGCCGCCGTTTCGGGAACGTCCACGCCGGTTTCGCAGACGCCCGGCACCGTTTCGGAGACGGCTGAGTCCGTTTCGGAGACGGAAAGCGGAACCGGAACGAAGCAGTCCGAGGGACGACTGACCGGCACCCAGAAGTTGACGGCCAGCGCGATCGTCGTCGCCGCGCTCGCCCTTGCGGGCATCGGCCTGTACCTGTCCTTCGAGCACGTCGCCCAGTTCGCCCACGAGGAGCTGCGCTTCGGCTCGCTGGGTAAGGGCCAGCTTTTCGCGGTCGGCGTCGACGTCGGCATCATGGTGATGATCGCGGTCGATCTGCTGATGGCCTGGCTCAAGCGCCCCATCAGCTGGATCCGTTACCCGGTGTGGCTGCTGACCGCCGCGACCGTCGTCCTCAACGCCGCGTCCGGCGCCCCGGAGGGCGCCTGGAAGCTGCTGGACTACGTGGCCGCCGGCGCCCACGGCGTCGTGCCGGTCCTGTTCATCACGGTCGTCGAACTCGGGCGCACCGCGATTGACCGCGTTGTCCGGCCTGAGCAGGAAGAACGCGACTCGATCCCGTGGCTGCGGTGGATCCTCGCCCCGATCGCGACGGCCCGGATCTTCCGCCGGATGCGGCTGTGGGGCGTCACCTCCTACCCGGAGATGATCCGCCGCGACCAGGAGCTCATCGCCTACGAGCAGTGGCTCAAGCGCAAGTACGAGGGCGACATCTCCCAGGCCAGCGAGGACGAGCTGCTACCGATGAAGATGGCCCCCTACGGCTACACCGTCGCCCAGGCCCTGGCCATGCCCGATGAGCAGGAACAGGCAGCTCAGGAGCGCGAGGAAGAGGCCGAGCGCCGCCGCCTGGACGCGGAGACCCGCAGCGAGGTCGCCAAGGCGGAGTCCGAGGCCGCGCGGCTGCGCGCCAAGGGCAAGGTGGAACTGGTCCAGGCGGAGGTCGACGGCCAGACCGGCCAGGCCCGCGCCCACGCCCGAGCCCAGGTCAGCGCCGCAGAGCGGGCCGCCGCACTGGAGCAGGAGGCCCTGGACAACGCCGTGATCGCCGAAGCCCGAGCCCGTGAGGCGGAGGCGGAGCACAAGGAGGCCACGGAGCGCGAGGCGAAGGCGGAGGCGGACCTGCGTGCAGCCGAGCTGGAGCGTCAGGCAGCCGAGAAGCGGAAGGAAGCGGCGGAGGCCGACCGGGTTGCTGCGGCGGAGGCACAGGCGATCGAGACTCAGACGATCGCCGAAGCCCGCAAGGCCGCTGCCGAAGCGGACAAAGCCGCCGCCGAAACGGAGCAGGCCGCCGCCGAAACGCGACGCGCCACTGCCGAAACCGACCGCAAGAAGGCGGAGGAGGAGCGCCGCAAGGCGATCGCTCTCGCCGACATCGCGCGCGCTCAGAAGGAAGCCATCGAAGCCGAGAAGGCCGCTGCCGAAACGCGGCGTGCTGTTGCCGAAATCGAGCGGGCCGCGGTCGAAGCTGAGGACGCCGCACGGCTCAAGCCGCGCGAGCGCGCGGTCCGCAAGGTCGCCCGCATGGCGCTGGCGGCCGGCCTCGTTCCCGACGGCAAGGACCTCGCCGACGTCCAGCGCGAACTGTCGGAGCTGGTGTCCCTCGCCGACGTCCAGGGCGGCCTGAGCATCTCGTCCCCTGGCACTGCTTCCGAGTACCGCCAGGAGGCAGCCGAGCTGCTCGTCGGCGGCTACCGCCCGGGGCAGTGACCTGCACAAACGAGCCGTTCGACGGTTCCACCGGCCCCCGAGACGAAGACAGCGCCTCGGGAGCGCGGTGAAGGCGCCGAAACGCCGAAACCCACCCTTCCACGAACTGGTCTGCCCGTACAGCACGGGCCTGACCTGCCCATTTCCGATTGAGGAGTCCACTTTGAGCACAGTCGCTTACCTGATCGGAACACTCGTGGTGGTCGTTGCCCTGACGGCCTGCCTGCTGACGCCGATCGTCATCGTGCACGCCCGCACCGAGCACGACCACGGCCCGGACTGCTGGTGGTGCCACCCGCGCCTCCCGCGCCGTCGCACCCACCGCTGACCTGCACGAACCCCTGCTTCGACGGTTCCCCCGGTCCCCGAGCTGCTGCTGACAACTCGGGGACGCGGTGAAGGCGCCGAAACGCCACGACAAAGCCTCCCAGATCACCCCCGCCTCGAGAAGGAGAACCCCACTGATGGATATCAACGCCCTGTTCACGGATGAGGGCCTGCGGGCCTTCACCGCCACCGTCCGCGACCAGCACGTTCGTGACGCCCAGCAGTACGGGCAGATCGCGGACATCGTGCGCCGTCGCCTGGAGCAGACGCCGATCGAGGGCGACCGCTGGATGTCCAAGAAGCTCCGCGCCTGGAAGGTGTCGCGGCAGCTCAAGGCCATGCAGAAGGCGTCCGGCGAGGCCGCGAGCAAGGCGGAGGCCCTGTACGCGACCTACGTCAACGAGGTCCTGGAACTCCCGCAGCGCAGGGCCGCGGCGGAGGCCCGGAAGTTGGAGCGCAAGAACGGTCGCCAGGCCGCCGTCGGCGCGGCCGTCGCCAAGTCCCTGGACAAGACGGTGACCGCGCTGGGCGCCCCCCAGGAGCAGGCGCCGGGTGCGGTCCCGCAGGCGAGGCCGGCGGAGTTCGTGACCCCGGACAACCCTTGGAGCCAGTGGCCGATGGCGGCCGGTGAGCAGGCCCCGACCCGCACGATCAACGACTACTTCGCGAAGGGAGAGCAGGGGTGACTACGCCTCGGCAGACGCAAAACCGCGCGAAGTTCTGGAACGCGCGGATCTCTGAAGCCAAGACTGATCAGGAGCGCGCGACCGTCTGGCAGAACGCTTGCCGGACGGTCGCTGCTCAGGCTGAGAAGGATGGCCGGCCGGAAGTGTGGGCGGAGCTGGTGAAGCATCTGCACGCCTTCTACCGGCACCACGCAGGGTGACGAAGTTCTTCTTCTTCACTGCCTCGTCATCGCCGCCCGGAGGGCTCCAATGCGCATGCGCGTTGCGCACGCGCGAGGGTGCCCCGGGCGGTGACCTTCTGTCAACTCCGAGAGGGAGACGTCATGGCCGACGACGACGGCCCGAACAACCTGATCCACTTCCCCCGCGTGGGCTACACCGCCCCTGCTGAACCCCCTGCGGAGACCCCCGCCCCGGCCCCCGCTGACGTGCCGTTCGCCGCACCCGCAGACGCCTCCCCGGCCACGCCCGAAGCGTTTGCACCCGCGACGCGAACCGACCCGATGGGCGTCATCGCGGCCCTGCCCGAGCCCGGTCTCGGGACTCCGTTCACCGCTGACTCGGAGCCCGCCGCAGCCCCCGCCGCAGCCCCCGCCGCAGCCCCCGCCGCGGCCCCCGCGACGGCGGGCGCGATGGTCCCGGCGACCTTCCGTTCGGAGGCCGCGCAGCCCGCCGTGCCGCGCCTGGGATCGCTGTCCCTGGCGGCGATCCTCGCGGTGTCCCTGGCGGCCATGCGCGGCATCCACTCCGCCGTCACGGCGGGCCGGGCGAGCCGGAAGCAGCGCGAGGCGGTCGCGAAGACCGCGAGCACCGCCAAGTACGGCTCTCCCGGGGGCGGTTCGAACAAGCAGGTGCAGCCCAGCCACGAGTACGGCCGCAAGATGCTCCAGCGCGGTTCTGGCGGCCTGGGAGGCCGCTCCAGCGGCTCAGGTCCAGGCAGGTCCGGGCGGGGCGGCAGCGGGCCGCACAGCGGCTCGGGAGGCCGGGGGCGCGGCGGGTCGACGACCAGGTCGCCCAGCGGTTCCGGCGCCGGTTCCGGCGGTGGGCGCGGACGCGGTCCGGGCTCCGGCTCGGGCGGCGGAGGTCGCACCACCTCGCCCAACAAGAACATCTCCGGGATCACCCCGCTCAAGCGGAACTCGCAGGGCGGCGGCCACAGCCTCAAGAAGAACCGCGGCCCCGGATCGTCCGGCGGATCGGGCGGTTCGGGAGGCTCCGGGGGCAGCAAGGGCCCGAGCAACGGCGGCGGGGGCGGTAAGAAGAACCGCGGCCCCGGCAGCGGCGGCGGGCTCGGGCCGGCCGGGGGCGGCACGAGTACGAACCGCAAGCGCGGGCCCGGCAGCATCGGGTCCGGGGCCAGCGGTTCGTCCGGTGGTCCGGGCAAGAAGCGCGGACCGGGCTCCGGAACGGGGACCGGCAAGACTACGGGCCCCGGCACCAAGAGCCCCGGCACGGGCACCGGTTCGGGCGGGAAGACCCCGCCCGGCACGACCAGCTCGAAGGGGCCCGGCACCGGGAAGGGAACGGGGACCGGCCCCAAGAGCGGCACGAAGAAGTCGCCGCGCGGTACGACCGGCCCGTCCGGGATCCTGCGCAAGAAGCCCGGCACCACCACCTCCGGCACCGGCCCGAAGACCAAGCCGAAGGGGAAGGGCAGCACCGGCGCGGGCACCACGGCGCCCGGCAGCAAGCGCGGCGGGAAGAAGGGCAAGACCCGCTCCGGCAAGGGCGGCACCGGCCCGGCCTCGGAACCCAAGGCGCCGGGCGGGAAGTCCCGCAAGGGCAAGAAGCTCAAGCTCACGCCCGGCATCGCGCACGGCACCATGGCGGCGTCGGACACGTATGGCTGCCGCTGCCGCAAGTGCCGGCGCTTCGACCGCGAGTACGGCAAGAAGATGGACGCGGCGAGGAAGTCCGCCGCGCGCGGCCGGACCACCTTCGGCGAGGCCGTGTACGAGACCGCTGAGAAGCGGCTCAAGCGCCGCCGCAAGAAGATGGGCCCGCCACTCGTCACGAAGGTCAAGGTCAAGAAGCCGAAGAAGAAGACCGGCCCGAAGACCAAGACCACCAAGTCCGGCAGCACCAAGCCCGACAGTCCCGCCGCGAAGACGCCGACCGGTCCGGCCGCGAAGACCCCGGCCCGCCGCACGCCCTGGTCCACAGCCAAGGAACGGGCCCGCAAGCGCGCCCGGATGCGCACCACCACGGTCCCCGGGCCCCGCCCGGCACCGACGACCGGCGGCACGAGCACACCGCCCCCGCCCTCGGGCCCGCCCGGTCCTCGGGCAGCTGCACCGGCCCCGGCCGCCGCTGCCGCCGGGGCCGTCACCGCCCCGGCCCCGCCGGGCGGCGGCACGGTGCCCGGCACCGGCACGCCGCGCCTGTCGCCGTTCGAAGCGATGGGCATGGCGACGGCGGTGTCCGCTCCGGCTGGTCCGATCACGGTCGAGCGGGCCGACTCCCCCGGGCCCGGCCCGGCGACGTCCGGCACAGGCCTTCCCGCCGGCACCTCGAGCACGAGCACGAAGGAGAACAGCGTGAGTGACGCCTGGCTGACGAAGTGGGGCAGCGGCAGCGTCGCGGACATGGACGCCCAGCACCAGACCGAGGTCACCCTCGACGACACGCTCGACGTCCTGGAGGAGCTCACCGAGCAGTCGTTCAAGGCGCACGAGACCTGCCGCAAGCTCTCCGAGAAGGCGCGGCAGGTCCGGCACGAGCTGGATGAACTCGCCGCCGACCTGCGCTCCACGCACAACGTCATCGGCCGCATGACCGGTGCCGCGATGGCGAAGCTCGCGGAGTCCATGGAGCTGCTGGCCCGCAAGGCCGACGAGATGTCCACCAAGTCCCTGACGGCGGCGGAACTCTCCGAGAGCGCGGAGAACGCGATGTTCGACGCCTACCGGCCCCTCCAGCAGGCCACCGAGGACGCGGGCCTGGCCGTGCCCGCCGCCCGCATCCACAACGAGAACTGAGAGGAGATCACGTGAGCGACAACCTCCCCGCCATCCCGGGCATGAACAACGGCGTCGCCAGCAGCACCGGCAGCGCCAGCAGCGGCAACGGCTTCCTCGCCCTGGCCGGCCGGACCGCCAAGCTCGCGGCCTCCGCCCTCTTCCTCAAGGAGGGCATGCACCTGCTCCGCTCCCACATGCAGGCCAACGCCAACGCGGCCATGCGCCTGTCGGAGATGTGCGACCAGGCCGAAGTCGAGCCCCGGTTCACCTCGATGATCGAGGACACCTCCGCCGCCCTCACCGCGGTCGCGGAGGCGTCCGGGGAGATGGTGAACGCCGCCGACGCCGTCGACACCGACGCCCGCGGCTTCAACAACGCGCACGACCGGGAGTACCGCCCCGGCTACGAAGCCTCCAACGGCTCCGGCGTGAGGCAGGCCAAGCCCGGCTTCTACCGGCGCACCGGCCGCCGCAGCTAGCGCCCCCCCCCCCCCCCCCCACCAGGGGCCGGGCCCGCACGCCGGGCCCGGCCCCTGCTGCCCCCTGCCCTCGAACGGAGGCTGTGTTGAGCACCATCGACCAGGCGGCGCCGGCCGCCGACACCACCAAGCGCGTCCCGGGCCACGTCATCTACCGGCGTGTCCTGGCCGAACGCACCTCCTACGCCCTCGCGGCCGCGGGCATGGCCGTCGGCCCGCAGCTGGACGACAGCGCCTGGTCCTACCTCGCCTCCGGCGGGATCGGCCTGGGCACGCTCGCCTGGCTGTACGCCAAGACCAAGGACCCCGACCAAGGCCTGAGCGTCCTCACGCGGGCGCAGCGGGCGATCCCGTTCCTGACGGCCGCCGGCACCTACGTGGCGAACCTGATCACCCCCGGCTTCAACTGGTGGGAGGTCGTCGCCCCGGCCGCGTGGGCGTCCCTGATGGGCTGGATGGCGCCGCTCACCCGCAGCGCCGGCCTGGTCCTGGAGTTCACCGAGCACCAGGCGCAGCACGGCGCCGGTCCCGGTGAGCCGCTGACCTACACCGAGTTCCTCGCCGTGAAGTGGCAGCAGGCCACCGGCGACGGCACCCGGCTGGTGTCCATCACCCCGTTCCGCGCCGACCGGCCCGACTTCGAGGCCGTCGTCGTCGCCCAGGCCGGGAAGGCGGTGCCCACCTTCACCGAGGTGCAGCTGGCCGCCGCGTTCGACTTCCCGGTCGGCACCGTGAAGATCCGCCCGATCCAGGGCTCCGGGCCCGGCCGGATGCGGCTGGTCGCCCGCCCCACCACCGAGGACACCGAGGCCACCGCCGAAGGTATCCGCGGCCTGTGGGAGACCGCGGTCGCCGCCCCCGGCAAGGCCGCCCCCGGCGTCGACCTCATCGACTACAGGTCCGAGCCGCACCGCATCGTGCTGCTGGTCGCCTCCCCGCCAGGCAAGGAAATCCACCTGCCCCACACGGCGATCTGCTCCGCCTTCGGCATCGACGACCCCTCCCGCCTCGTCATTGAAACGGATGGAATTCGTATGGGCGTCATCTCCGTCTACAAGACAAACCCGCTGATGAAGGTCCGCAAGGCCACCGTCGAAGACCTGACGATGGACGCCAAGGGCCGCGTCACCATCGGCGTCTGCCACGACGGCAAGCCCGCCCGGATGCGCCTGTGGGATCCCGGGCAGGGCGCCCTGCGCGGCATCACCGCCGGCGTCACCGGCGCGGGCAAGAGTGTGCTGCAGAACCTGATCCTCGCCGCCGAGAAGAGGAGCGGCGTCGTCTCCTGGGTCGGCGACGTCCAGGGCGGCATGAGCCTCCCGGAGGCGGAAGACCGGGTCGACTGGTTCGCCAAGGGCCCGGTGGAGACGCTCCTGATGCTCACGGCCGCGCACGCGGTCATGAAGTACCGCGAGCGGATCTCCAACGAGATGGGCCGCGGCGACTTCGCCCTCAACAAGCCGTGGCCGCTCATCAACATCACGCTGGACGAGATCAACCGGCTGCTCTCCCACCCGGACGAAGCGATGCGCAAGGCCACCGCCTACCTCATCGCCGACATCCAGAAGACCGGCCGCAAGGTCGGCATCGGCATCCGGCTCGCCGTGCAGTCCCTGCACCTCAAGGACCTCGGCGACGACGACGCGATCCGCCAGCAGGGCAAAGTCGGCGCGCTGTTCCTCATGCGCACCGCCTCCTCCTCCACCAAGGAGATGGGCCTGGACGGCATCGCCCCGGCCGGTTTCCAGATGGAGAACATCCCCGCCCGGATCTACGAGAACGGGCAGATCGAGGCGCTGTTCTCCGGCAAGGACGACGAGGACGGCGAGTCCACCGCGGGCATGGCGTACATGTTCCTCGACGGCCGGGCGAAGTTCATGCGCACCTTCTTCGCGGAGAAGGTCGACGGCGTCTACCCCGACCTGATCACCCTGTACGGCGACGAGCCGCCCACCGGGCTGACCGAGGGCGAGGCCAAGGCCGCGCAGGCCGGGGCCGCAATCTACGGCGTGCGGCACACCAACCCCTACGCCGACTGCGACACCCTCGCCCAGGCGTTCTCCGACGCCCCGGGCAGCACCCCGGCGGCCGGCACCCCGGCCCCGGACGCCGACGGCGGAGACGGCGATGAGGCGCCCGCCCCGTTCGAGGCGCCGTTCGGCATTCCGTTCGGCGACGGCGGCCCCGAGATCGGGGAGGAGCCCGGCCTCCAGGACCAGATCCTCGACCTGCTCGCCGACGGGCCCAAGAGCCTCAAGCAGCTGCGCGAGGCCCTGCCCAGCTTCCAGCCCTCCAGCGTCAGCAACGCCTGCACCCAGCTCAAAGCGAAGGGCCTGGCCAAGTCGCTCAAGCGCGGCCACTGGCAGCTCGCCGACAACTGACCCGCACCCACCACCCACTCACCGAAGGAACCGATACCCATGGCCCTGTCGATCTCCCTGGTCCTCCTGCTCGGCATCATCACCGTCATCCTGGTGCGCACCGGCTACCAGCGGGTCATGCCGGGCGTCGCCGTCTGCCTGTTCGGCTTCTTCCTCGCCGGCACCGGCATCGCCCCCACCATCACCAGCGCCGTGTCCTCCCTCACCGGTTGGATCAGCAGCCTCTGACCATCCCGATCACGTCCCACCGAACGAGGAGAACCCGACGATGAACCGCCCCCTGGTCCTGGTGGTCGACGACGCCACCGACGTCCTCGCGGCCAGCCCCGAGGCCCGCGCCCTGGTCGACGAGCTGCTGCGCACCGCCCGCCAGGGCGGCCTGGTGGTCCGCTCCCACAGCCGCCGGCCGCTGCAGTACCCGACGCCGCACGCCCTCGAGGCCGCCGCCGACCAGCAGTAGCCCCCCGCTCCCCCACCTCCCTGCGCCCTCCCCGCCACCACGGCGGGGAGGGCGCCCGCGTCTGCCCCTGAAACGGAGATCACCGTGGACTTCGACCACATCACCCGCCCGCTCACCGACGACGAAGCCAAGGCCGAAGCCGAGCGGATCATCGCTCGGGCCTACCAGCCCGAGATGCCGCCCGTGCGGCACATCCCGACGTCGTTCCGCGACGACACCCCGCTACCCGCGTACGGCGACACCCCGCCCGTCCCTCAGGACGACAAGCGGATCGTCCCGGCCTGGGCGGCAGGGATCGCCGTCGCCTCCATCGGTGTCGGCGCCGGCATCACCGGCGTGGGCTGTGGGGCCTGGCTGGTCCTCCAGGGCCTGGCCTCCGTCACGCTCTACGGCGTCCTCATGGTCACCCTGCCGTTCGCCGGCGCTGCCATGGTCGCCACCGCGATCGGCGGCGCGATCAGCAAGGCCCGCAAGTCCGTGTCGAAGACGTACTACGAGGGCCCGGTCGTGCAGAACACGCAGATCACCAACACCAGCAACCAGCGCGGGATGTTCTCCCGCACCCGCAACGACGTCCGCTGAACCGGGCGCTCTGCCTCGTATCCGAACACCTCGCCCGCGGGCCGGGGCTTCGGGTGCGGGACAGGCCGTCCGGCCTCACGATCAGTCGTAGTTGATCCAGATCCGGCCGTCGCCGTCGACCTCGGCACCCCGGATCTGCCCATCGACGATCGCGCCGTTGATCGTCACCTCGACGTCATAGTCCACGTCGATCCACAGCACGCCGTCGTCGTCGGTGAACGCGGGCCAGATCTGCCCGTCCGTGTCCACGACCTCTTCGAAGACGACTTCCTCCGGCTCATCGCGGGTGAACCACCCCATCGCAGCCGCCTCCCTCTCTCCTGGGCCCGTCGCTCACAGCTTGGCCCACTCGCACGCTCCGTGAACACCACATCGACAACAAGGAGTTGCCCCGTGCAGTCCAACGACAACACTCACCAGGACCGCCAGGAGCTCGCCTACCTCCCCGTGCCTATCCCGAAGGCACCGGCCAAGCAGCGCCGCCTCGCCGCGCTGCGCGAGGGACTGCGCGACTGGTGGAACCGGGCCTGGGACGCCGACGGCGTCCTGCACGAGATGTGGGACGACGTCCTCAGCGCCCCCGAGGACGGCTTCCGGTACATGGCGCCCTGGATCCGCACCGTGCTGATGACGGCCGGACTTGCCTTCGTCGTGCTGATGGCCAAGGCCGCCGGCGAAGTCGTCCTCCAGGCCCTGCGCCAGATCCTCACCGCCGTGCCCAAGGTGCAGGTCGGCGTCGACACCTCCAGCGGCGTGGCGGCCGTCGTCGACCAGCCGGTGCGCACATACATCGCGCAGCACTCCACCGGCCTCCCGGTCGCGGCCTCCACCGTCTACACGCTGTGGCTGCTCACCGGCATCACCGGCCTGGTCCTCGGCTACCTCTTCCGGAACAACGGCGTGCGCGTGATGTGGACCGTGTGGGGCGCGGCCACCGTGGTCATGGTCTGGACGGCCACCCCGCAGGCCAGCCGCCCCGTCGCCGCCGGACTCGCTGTCCTCGCCTGGACGTTCCTGTCCGCGTTCGCGATGCGCGGCCTGACCCTGCGCCGCCGCATCGTCGCCGGGCGCCCGGCCAAGGTCACCGTCAAGCCCGAGATCCACGTTCCCGTGCAGCCCCCGGCCCCGGCCGCCGAACAGCACCCGCACAGCGGCTGCCCGTTCCGGGACTGACCTCCGGTCGCTCCGCCTGGTCCTCGCCCACCCCGCCCCCGGGGTGGGCGAGGGCTGGACAGGCCGACCGGCCGCCTCGCACCGCGCCCCCGCCGACACCAGCACGACGTCGGCGGGGCGCGGTGCCTGCTGTCCACCGACATCAGGAGGAACCGCTCGTGCTCATCCCCCGCCCGCGTCGCCGGATCGGCCGGCCCCGCCCGCAGCGCCCCGGCCCCCGTTACCCGCAGCGCCCCTACCAGTTCCCCGGCGCCTGGAGCAGGTGATGGCCGACCAGGACCAGGACCTGGTCGACGTCGACCCGTACGACCCCGGCGACGGCTCCTTACCGGTCTTCCGGTGGAAGCAGGCCGGGCGCGCCAACCTCGCCACCCGCCGCCAGCTGCGGGAGATGGGACTGCGTCCCGGCGGCCAGGAGCCCGTCGCCCGGATCGAATGCCGTGGCCGCAAGCGCTTCGCGTGGCTGTACCGGATCGACCTGGCGAAGCCGAAGCTCCCGATGACCCTCGCGAAGGAAGCCGCGCTCGACAAGGCGATGGCAGCACGCCAGACGTGCCCTGGCCCCTGCGGCCGGCGCTACTTCCACTGCCTCCCGCTCAAGACCTTGGGGTCCTGTCTGGAGTGCTTCGACGGCACGCCCGCCGACCCCGCCTCCTACATCGCTCCCCCGGCCAAGCACCTGCTGGCCGCCTGATCCGAGAGGACCACCGCCCATGAGCACCGCCCCCCTCGCCGCCTTCACCGAGCCCGACCGCCCGAAGGATCTGCTGATCCGGTTCATCACGGTCGGCGGCAGCTACGTGGACGTCACCGGCCCCGGCGAGCACTCGGACAAGAACCGCTGGAAGTGCCACGGCTGCGGGGACTCCTCCAACCGACCCGAGGAGGAGTTCCTGTTCTGCATCCGGCCGGACGCCAACACTCACGCCGCTAACTGCCGCGCCATCCCGCTGCGGTGACCGCCCGCCACCTGCGCCGTGCCCTGCTGCTCACCGTCGCCGTGCAGGCCGCCGGACGGATCGAGCCGGACCGCGACGGGGAGATGTCGTGCCCGCTGCACGAGGCCGCCACGCTCATCACCGACAACGCCGGCCTGCAGACCTACTACGCCACCCGTGCTCTTGACCCGCAGGGAGAATCCGCATGAAGCCCTTCCGCTTGGACAACGCGCTGCCCGTCGACACGACGATCCCCGACCCGTCGCTGGTGGTCCTGATCGGCGCGGCCGGATCGGGCAAGTCGACGTGGGCGCGGACCTGGGCCGCCACGCAGGTCCTGGAGCTCGACAGGTTCAGGGCCCTGGTCAGTGACGACGCCGGGTGCCAGGAGGCAACCGAGGACGCCGTGTTCGCGCTCCAGGCCGTCCTCGAGGCGCGTCTCGCCCGCCGGAAGATGACGGTGGTCGACGCAACGAATTGCGAGCAGGCCGTGCGCGCCAGCCTGATCAGCACCGCCCGCCACCACGGCGTGCCCACGGTAGCGCTGGTCGTGCCCACCCCGGCCTCCGTGTGCGTCGAACGCCAGAAAGGCCGGCCCGCGAACCGGCGCGTCCCCGAGCGCGCAGTCCTCGCGCAGCACGCCGCCATGGTCGCTGCCTGGCCCGGCCTGCCCGCCGAAGGGTTCGACCACGTTGTCATCGCGGAGAACCTGCACCGCCTTCAGGCGCTGCTCCGGCCGCTCAGCGACGCCCGGCGCGCGGAACTGGGCTGGGACGGCGGCGAGGGTCTGGGCGACCTGCTGCTGGTGCGCCGCTACTTCGGCCCGGAGATCCTGCCGATGTGGCGCTGGCGCGACGGCTCGCAGCTCGCCGGCGGCGACCGCGTCGCGGAGATCCGACTCGGAGCCGACCGCATCGTCCTCGCTCTGCGGACCGACGTCGACGGAGCGGGCGACATCGGCTTCGAGGTCCTGGTGGGCTGCGCGGCCGACGACGAATGCGAGGGCCAGGCTTGGGCGCCGGTCTACAACGTCACCGACCTCCTGCGCGCCCTGACCGGCGAGCTGATGCACGACCCGGACGTGCGCTGCACCGTCCACGGCGGCGCCGACGACATCGACCAGGAGGCCGACGACCACGACGACCTCCAGGACGACGACCCCGAGGGCCGCGCCGACCTGGAAGCGCAGTTCGCGGACGCGGTCCGCGCGTGAGCCGCGCCACCGGCGGGCCACACCCGCACCCGCTCACCCCGGCTGACCTCCCGGCCGGGGCCGAGTGGTGGCACGGGTGCCCGGACTGCCACCTGCCCATCCAGGGCGGGGGCGCCGGCCTCGCCGCCCACCGCCACACCGTCCACAACCCCCGCCGCGACTACGGCGACCGCCGCATCCCCATCACGATCCGGCTCGACTTCTGACAGGAGACCGCTCATGGCCGTCCAGACCAGGAACGACACCTTCGCCGCGCTCCGCGACTGCTTCGCCACCGACCTCGCCGCCCTCATCGGCGACCAGGCGCAGCGCGACGCCACCCCGAACGCCTTCATCGACCTGGTCGAAGAGGTCCGCGACGTCCTGGCCGCGTCGAGCAACGGCGCCTGGCAGGACGCCAGCGAGGAACTGGACCGCGCGGCCTGCTACCTCGCCGACGCGCTGACCGGCGTGGACGGCGACCAGCGCTCGCTGCTGGCCCGGGCGCGCACCCACCTGCGCGACGGCATCGAGACGGCCAGCTGATCCCCGCACCGAGTTGAGCGCACTCTGTGCCGCCCCGGACCCGCACCCGCGGGCCGGGGCGGTCGCAGTGTCCCCTCAACCCACGGAAGCGAGAGGAGATGGACGTCATGCCCCTGCCCTACTTCGAGGTCGACGTCCCGATACACCGCACCGGTCAGCCTGGCCTGAGCGGTGTGCACGTCTTCACCGGCCGCGCCGAAAGCCGCAGCGCCGCCGTACGGATCGCACACGAGGTCTACGACGCGGCACGCGCCGCGCGTGCGGCCGGACTCGAGATCCCCCACGACCGGCCGGACGGCTGGGGAGCCTGCGGCTACCGGCCCGGCTGGGAGCTCGACTGGCCCGCCGCGACCGTCGGTCGCTGGAACGACCCCTACAGCTGGACTCGCGCCGACGACGGCGACTTCGAGCTGTAGCTACGCCCCGGGACAGCCGCTCTGCTTGGCGGCTTCGTCGGCTGCCCCGGGCCCACCCAACCCGTACGAGACGAGAGGGAGATCCCCAGTATGGACTCCGTCCTGCGCGCACAGGCCCACTTCGGGCAGCGTGCACTCTTACTGACCACCGCAGCCGTCCCGCTGACCGGCTGGACCGTCCACGCCATCGCCCTGCACCGGCGCCTGGCGGCCGCGAAGAAGGACCCGCTGACCGGGCTGCTGCGCCGCGACGCGTACACCGCCCGCGCCCGGCAGATCCTGGCCCGCCACGGCGACAACGTGGCCGTGGTCCTGGTCGACGCCGACCACTTCAAGGACATCAACGACACCCTCGGGCACCCGGCCGGGGACGCCGTCCTCGCCGCGTTCGGCACCCGGCTCACCGCCTGGGCAGGCCGCAGCGCGTCCGTCGGCCGGCTGGGCGGTGACGAGTTCGCCGTCGTGCTGCCGATGTCCCCGGGCCGCCGCGAGGCCCGCCTCGCGACGCTGGTGAGGATGCTGCGCACGCCGGTCGTCCTGGACGACGGCCGCACCGTCGACGTCGCCGCCTCGGTCGGCGCCGCGACCCCGGACGTGATCGGCTCCCGCGACTTGTCCCTGCTGCAGAGGGCAGCCGATGCAGCCCTCTACGACGGCAAGCACTCCGGCCGCGCGCACCTCGCCACCAAGGAGCACACCACGGTGGCGTCTATCAACGGCCGACGCGAGGGCCGCCCGGGCACGAGCCTGTGGGGGCGAGCCGCATGAGCCTGGACACCCTGCCCGAGGGCGACTGGATCCGCGGCATCACGATCCGCCAGCCCTGGGCGACCTGCATCCTCGCCGGGAAGAACCCGGAGAACAGGCCCGTGCACTGGCCGTGGCAGGGCTGGATCCTCATCCACGCCGGAAAGAAGAAGCCGGAGCCCGCAGTGCTGCGCGACCCGCTGGTCGCCACCGCGATCCGCGGCCGCGAACTGCACCTGGGCGCGGTCATCGGCGTCGCCCGCCTCACCGGCTGCCACTTGGACCAGGGTCCCAAGAAGTGCACCAGCCCGTGGGCGGAGCGCGGCGCGCACCACCTGGTCCTCGAGGACGTCCAGGAGCTCGCCCTGCCCGTGCCCGCCACGGGCGCGCTTTCGGCCTGGAAGCCGACGCCGGATCTGCTGGCGCAGGTGTTCCAGCAGCTGCCCGACTTCCGGCCGTGACCCGCACCCGAGACAAGAAGCCGCTGTTCGAGCCGGGCTGCGTCCCGGCTCCCGGCGCTCTCCTCGAATGGCGCGACAGCCAGCACTTCGACCACTGGCATGACCGCCCCTGCATGCTGTGCGACAAGCCCACGCCCATGCGCTCCCACTACGGCGAGCCCGTGCACAAGGCGTGCGCTGAGGACTGGATCGCCGCGAACCCCGTTGAGGCCCGCCTCGGCAGGTTCGCCTCCGACATCCAGGCCAAACGCCGGCGCGACGACGACCACGCCTGAACCCTCCACCTGGAGGCCCCATGAGCAACACCCAACGCGACGTCGACCACGCCCTCGCCTACCCCGAGCCGCCCGCCTCCCCGCTGTGGCACCGCCACGGCGCGAAGGCCCGGCCGCTCACGGCGGCCCAGCAGAAGCGCAACCGCGAGCTGCTGGACGTCGCCCTGCGCAAGCCCCGCACCAGGACCGCGTAGGAGGGCCGCTCCACCACCCACATCCGCAACCACTGACTACCGGGCTTCCGCGCTTCACGCCCCCAGCAAGCCAGCTAGCCGGGGCGTGGGGTGCGGTGGCCGGACAGACCGGCGCTCCACCACCGCCATCCCGAGCAGGAGGAATCCCGACCATGACCCCGTCCCGAGCAGCCCGTACCGCTGCCGTCCTGGCCATCACCGACCACGTTCACACCTGGGCCGACTACTGGGGCCAGAAGGACACCGACGCCAAGGCGAAGGGGTTGGCGGGCGCCGAGGGCCGGGCCGCGTGCGCCCGGCACGTCGCCAACCACACCGCCCACCTGGCCGCCGCCCTGGTGGCCGCCAACGGGCTCCTGGGCCTCCGCCTCCGCCCGGCCCGGCTGGCCGCCGGGCTGGCCCTGGCGGCCGCCACCCACTACGTGGCCGACCGGTCCGCCGGCCACTGGGCGGACCCCGAGCCCTCGACCTACCTCGTCCGCCTGGCCCACAAGCGCGGCAAGCAGGGGTGGGTGCAGGCCGACCCGGGCGCCGGGCCGCACCTGGACCAGGCGTGGCACCGCGCCTGGCACCTGCTCGCCGCCGCCGTCATCGCCCGCTGACCACTCACCAACCGACCACGACAGGAGACCGTCATGGAACCCCAGATCAACGCCCGCGAAGCGGCCCGCCAGCAGGCCGAGGACGCCGTCGAGGAGGCGCGGCAGGCAGTCAGGGACACCGAGACCATGGGCGACAGGATCGCCGCCGTCTCCCGGCTGTTCACCGCCAAGCGGGCCGCCGAGCGCGCCGCGAAAGAGAGCTGACATGGGTGTGTGGCGATGGGAGACCCCGCGCGGGACTGAGATCACTGCGCCGGACCCCGGCCCGGTGAACCCGGCCGGTAGCGCCCCCGGGGTGTGGGGACGGCTCGGAAAGCGTCCCCCGGACAACCCGGCCGGAGGTAACAGCCCCCGCCGTATGCGTAAGCCCAAGGCGTCCTGACCTCTCCCGGCCGACCACCCCGCCGACCGCGTCAACGGTGGTGATGGGTGGTGGCTACGCCCACCGCTCCGTCCCGCATCGTCCTGGAGCGGTTCCCTGCCGGAGGCCCCCGCGGCTCTTGGCCGGCGGAAGGGTACGCCCCCGCCCAGCGCACCCAAGGGCGGCCGGACGCCCGGGTCGTGATGGACCTCGGCAGCGACCAGCTCCTCATAACCACCGACCCCACCACTCACTGAGAGGTACAGATGACCGACACCGACATGTCCGAGACCATCCACTACACCGCCGACGTGGTGGCCCTCACGCCCGGCGGCGACGTCCTGCTGATCGAACGCGATTGGCCGCCGTACAAGGGCGCCTGGGCATTGCCCGGTGGGCGTGTCAACCACGGCGAGACGAGCCGCGTCGCGGCTGCCCGCGAGCTGAAGGAGGAGACCGGCGTCCATGTGGCCGCCGCCGACCTGCGCCAGATCGGCGTCTGGGACTCCCCCGAGCGCGACCCGCGTGGCCGGTACGTCACCGTCGCGTACGCGGCTGTCGTCCCCGCAGGCACCCGGGTCATCGCCGGAGACGACGCCCGCACCGCCCGCTGGTGGCCCCTGGACGACCTGCCGGAACACCTGGCGTTTGACCACGCCGACATCCTCAGCGCGGCCACGGCCTCCTGAGACACCACCACGCAACGCCGAAGCGCCGCGCGCCGACCGGAAGGCCGGCGCGCGGCGCTTCGGCGTTCCCTCTCGGCACAGGAGGTCCCCTTCGTGTTAACCACCCTGGTCACCGCCGCCCTCACCATCGTCGCCACCCTGCTGGGCGCGATCGTGTCCGGCCGATTCCAGGAGCGCGCCGCCGAACGGCAGGTGCGCGTCACCCATGGCGAGACGATCCGCCGCGACCGCCTGGAGGCCGTCACCGCGCTGGCGTGCGCCGCCAGCGACCACCGCCGGGCCCTCTGGATGCGCGGCGACGCCGTCCTCAAGGGCGCCAGCGCCGACCGGATTGAGACGCTGCGCGGCGAGAGTCACACGACCCGCAGCGCGGTCACCCGCCCGCTGGTCGCCCTGCACGTCCTCATCGAGGACCCGAACGTCCGCGACGCCGCCGACCGCATGATCACGCTGACCTACGCGATCCGGCAGGCGGTCCCCACCGCCGCGGCCGGCACGGATCGTGAGACGGCCAAGCAGCGGCTCACCGAGGCCCGGGAGGCCGCGAAGGTCGCCCACGACGACTTCGTGAACACCGCCGCCCGCTATCTGAGCCTGGCCATGCCGACGTCCACCCCGCACCCCGCCCCCGAGGAGCCGACCCGATGAAGCTTCCCTTCTTCCGCCGCTGCGGTCACGCCCCCGGCGCCCTCACCCCCGAGGACCAGGCCGTCGTCGACCAGTTCCGCGCGACGCTCACCGCCGTACGCGACCCGCAGCCCTGGACGCCTGGCCACTCCCAGGACATCGCCGTGCGCATCGGCCCGTTCATCGAGCGCGCCCACCCCCGGCCCGGGGACGACCACGGCCCCGAGATGATCGCCGTGGCCCTGGTCCATCCCGACACCCCACACGCTGCGGCCTACCTTCACGGCCGCCAGCTCGGCTACACCGACCGAGGCTGGCTGCGCTGCGAGACGACCGCGATCCTCGGCACCTGGCAGCCCGCCTACCGGATGCTCACCCACGCTGCAGCGGGCCTGGACCTCCCGGACGACGTCGGGCTGCAGCCGGCTCACTACGCCGTTCACGTCAGCCGGCCCGACTGTCCCCTGGTGAGGCTCGGCCCGTACAACCAGTGCACCGCAGCTGAGTCCGCCGCCGTACACATCAACGAGCACTTGAAGAGAGGCGGCCTGCCCGGCGAGGCCACGGTGGCCCCGCTCGACTTCGGTGCCGTGAATGCCTACCACGACCCGAACCACCAGTGCCTCGACGACCTCTTGGTCAGGAACCTGCGAGCTGCATCGCACCGCGACGTCCGCACGCCCTGACTTATGGGTACGAGAAGGCCCTGCCCTTGCGCTTTCGTCGCAAGGGCAGGGCCTTCTTTGCGTTACGAGCGGAAGATGCTCTCGGGATGATGCCGGGTGATCCACGCCAGGCGATCGCACAGTGGTTCCGACGCTGATCCCCGCCGCAAATCGCTAATTCCTGATTGCGATCAATGGAGCTACTGAACTTGAACTCGTGATGTCGGCTGTGTCGCGGAGCCCGTTGGGCGCTGGTCGTTTGGGATCAAGAGCCTGTCCGCAACCAGTGACGCGCGGCGGCCAGTGTCACTTCGATGTCGTCGCTCCATGAACAGACCTCCAGCCAGGACAGGTAGCCGCCCTGGGTGAAGACCAGGACCTCACCAGGGCACTCGCCGGCTTCGGGTGACGAGCTGCACTTCGGCCGCCACGACCGTGCTGGGGCCGGTGGGTGCAGGGTCCACCTTGCTGGTGTCGAGCTCGAAGTAGGTGGTGCCACATCCACATGTGCAGCGCGCTCGCACGCGGAGGTGCGGAATCTGTCTTTGGAGCCTGATATGAACCGGGGTTTCTCTGTTCAGGACTGCCGCAAGCACGTCGGCTACGTCGGCAGGCAGGCTCTCGTTCATCTCGTCACCGTATCTGACCAGCGACTTTAGACTCTGACCGTGCAGGCCCTATAGCCGTTCGGCCGGCTGCGTATTCAGCTTCCAGCGCCAGGCCGGTGCCAGCGAGGCAGCCGTCGATGACCTCCGGTCGGTACTGCAGCATTTTGAGCTTGCGCTTGACGGCTCGGGTGATCTGGCTGAGGTCGGCTGCGGCGAGGTTGCCGATGTCGCGCTTGACCAGAGACCAGATGCCCTCCTGCGGGTTTAAGTCTGGTGAATGGCTCGGAAGTTGGACAACGGTGAGCCAGTCGACGTGGGCGGCGATGAACTCGCACAGTGGCTCGACCAGGTGCATGCGCAGGTTGTCCCACGCGAGCACGATCGGGCCGCCGATCTGGATGTGCGCTCTGACCAGCAGGTTGCGCAGGTCGCGCCAGCCGATGCCCTTCGGCTCGCCCTTGCGGCCCCGGTACTCGCGGACCGAGTGGAACATCCGGCCGAAAGCAGGGAAGCCCTGTTGACTGCGGTCGCCTCAGCCGGCCAACCTCATCCTGAGACGATCATTAGTCGCGAACAGCACACCGGCCGTGGACGACGAGTTTCGGCTCACGCATGCAGGAGGTCGGCGCAGCCGTCTCAGTCACCGCCTCCCCACTGCAGGCAGAACGCGGCATGCTGAGGCACTCGTATCGGCAGCTGATGCTGACCGTGCAACGACCTCGAGGCTCCCGTGGCGCGGGAACTATCACGCCGTGATAGTTCCCGCGACTGAATCCGCGCCGACCGGCGCAGAGACGGGTTTATTGTCCTGTCTCTCTCAATCGAGTCGTTTTCTCAGTGAACCGCGTCGTTCGGGCTTCTGTCTCAGCGAACCTAGTCGCGCGACTGAGGGGGCTGGGGGTGCTGGATGGCTGTACCGACTGGGGTGGATTCTGGAGGGGCTGTCCCAAGTGGGGGCCTCAGTCGCTATGGGCGACTGGCTCGGGGTCGGCGTCGAGCGCATCGAGCACTGCGTCGCCGTTCGCCCTCGCCCACTCGGTCAGCATGTGGATCGGATCGATCAGTGTCGCCCCGAGCGGGGTGAGCTCGTACTCGACGCGGGGCGGCACCTCGGCGTAGGCGTGGCGGCGGATGAGTCCGTGCGCCTCGAGCCGTCGGAGCGTCTGGGTGAGCATCTTGCGGGAGATGCCGCCGATCAGCTCGATCAGCTGGCCATGTCGCACCGGGCCCCTGCTGAGGCCGTAGAGCACGACCACCGTCCACTTGTCGGCGATCAGCTCGACCGCAAGACGCGCCGGACAGTCGGCGAGAAAGGAATCCCCGGGACCGAAACCGCTCATGGCACCAAAGGTACCTGCGCCGAAGGTACCTGCTGGTTCCTATCGGAAACCTAGCCTGGGTTCTCTCCCCCTCCCAAAGCTTAGGAGAGTCATGCGAGTCATCACCCAGCAGACGCTCGGCGGTCCCGAGGTGCTCACCATCGTGGACGCGCCCGAACCCCAGCCCCTCCCGACCGAGGTTCTCGTCCGCGTCAAGGCAATCGGGCTGAACCCGCTGGAGGCGCGCCTGCGCGCCGGCGAGTTCCCGCTGATCGGCCAGCCGCCGTTCATCCTCGGCTGGGACATCAGCGGCGTGGTCGAGGAGGCACCGCAGACGTGGCGGTTCAGGCCCGGCGACGAGGTGTTCGGGATGCCGCTGTTCCCGCGGGCGGCGAGCGCGTACGCCGAGCTCGTGTCGGCGCCCGCGTTGCACCTGGTGCGCAAGCCGGCCTCGCTCTCGCACGTCGAGGCCTCCGCGCTTCCGGCCGTCGGGTTGACAGCGTGGCAGGGCCTCGTCGACCTCGCCGGCGTCGGCAAGGGCGACCGCGTCCTGGTCCACGGCGGTGGCGGCGGGGTCGGCCACGTCGCGATCCAGATCGCGAAAGCCCTCGGCGCGCACGTGATCACGACCGCCAGCGGGAGCAAACGGAAGTTCGTCGAGGGGCTCGGCGCCGATGAAGTGATCGACTACACGGCGGTCGACTTCACCGACGCGGTCCGCGACATCGATGTCGTGCTCGACACGATCGGCGGTGACACCGTCGAGCGGTCCCTTGGGGTGCTCCGCCCTGGCGGTCACCTGGTGACGGCAACCGCCGAGGACGACCTGGAGCTCATCGCCAAGTACGAGGCGGCGGGTATGCGCTTCAGCGGTATCGTGGTCGACCCCGACCGGGTCGCCCTGCGTGGTCTCGTCGGCCTCGTCGAACAGGGAAAGCTCCGGGTCCACGTGCAGGAGACGTTCCCGTTCGAGCGCGTCGCCGACGCGCACCGGCTGCTCGACGGCGGTCACCTCCAGGGCAAGCTCGTCCTCACCGTCTGATCCCGTCATGGGGCCTCACGTAAGCGAGGTCCCACTGAGATGTCCTCTGAGTCCCCCCGGGCCGGCTCCGGCCTTTCGTCTCAACGAACCGAGTCGATCTGTCTCATCCAACTCAGTCCACGCAGGTCACCGTCATGCGGACGCCTAACTTCATTGAGGCAGGACCAATTATCACGGCGTGATAGTCGAAGCACCCGTACCTAGGTAACGTGTCGATGCCTGAACGGATCGCGTTCGTTAGTAAGGTGTCCTTCATGGCTTCCCCCGCTTCTGCTGGCGACCGCGAGAAGGTCGTCTCCAAACTTCCCGGCTGGCTGAGGCAGGACCTCAAAGTCCGCACAGCGCAACTGGGCATCGAAATCCAGGCTGCCGTCACACAAGGCATCACCGACTGGTGCAGCCTCGCCGCCACCCCAACCGCCGTCGACACATCCGGGGCCGACTCCTTCTCCACCTGGCTCCCTCCAGGCCAGTGGGACACCTTCAAGACCACAGCGGCCGACCGCAAGATCTCCCTCACTCAAGGGCTCGCTCAGGCGGTGCAGCTGTGGCTGCAGAAGAACCCCGCGCCCACCGTGCAGCGCCCGGAGAATCCCCGCCGCATCATCGTCTGCAACCAAAAGGGCGGCGTCGGTAAGACCGCCATCACCGCCGGCGCCGGAGAAGCGATGGCCGAGGACGCCAACGCGTTGCATCCGGTGCGTATCTCCAAGCACTTCGCCGCCGCACTGCTCAAGAACAACGACTCCGAATCCGGGGGCGCCGATGCGGCCCCGTTCGCCATAGAGGATCTTCCCGGCCTTGGCCTGCGCGTGCTCCTCGTGGACTTCGACCCGCAGTGTCACCTCACCCAGCAACTCGACCACGCTCCACTGCCCATGGACGGTGACAGCCTCACCAAGCACATGGCGGGGGAGCCAGGGGGCAAGCTGCGCGACCTGATCGTTCCCATCGAGGACGACCGCTTCGGTGACCGGCTGCACCTGCTCCCCAGCTGCAACGACGCCTTTCTCCTCGACGTCAAACTGGCCGGCGTCAGGGCCCGCGAGGCCGCCCTTGAGCGAGCACTGGCCCCGGTCGAATCCGACTTCGACGTCATCCTGGTCGACTGTCCCCCCAGCCTGGGTCTGAGCATGGATGCCGCCGCGTACTACGGACGTCGCCGCGAGAACGAACCAGCCGGTTCCTCCGGCGCTCTGATCGTCGTCCAGGCAGAAGACAGCTCAGCCGATGCCTACGCCCTGCTCACCACGCAGATAGAGGATCTGCGAGCCGACCTGTCCCTGGACATCGACTACCTCGGCATCGTGGTCAACCACTACGACGCCCGCCGCGGGTACATTGCCACATCGTCCCTGGCCGCATGGATGGACATAAGGGATCCGCGCGTGGTCGGCGTCATCGGCGATCTCAAAGAGCAAAAGGAAGCAGTCCGCGTGAAGCAGCCCCTGCTGGCCTACGCCCCCAAGTCAGATCAGGCGGTCGGCATGCGTGCCCTCGCACGGGAGATCTCATGAGCAGCAAAGCCTCACAGCTTGGAGCAGGTGCCTCTTTCGGCCAGGCCCGTCCCGTCAGTGCCCGTCGAGCCGCCATCAGCGCTGCTACTGCAGTACGCACCGAAGGGGTTCCCGACCCCACGGAACTGCCCGTTGATGTGATCAGTCAGAACCCGGACAATCCTCGGGACCACCTTCGTGACCTTGACGGGCTGACACAAAGCATCCAGGAACTGGGCGTCATCAACGCCATCACCGTAGCCAGCGTCGACGCCTACGTCCGTGAGCGCCCCGACCGGGCCGCAGACCTGGATGAGGGCGCCAAGTGGTTGGTGGTGGACGGCCATCGGCGCCTCGAGGGGGCTCGCCGCGCGGGACTGAAGACCATCAAGGTCCACGTTGACGACGCCCGCGTGGCGACCGACCAGTCCCTGCTCGAGGCGGCTTTCGTCGCGAACTTCCACCGCGACGACATGACCGACCTGGAGCAAGCCCATGCTCTCGAGAGCGTGGTCAAGTTCTACGGCAGCCAGACCAAAGCAGCCCAACGACTCGGGATCTCGCAGGCAACGATCTCCTCCAAGCTGTCCCTCCTGAAGCTCTCCCCCGACCTCCAAGCCGAACTGGCCAGCGGAGAGCGGCAAGTCGAGCATGTACGAAACCTCGGCAAGCTCGACCCGGAGCAACAGAGGGCCGCCGCAGACGCCCGAGCCGCGGCCGCCAAGAAGCGGAACGAACGCAGATCGGCCAACGCCAGTGAGACTGGCACCCCTCCGAAGCCATCCGGCGATTATCACGCCGTGATAAGTGAAGACGCGGAACCCACACGCACCCAGGCCTCCGTCAACGACGCGGCCGGCACCGCATCACAACCGACAGCAGCGCCGGAGGCGGTGGCTGCAGAACTACCCTCACAGCCCGGCAGCCACAAGGCGACACCCGAGACCGCGCATACAGACCAAGTGGACGCGATGCCATGGACTGATGTCCAGGCGCTCGCCTTGCTTATCCGCGATCGTATGACTCCCGCAGCTCAGGCACAGTTGCTGCACCTGCTCCAGAGGCACATTCAGGGGCAGGAAACTCACGTGTGAACGGTAGACCAGCGGGTCCCGCTCTCCCCTAGCGGAGGAGAGCGGGACCTCTATCTGTCTACGGCCCTGGAACGCCAGGTCCCCGACCACGCCGCGCATCACTCCTCTCCCTCGCCCCACTCCAAGCAGCAGGACCACGCCCTGCTGCGACGAACCGCAGACCACGGAAGTCCGGCGCACACATCACGAGCTCAGGCGTCGGCGGGGACCACGCTCTCGTGTGTCTCCCCCACGACGATGAGGACTCCGCGTTCCCCACTCACTGGCAGCGACGCCCGCCGGATCAGCGCTTCCCAACCGTCAGGCCACACCGTGGCAGCATCCCAGCGGATGCCTTCCAACAGCACGCCGTCCAGGTGAGCGTCACGCAGATCAGCTCCGACGAAATCACTGCTGATCTTCTCCACCTCGGCAACAGCCCGTGAGAGATCAACCGCCCGTGTGCTGGCATATTCAAGATCATCATGAAGATCTTGGGCGACTGCTCCAGCTCCCGGAAGGAACCCGGACCCAGCACCGCCGACCGGGATGAGCAAAGGAGCGAACTCTTCATCAACCACCTGGCGCGCTCGTTCCACATCGTAGAACAGCCGCTCTGCCGGGCCAGCGAGACGAACCTCGACTGCTGCGAGATAGTCGGTCCCCGTCAGCACTGCGGGGCGCCGTCGGGGCGCAGGCAGCAAAAGCACGTCCGCGAACCTCGCATCGAGCTGCTCAACTACTTCGCGCGCTTGGCCAGCAGGGTGCGGTGATACATCAAGCATCTCGATCAGTTCCTGCACAAGGCACAACATGGTCTGCAGCGCGTCCACCAGATCCCTGGGCCAGTACTCACGGGCGATACGCATCGCATCGCGGCGATACTTCAGCCTCACCGGCGCCGGGCAGTCGCCCAGCGACCCGCTGTCAGCACGCGGAGCTCCCTGACCGCTCTTCTCCGCCGGCTCGCCATGCCTCTCGGACACCAGCCGGGCAGAGACCGCACGCCCCGCAGCACGGTGGGCAGATGCCAGCAGCCGGTCCAGCGCCAAGTCGGGGTCACGCAGCTCGGGCACGCCTCCCTGCGCCATAAGCCGGTCGTGCACGGCGATGCCGAGCTGCGCATGCGCGGAAGCCAGCAGTGCATCGAGCGTATTGAAGGCGCTCCCATCCGCCGCGTGCACGGGCCAGTTGTCCCTCATCATTCTCCCCTCCGCTCTGTGTGGGCGTGGCCACCCTCCAGGGCGAGCCCCGCCTTCAACGCGGCTCGCGCCCTGGAGAGGTTCTGGCGGACTGCAGCCTGCGAGGTCCCCATCGCACGAGCGCTCTCCTCGGTGGTGAACCCGTCGAGGTGCCAGGCCAAAGCCGCCCGCTGCTTGGCCGGCAACTGCAGCAGCAGAGCGATGACCTGGCGCTCTTCCTCACCGACTTCCACCGCATGGGCGGGCGTCTGCCAGCGCAAAACCCCTGAGGGCTCGGGCGGCTCTGCGCACGCATCCTCCGGTTTGACCTGCTGACGCAGCCACGATCGCGTTGCCACCGTCCGCAGCCACGCCTTTGGGTAGGAGATTGACAAACCGGGGGCGCACATCTGGGTGAAGGCATCCTGCGCAGCATCTTGTGCCTCTGGCCAGGACGCTCCCTGCAGCAGAAGGAAGCGAACCAGAGCGGGGAACTGGTCCTCGTGCAGCTCTTCCGCGAGGACTTTGCCCGGGAGAGCAACCGCGCGGGTATCCAGCGGTTCAGCCACGCTCACCTCAGCGTTGACAGCATCCTCCACCGCAGCCACCCCCGATCTGGGAAGACGCCGCGGCAGCCCACACGGTGCGGCCTTCTGCGGACTCATGTATCGCTCCGCCGAGCGTCGCAGAGCGAACCCGCTCCGTCAGCCCCGCATCCGCGATACGCGCCAGCTCCACCTGTTTCTCCAGCCACCGATGAGCGAACTTCACCGCACCGCTCACCAAGCTGACGAGAACGGACGCCACCGCCCCCACCAACACCGGATCCACTAAGAGTCCCCTCTCATGCCACCCGACCGCGCCTGACGAGCGGTCATCACTACGCCGCAACAGTGGCTTGGAGGGCCTAAGTTGTGACATCTCCCAGGTCAGACAGGACGCAAGCACGTCCTCGAGACTCTGGAAGAGGGGGCTGGCTCCCGGACGGGAACGTGTGCATCACCGAGCGCCTGGTGACGGACGGAGACGAGGCGTCGTCGACAGGAGCGAAGGAGCGCAGCTTCAGTTCACACCAAACATTCGGGACCAACTTGATCGCCGTACCGGCGGGCCGAGCTTCATGTGAAAGGACCGCCTGATCCATCGTTCGGGGCCTTGACCGCTGGCCTCGGTGCGCGGGACGGTCGTCTGCAACTGTGCGCAATCGACTCGGCAGGGGAGGCCGCGATGACGTTACGGTTCGTCGGGATGGACCCGAACACCGGTGGCGAGGGATCACCGACCGTATGGGTGGAGGAGGAGACCGCCGATCTGATCCTGCAGGGTGAGGAGGCCACCGACCTCCTCAACGCTGTCGCTACCACTGAGTGGGTGCCCGGGCACCGGCCAGGGATTCCCGCACATGAGCGGGTGATCCGTATCCCGGCCCACATGGTGCCGATCCTGAGGGAGGCGTGCAATGTCGCTGAACACCGCCACCTTCGCTGAACTGCTGGCCGCAACCCGGCACAGCGCCGTCCATCTGGAGATGCGCGACTCCTACGCGGTGGGCGACGAGCAGGAAGACTTCGAGGAATTCCTGCGCACCGGCGTCGCCGACACCGATCCGTCCCGCTCGTTCTGGCCGCAGTGGGTGCCACTGGTCACCGACGCGGTCACCCGCGGGGTGGTGATGCGCCGCGCGAGGATCGTCTCCGAGCCGGTCACCGATTACATCCGCTACGAGCACGCCATCACCCCCGTGAACCTCCAGGCCGGCGAGGACGTCCGCTGGCTTCCCCGCCGACACGCATCCGACATCGCCCTGCCTGGCAACGACTTCTGGCTCCTGGACGGGCGGATCGTGCAGTTCCACCACTTCACCGGCACAGGCGACTGGGCACACCCGGGCAAGGAACGCACCGACGACCCGGCCGTCGCTGCCCTGTGTGCAGCCGCGTTCGAGAAGGTGTGGGAGCGCGCTATCCCCCACGAGAAATACACCGTCTGACCACGGCACCGACAGCTCATGCCCGCTTCCCCCTCATCCAGCGCCCAGGCCGCCCGCCAAGCACTCGCCCTTCGCCTGGCCCATCTGATCCGGGACGCCCACATCAACGGGCGTGAGCTGTCCACCCGCTGCGGCTGGAACCCCGCCAAGACCTCCCGCATCCTGCACGCGAAAGCCGCGCCCTCCGACGCCGACATCCGCGCCTGGTGTACCGCGTGCGGGGCCGAGGACCAGGCCGACGACCTCATCGCCACCAACCGCGCCGTCGACTCGATGTACATGGAGTGGAGGCGCCTGCACCAGGCGGGCATGCGCCGCGTCCAGCAGGATGTCTTCGCCCGGAACGCCGCGGCCAAGTTGTGCAGGGCCTACACCTCCAACGTGATCCCCGGCTTCTTCCAGACCGTCGCCTATGCCGAGGCCCTGATGCGCGCCATCACCGACTTCCAGGGCACCCCCGACGACATCACCGAGGCGGTCGCCGCCCGCCTGGCCCGCAGCCGCTTCCTCTACGAAGGCGGGCACCACTTCGTCGTCCTGATCGAAGAGTGGGTCCTGCGCTCCCGGATCGGAACCATCCAGACGATGGCCGGCCAGCTGAACCACCTGCTCACCGTCATGCCGCTGCCGTCGGTGTCCCTGGGCGTTATCCCCCTTGGCGCCCCGCGGACCGTGTGGCCGCTGGAGGCCTTCTACCTCTACGACAACCAGCACACCGTGGTCGAAACCCTCACCGCAGTTATCAACGTCCGCCAGCCCCGCGAGATCTCCGACTACGTACGGGCGTTCACGGGTCTGGCGAAGCTGGCCGTCCGCGGCGATGCCGCCCGCGCCCTGATCCGGTCCGCGATTGACGCGCTGGAGTGAACCCGCGCAATCATCCGCAATTTCATTGAGAGCCCTCCCGCGGCCTCCGTAGTGTCGAAAGACACCGACGCCACCCACCACCAGCAGCGGAAGAGGCGGCCCCATGCGTACGCGCACGAGCAACACCGCCGACCCCGCACCGGATAGTCACGGCCGACGGCCCCAGGACGACACGGCGAGCAGCGACGATCACACACCGAAGCCCCCCGCGACCAACACGCATACGGTCCTGTACGACCCCGACGGGATGATCGAGGCGGAGCTTCCCTTCGACCGCGCCCCCCACGAGGCACTCATCATGGCCGTGCTCGCTCGGCGGGACCCGCGCCTCGCACCGCGCGACTACGAGCAGATCGCGCTCCAGCTGACCGGGCACGCCCGGGCGGTCGCAGCCGACGTCCAGCGTCATGCCCACCGGCTGCCGGAAGACGACGGCCGGCGGGTCCTCGCCGAGGTCGTCCTTGCCGAGGCCGAGCAGCTGCTGTCCGCCCCGCAGGAGGGAACAGCCGGGTGTGTGCAGGGCCGTGCCCGGATGGTGCGCGCGCTGTACGAGCGACTCGACCGCCTCGCAGAGGCCTCACCGGCCTCCGCCTGAACTGCCGCACACCCGGGCGTGAACACGGCCCCCGGGTGCACGGCCCGGCACATCCCGGCTCACTGGGCCGGGCGGCACGCGATCCGATACGAGAGAAGGGGCACCACCATGAGCACGGTCATCGAGCCCGCCGCCGTGGCGACCCGGGCCCGGCAGATCCTCGACACCTGGAAGGCCGACCCGGAATTCGGGCGGCTGTGGGAGGGATGCGCGAAGTACAGCAGCGACTGGGACGACTTCTACGGCTACCCGATCATCCTCGACTACGACGCCGTCGCCGACGCGCCCGCGCTGTTCACCGAGACCATGCGCGCCATGGCACTGAAGTCCGCCATGTATGAGCTCACAGGCTTTGACGAGAAACGCGCCGAGCTCCCGCTCCCAGTCCCCGTCGACGTCATGAGCCACGCCCTGTGCGCCCAGTTCACGCTCATGTCACGCATCCAGGCCCGCACCGGCATCCTCTTCGTCCACGCGACGGACATGGAGGACGGTATGGCCGGCGGCACCTGGACCCACGGCGACTTCACCCACCAGTGCTACCGCGCGGCCTTCGGCCCGGTAGCCGACCGGTTCTGGATCGACGCCGAAGAGACCGAGCGGCGCCGCCAGGTCCTCGATGTCGTCTACGCCGGGATCGGCGTCACCGAGCGAGGAAGGAAGGCAGCCATCCTCTCCGCCGCCGCGGCGTAACCGTCGGCTCAGGGGCTGGGGTCTCTTTCGGCGGGGGCGCGATCCTGTCCGGCTCCAGCCCCACCTTGTGCGGATGCACGCAGGCCGGAGTTCCGTCGGCGGTGTACCGGAAGCCGTCAGCCGAATCGAACGGGCACTCCCAAGACGGCCGGTCGTAGACCACGAACGCCTCTCGCGGCAGCCGCTTCGACGGGCAGATCCCGCACGCCGGATGGTCCTCGCCCCGGGCGAAAGGCTCGCTCATAACCGGCACGGTAGCCCAGCAGCCGGCCACACCGGGCCGCCATCACACGAACGAGTACGGCGCTCATCCGGCTGCGTCGCCGGGGAAGGCGACAGATGCTGGGACCGACGCTCTGAAGAAGCGAGAACCTTTTTGCGGGAACGAGGCAGCGTTTCCAGGGGGCCGTTCGACTCATAGGCGTGAAGGTCTTCTGGCGAAGCTTGATGGGCTTGGGTAGTTGGGTGTGGCCGGTGGCGCTGCAGCCCGCGTCCTGGGCCGTGATGTGTCTGGTCGCCGTCCTTGTAGCGGCGGGCGGCCTGCTGGCTGAATGGCAGCGCAGGGCCACCTTGGTGGCGCTGGTGGTGAAAGCGCCGCCGGGCACGGTGCTCGTACAAGACGAAGGCCGGGGAGGCCCCGCGATGCAGGTGCACGTCGGTATGCGGCCTCACCATGACGAGGAGAGGCCAGCCACCATGCCCTCCGCATCACGCGAGGACGGGGGAGGCGAGTGAAACAACGTCGTATCTCAAAGAACATAGCTGATCAGGTGGCCGAACTGTTCGACAACGAGGAGCCACCCCTCCTGAACTTTGCCGTGATGATGACCGGGGGCCGTGAACAAGCCGCCAAGGACCTGGTGCAGCAGACGTTCATGGCCGCAGCCCTCGATTGGGAAACCGTCGGCCAGCGCCCGCCCGCAGGACAGCGAGCCTGGCTGCGCACCACATGCCGCAACAAGTGGATTGACGAAATCCGGCGGGAGCGTCGGCTGCGCGACCTGCAAGGCCAACTCTTACGCCACCATGAGCGCACGGAGGCCGATCCTGCGGACGTCGTCGTGTCGCGCGACGCTCTTGCCCGTTGCTGGGAAGTGCTGCGCGCGCTACCGCCCGTGCGGCACCAGGTCGCCTGGCTGTACTGGATTGATGGGCACACGTCGTCGCAGATCGCCGTGATTCTCGGTATCAGCCCATCCGGTGTACGCAAGCATCTGAGCCTCGCACGCGAGATCATTCACCGACAGGTAGGTCCCTACCTGAACGCTCGGCTGGACGACGACTCTCCTGACGCACACGAGGGGGTAGGCGCATGAACCGCAACGACGACGGACCTACGGCCGCACAGCCGATCACTGTGGGATCCCTTTTGCAGCAGACAGAGAGCTACGTCACGGCCGACGACGCAGCCGACCGAGCGGACCGCCGACAGCAACTGCTGGACTGGATGGCAGAGGAAGTTGAGCAAGAGGCTGCCGAATCCGTTCCGGAGGCACCGTCCCCCTCACCGGCTTCAAGCCTCCAGGCGGCGCGCACGAGCGAACGGCCGCTGGCCGATGTTGCGTTCCTCACCGTGGCAGAGACCGCGTCCATGCTGCGCGTGTCGAAGATGACGGTCTACCGGCTAGTACACAGTGGCCACCTTCCGGCGATCCGGGTCGGACGATCCTTCCGAGTGCCACAACAAGCAGTGCACGAGTACCTTCGCGAGGTCTACGCCTGCGAGAAGACGTCTTAACAGAGCGCGTCGACGGACTGCCGCGCGAACCCGGAGAAGAATGCTCAGCTCAAGCGGTGACGGCCGACGCAGTGTGCGTGAGGTGTCGTGGGCGCCCCCTGGCACACCTACGCGCCCTGGCAGGGCACGTAGGTCAAACCGGGGCTGGCCAACGCTGACTGGACGGTTGACCACAGCAGGCCAAGCCGACGGTGATGAGAACGTCTTTCCTCATCGAAGGTGGCTCTCCACTGGCTGGCCGCTCAGAGTTCCTGCGTGTGGAAGACGGCGTGCGTGAGCTCGGTGAGGGCGGCGAGGAGGTCTTCGAGGACCTGGACGTGAGCGCGGAGTGGGCGGGGGAAGTGCTGGCGCTCCCAAGCGGCGATGCTCTGCTCGTTCGGTCGGCGTGCCCATTGCCATTCGAGATCGTGGGCGGGTGTCCCGATGTCGCGCAGCGCCACGTCGGTGGCCTGGAGGGCCCAGCCGTAGGGGCGCGCGTCCGAGCGGAGATGGAGTGTGTCGGGGTGCTCGTCCTGGACCGTGCGGATGGTGGTGGAGACATCGATGAGGTGGCGGGCGCGCTGGACCCACAGCAAGGCGGCGGCCTCCACGGGCGCGCGCAGGTCGGGCATGTCGGGGAGTGCGGTGAGGGTCTGGTGCAGGGTGCGCGCGGCCCAGCGTTCCTCCGGCCGGGGCGCCCATCGGCGGCCGAGGCCACGGTTGGCCTCGCGGATGCGGGTGTGGGCGTAGTCGACCGACAGCTTCCAGGGCGGAGCCCCCTCCGGCAGACCGGTCGTCTCCAGCGCCCGCACCCGGTCACCGAACAGCACCGGTGGCCGCCCGGTGCCGTCCCAGGTCTCGCCCAGGAGCCGATCATCTGCCACGGCCGCCAGGACCTGAGCCTGGACGACATCGCGGGCGGGATCCAGCAGCACGCCCTCACGCTGGGCCAGCTGCGACCAGTTGACGACGCCGGCGGTCTCATCGGCCGGATACGGGGCCGTGTGGAGCTCGCCGTGACGGGCGCCTCCGAGCCACCACAACGCGCGGTCGAGGGGAACATCGTCCACCAACGCGTCGGCGTCCCGGCCGGCCCGCCACAGCGCCAGCGCCAGCAGTTTCGCAGCAGGCAGCCACGTGCGCTCCCGCGCGATCTGCGCGGCGCTGCCACGGTCTTGCGGCGGCATGCTGCGGTCGTAGCCAATCCTCCAGGCCGTCAGCACCCACGTACCCCGCAGGACCCGACGCCACGCGCTTTCTCCATACAACGCCCGGTGCCGCTGCTCCCAGTCCTCCACAGCCGCACGCTACCGAAACCCGGTCCATCAGCCCGCAAGACGGCCGGCCGTCGCTCAGGGGCTGGTGAGGATGGCGTGAGTGCCGATCCGGCGCCACACGACGTGACGGGAACCGGGGATCCGCTCCTGGCCGTAGGACCATGTCGCGCGCCCGTCCGGTGCCCAGGTGAGCTCGTAGACGCCGGGTGAGGAGCGGACGCCCTTGATACGGAGCCCGGTGCGGAAGGTCCCGGTGCGCAGGTCGTCGACGAAGGCGGTGACGGCCTGCCGGAAGCGGTGGCGCTGCTCGGGGGTGAGGCGGTGGTGGTCGGCGGTGAAGCGGGGTGTGGCCTCGTAGGTTGGCACGTCGGTCCTCCAGGAAGCACGAAGCCCCCGGCGTTGCCGGGGGCGGTGGCGTCTTGCTCGGGTTGAAGGGAGTGGGTGACGTGGTGCAGGGGGCGGCGTCTTGGGCCGTCGGGTAGGGGAGCGGTACGTAGATGTGCACTGGTTGACCGTGGAGTCGTCTGCTGACGGCTTTCGGGGCGTGTGAGGCGTGTGTGACTGGGTGCCGCGCAGTATTTGCATGGCCTCGGTGGTGTCCGCCGGGCGGGCACGGCGTCGCCGCAGGCGCCCGCCGCGCGGGATCGACCGTGAAGTTCCGGTGAACCCTCCCGCCTCGCGGGATCGCGCTTTTCCCCAGGTCAGAACCGGTGTCCTGTGGGGGGATGCTCAGTGTCGCGAAGGTTCAGAGACGTAATGCGTGGCGGTACTACGTGCGCGGAGTCGCGTTCGGGGACGGCCGCCGTCCGGTCGGCCAGTCACTGAAGGAAGCCCAGGAGATGGCCGGCCTCCCGCCCGGGAGGTGGTTGGGGCGCGGCCTGGCCGCGCTCGGGCTCACCGAGGGAACGGAGGTCTCCGAGCGGCAGATGGAGCTGCTGTTCGGGCAGGGCCGGCACCCGGACGCCGACCGCATCGAGCGCGACCTCCTCGACGACGGCGCCGACCCGGCCACGGCACGACTGGCCACCGTGCTCGGGCAGCCGATCGAAGAGATCGAGGCACGCGGGCAGACTCCGCTGCTCGCACTCGACTTCACCTTCCGGCCGCAGGCGTCCCTGATCGTGCTGTGGGCGCTGGGAGACAAGAAGACGCGCCGGATCATCGAGCGGGCGCACGAGCGGGCCATCGCCAAGGCGCTGCGCTGGCTTGAGGATGAGGTCGCGGAGACCCGGTGGTCCTCGGGACGCGGCCGCGCGAAGACCCCAGCCTTGGTCGTCGCGGCGTTCCGGCACTTCGACAACCGGGACGGCTTCCCGCTCCTGCATGACCACTGCCTAGTTGCCAACCGCGTGCAGCGCGTGGACGACACCGGCGAGCCGGTGTGGGGCGCTCTGGACACGGTCCGCCTCTACCAGCATGTGGTGGCCACCGGGACGCTCTACACCCTCGCGATGACGACCGAGGTGTGTGAGGAACTGGGGCTGGCGACGGTGCCGAGGGAGGTGACGCCGGGCCTGCGTCCCGTGATGGAGGTAGCCGGTGTCGACTCCGAGCTCATCGACTGGTCCTCCACCCGCCGTCAGCGGATCGAGGACGTCCTGGAGGGCCTCACCTACAAGTACGCGCAAGAGCACGGGCGGCTGCCCGGCGAGCGCGCCCGCCACGGGCTCGGGTGGCAGGCGGCGCAGGACACCCGCCCTGAGAAGAAGACCCCGCGCCCGTTGAAGCAGCTGCTCGCATGGTGGCGGGCGTCCGCGCTGTTGAAGTTCGGCAAGCAGATGGTCGACGGGCTCGTTCAGCGCTGCCGCGCGGCGGGGGCGGCGATCCGGGCCCGGGTGGATCCGCACGTCGATGCCGTAATCGCCGCCGTCGACGTCGCCGCGGTCGTCTCCACCGTCCGCGGGAAATTCGCCCGCCGCCATGTCCTGGCCGAAGCCCGCCGGCACCTGCTGGAGACTCTGCGCGGCCAGGAGTTCACGTGCGGCCTGGACGACTACATCGCCGACCGTGCCCTGTCCGCCCACAGCCGTCAGTCCACCGTTCCGAAGCCCGGCCGTCGGATCCCGGATGCCGACCAGCTCTTCTATACTGCCGACTTCGATGAGCCCGATCGCTGGTGGATCGCTGGCACCGACGGCAAGCCTCCCCGCGAGTCGAGCCGGTATGAGCGGGCCCGGGTCGCCAGCCTCGCCGTGCAGAACGCGATCCGTGCCGCCCGCACTCCGCCCGCTGCCACACAGGACGACGCGCCGGCCGCGACCGCGTCGGCCGCCGCGCACACGGAAGACCACCACGATCAGGCGTCAGACCCGCCGCACGCCGTCGACCATCCGGGTCGGGATGCCGTGCTCACCTCGACGCAGCGGGCCGCCGCCGTTCAGGCCCATCAGCAGGCCGCGATGCCCGAGGAGTACCTGGAGGGCCGCACGACCGATCCGGCGACGTGGCTGCGCACACCGGAGAACCTGGAGCGGCTCGCCGCCTTCACCCGCACGGCCAATGCCCGCCGCCGCGCCTTCGAGGGCCGGCCGAAGCCCGAGCAGCCGGCCGATGTGGTCAAGCCCGCCGACCAGCAGCCCCACACGAACCGGCCCGACCACGGCAGGGGAGCGGGCCGTGACCGGTGAGGGATGGCAACCGGCCAGGGCGTGGCCGATCTGCGACTTCCCCCGCGAGCCTCGGGGAGCCGGATTGAGAATCGGGGGCGTTGGCACCCGGCATGGGAGGACCCTTGACCGACCTGCACGAACCGCTGGAACCGCTGGACAGCTACCCCGACGGACTGCCCCCGCCCCGCCAACGCGGCGACGTGAACCTCGTGAGCCTGCTCAGCATGGCTGACGACCTCGCCAAGGAGCTGTCGGCGCTCCACATCCGGGCGAAGTGCTCCGACCCCGAGGTCGCGATCAGGCCCCGAGAGATGGTCCAGGAGAACCTGGAAAAGCACGCCGTAGAAGTTCTGGAGAAGGTCGTCTACCTCCAGCGCCGCGCCCACGCCGCGATGCTCGGGCGGTGCGTCCTGGGGGCCGACTCCAAGGAGGACTGCTCCACCGAGGGAGCCAACCTCCAGCTGAACGTCTGGGACGACACCACACGCCGGGACATCGTCGAAGACGGCACCACCGGCTACGTCGCCCACACCGTCGAACCGCCCGCCGCACCATGACCGACCCTGCCAGCCGCAAGATCCTGCTCGCCTTCAACCGTGACGACGAAAGGCTCGCCGTCTGCCGCGCCCTCGGACTCGGCCCGGACGACGCCGAGCAGTTCCTGCAGGACGGTCTGACTCTGCGTCCGCAACACCGCGTCGGCTGACCCTCACCGTTCCCGCGGCCGCGCCCCGGCCGCCAGGCACCCGCATTGGAGCGCCACGTTGCCCTACGAGGCCCGCGATCTGAACCTGACCGATCCGACGAAGGGCTACCTGAACTTCGTCCTCTACACCGAGCCCCAGCGCGGCGTCGCCTCGTCGTCGCTGAACGCAGTGCTGGACATCGAGGCATCCCAGACCGTAACGCCTCACTTCCAGGAGTGGCTGGGCAGGCTGGTGCGCTGCGAGCCGAACGCGATGCACTGCACCCTCGTGGAACCGGCGAAGATCCCGGCCCTGTTCCATCCGTGCGTCACGGAGGACAAGGCCAGCCCCTCGGCCATCGACGGATCGGGCTGCATGTGCCGCCGGACCTTCTACGACGCCGAGTTCGGGCTGCCCGTCGTGGGCAAGCACTTCAAGCACGCGGGCACCGGCGGCATCGACCAGTGGAGCTACACGACGTACGCCCCGCTCGAACTGCGCCCGGACGACGTCTTCAGCCACTTCTACACCGGCCGCGGTCTGTTCTGGGCCCGGACGGACAAGGGCGTTCTGTCATTCCTCCCGCAGAGGAACGCCCTGGGCTACGGGTTCGGGTACAACGGCGGCGGCCCGCACGCCCTGGCCGCCTACCTCACCCAGGTCGCCACCACCGACGGGCAGCACACGACCGCCGGCGCCCCGTACGAGGATGCGCACCGGGCGCTCGTTGCCTGGACGCAGAGCAAGGCGGCGGCCTGTGGCACGAACGAGCTGTCGCTCAGTGACCTCAAGGCCATGATGGCGAGCTGACCGCCGACCGCTGACCGCGTCGGCGCCCACGGACCAGATGTCCGTGGGCGCCGGCGCGTTCCCATCCTCAAGGGCACTGGAGCCCTCGTGCCCGTCTCCCGGGACGACGGGCGAAGTCGCTGGAGCGCCTGTTGGGACGTGGCCGCGCGAGCGCCCCCGCAGGCGACGCAGCAAGCGAGGGTGTAAGGGAGCGAACCCACCGAAGCACGGAGGCCCCGATGGTCCACCCGACCCCGCCGCACCTCTCGCCGGAGCAACGCGAGCGCCTGGAGCAGCTCGCCGACGCGTCCCGGCTGCGCGCGGCGCTGTACCGGTCGTCGAAGCCGCCGCCCGTCCGGCGCCGCTCCCGCTCATGGCAGTACCCCGGCGGCCGGCCGAACCTGTGGCGCTCCGTGCGGGGCCGCCGCTGTGGATGAGTGGGCACGGTGGATTCCACCGCGCGCCCGGGCGCGGGCCGGCGGCTGGGTGGGGAGTGGTCTCCACGCGGAGAGTGGAGACCACGATGGTGCCCATCGGGTGGACTCCGCTGCGGGTGCACTGGTGCGGTGGGGGAGTGCAGGGCATCCCGGCATCCGGTGCGCTCGGTGCGGTGCATCGGGCGCACCAGTTCGCGCGCAGACGATGCCGCGCACTCGATGCCGCGCACTTTCGCCCACCGCCCCGGTGCGCGCACGATGCGGGCGGGAGTGGCCGCCACTCTCGCCCGCTGCACCGGTTGTGCATACGGAGGGTGACGGCGAATCGGATGCGGTGCACTCGATGCACCCCCTTGACCAGGCGTGCCGCCGCGGATTCCACCCAGTCCATCGGGCGGAAAGCAACCCTTGTCCAGCCACGAGTTTCCCGCGATCTTTCGACGTTTCCCCTTGACCACGTCCGCTACCACTGCGGAGACGGCCCGCGCCGGGCACCCGATGCACGGGGCGGAGGGAAAGATCTCTCACTCCCGGTGCACCGTGCATCATCACCGTGCGTAGGGGCGATGCGTGGTGCGGACGATGCCGCGAACTCTGGCATCGCGGTGCGTTCCACCGGGTGGGAGTGGACACCAGCCGAGTGGGAGTTCGCACGTAACAAGGCCCGGATCGACAGCGGCGAGGCGTTCCGTTCCCGCAAGCCCTCGGACTGGCAGCGTGGCGCCTCGGTTTCCAGCACCCGCCCCGCCTGCTGAACTCCCCGCGCGGCGGTGTGGCATCGGCCACGGACAAATCGTCCGGTCAAGGGGTGGTCAAGGGTCATAACGGACATCGCGCCTCTAGGCGAACAGGCCGCGGACAAGGGGTGCTTCCTCACGGTGGGCCCGGCTCGCACGTCCTTGTGTGTGCGGGCCAGACCTGTCACCGATCCGGCCCCATGCGGCCGGGGAGATCCGAGGACGCGATGACCACCGCCCCCGTTCCGCCGACCCAGCCGACGCCGCCGACCCCGGCGGGCACCGATGCGACAGCCGGCCCCGCGGCGAGCCACACGGCGAGCCCCGCTCCCAGCCCTGTAGCTTCCAGCCGCCGCCTGGCGGTTGTCGCTGATCAGACCCCTTCTCGAGCGACCCCGGCCGGTTGCAACTCCTCTATCTCCTCTATCAGTAACTCCCAGGAGATAGCGTCCCGGCCGCAAAAGCGTGCTGCCCGGGCCGGCGCCGAGATCCGCGGTGAGGTCCTCCTGGCTCTCGCCCAGCTGCGCCTGGCCACGCCCCACCAGCTCAAGGCACTGCTGCTGCCGGACCAGCAGGGCACCGACTACGTACGCCGCGCGCTGCGTAACCTGCGCGCCGATGCCCTGGTCGGCCGGGCCCACCGCGCCCAGCACAGTTACTGGTACTGCACCCCCGCCGGTCTCGCTGAAGCCGCCGCATCCGGTGCCCTCCCGCCGACGTCCGGACGGACCACCGGGCAGCGCGCGGCCGCGAAGACGGGCCTGCGCGAGCACGGCCTCGCCCTGGTCGACACCGTCGTCGCCTTCCACCAGGCGCAGGCGGCCGAACACAAGGACTGGCGCCTCGAGGTCGCCCACCCCACCCCGGCCGGCTCTCTGGTCCCTGACGCCGTCGTCCTCCTGGCGAACGGCCAGAGCGCGTTCGTTGAGATCGACCGCACGATGTCCTACGCCCGCCTGGTCGCCAAGCTGGAGCGCTACGACGCCTACCGCAACGCACCGGCGACCGGACGCGGCAACGCCGCCCGCCCCCCGCGCCCCCATTGGCAGGAGACCTACAGCGGTCCGTCCCTCGATCGTCCCTTCGACTTCGCCCCCGCCCCGCGCCGCGCGGCCCCGGCCACCAGGGAAGCGGCCTTCCATCAGCGCGCCCGGCACGCCCTCAGCGTGCGCGTCGACCGGATCACTGTGGCAACCACGACGCTGGCGCAGCTGACCCAGCACGGGCCCGATGAGCCGGTGTGGCGCGTGGCCGGCCGCCACGCGGGCGAGGAACGCTGCCCTCTGGACGCGTTGCCGAAGGCATGGTGAGCGCGGCGGGTCCGGGCCGGCGCGGTCCACCGGGCAGAGCAGCTGCCAGGCGACCCAGAAGAGTGAGACCCCGCTCCGGACATCCCGGGGTTACAGGTCGGTCGGCTTCGGTTTGCGAGGGGCCCGCACAACCGGCAGCCCACCGGTGCTGTCCGTGGCGCGCGGCGCGCGTCGTTGTACGGGCTGCGCCGTACGAAGGGCGCTGTTGCTTCTGCGCTTCTTGCTGTCAGCGGGGCCGCGCAGCGGAGGAAGGTCCTTCGGATCGATGCCGTTGGCCTTGAGTCGCTCCGGATGGACGCCGTTGCGCGGCCTGTCGAAGCAGCGTTCGCCCTGCATCGCCTGACACTTGGGACAGCGGCCCTTGCGGCGTGGATCCGGTCGGCGCCGCGGGGCGCGGAATGTGGTCATCGGAGTGCCGTAGGTGCCACGTGCCATCAGGAGCCGCCCCTCTCGTTGCTGTGGGTACTGGTGAATCCTGACAGATCAGCCGAGGCTGCTTCGACGTTCCGGCAGAAGGACGGCCTCAAGAAATCCCCGGCCATCGCCGCCCTCGAGGACGTCCTGTACGAGGGACGCGCGGCCCGACGCCCCCGGCGCCCGCGAGCAGTTCGCCACCGCCATCCTCGCCCGGTTCAGCGCCGGTATGTGGCAGCGGCTCGCCCTGATAGACGGCCCCGCCCCCGATAGCAGCCCGCTCCCGGGCCGCGTCCACGTCGTCCAGGACGGCGACGCCCACCCGGCTCAGGTGTGATGACCGACGCCGAAGCCGCCGACTGGCTCACCACCACAGCAGTCGGAGAGATCTGAACCAGCCTGGACACGCCACGGGTCCAGGGAACCACACACCCGGGCCCGGCTCGGGCGCGCGGGACAGCACGGACACACCACTGTCAGTGGTCCCTGGGAGGATAGAAGCGGGGCGAAACCACCCTCACGGGACAGCAGTTGACGATGGAGACAAGGCGCACATGAGACTGGCACTGAACAAGGAGTGGGCCGTCGGCGCCCGCATCGGGGGTGGTGGCTTCGGCGCCGTGTTCGAGGCGGAGGACACCGCCGGCGAGAGGGCGGCGGTGAAGCTCGTACCCAAAGCGCCGGGCACCGAGCGCGAGATGCTCTTCATTGATTTGGACGGCGTCCGCAACGTGGTGCCGGTCATCGACAGCGGCGAGCACGAAGGCCAGTGGGTACTGGTGATGCCCCGTGCCGAGAAGTCGCTGCGCGACCACATCCAGGAGCACAACCAGCTGCCACTCAACGAGGCGGTCGCCATCCTGTTCGACGTCGCTGAAGCACTCGCCGACCTCAAAGACTGCAAGATCGTCCACCGCGACCTCAAGCCGGAGAACATCCTGCTGCTCGGTGGCCGCTGGTGCCTGGCCGACTTCGGAATCGCCCGCTACGCCGAAGCCACCACCGTGAAGCACACCTTCAAGCTCCACGGCACCTTCGCGTACATGGCCCCCGAACGCTTGGAACAACCAGCGGGCCACCAGCGCCAGCGACATCTACGCCCTGGGCGTTCTGGCATACGAGCTCTTGGAGGGCACACCGCCCTTCATGGGGCCGTACGAGCACGACTACCACGACCAGCACCTGCACGGAGTCCTGCCGCCCCTCACCACCGCTCCGCCGCTTCTGGCGGCGCTGATCACCGAGTGCCTCTTCCGGGCCCCGCAGGGCCGCCCGGCCGCTGGCAACGTGCTCGCCCGGCTGGGGCAGATCCCCACGGCCCCGCTCTCCGGCGGGCTGGCCGCACTCGCGCAGGCCAACCAGGGCGCGGTCGCGCGCCAAGCCGAAGCTGACCGCCGGGCTTCGGCACACGCCACCGAGGCCGACCGTCGCAAGGCCCTGCTCGATGCCGCCACGACCTCCTTCTCCTTCATCGCCGACGCCGTCCTCACGACCCTCACCACCGCCGCCCCGAGCGCGGAGGTCCGCAAGGGCAACCAGGGAGGATGGACCGTCCGGATCAACGATGCCCAGCTGACCCTGTCCGGACCGAGGGAAACTGCCCCCGAGGTCTGGAGCACCACCTCGACACCGGCGCCGTTCGACGTCATCGCGTCCGCGACTCTCTCCTTGAAGGTCCCCGCCAACTACCACGGGTACGAGGGGCGCAGCCACTCCCTCTGGTACGCCGACGCGCAGACGAAGAACCAGTACCAGTGGTTCGAGACCGCCTTCATGGACACCCCGCTGCGCGCCACCAGCAGAACCATGGAGCCCTTCGCGTTCGACCCTCACCATGAATCCCGCGCCGCCGTCAGCCCGGGGATGATGATGCACCAGGTGGCTTGGCCCTTCACCCCGCTTGTCATCGGGGACCTGGACGAGTTCATCAGCCGGTGGGCCGACTGGCTCGCCCAGGCGGCGACCGGCCGACTCGCCCACCCCAGCCGCATGCCCGAACGCGACCCCCAGGGCTCCTGGAGGCGATGACCCCACGGGGCCGCCTGACGGCGGCCCCGATCGACGCGGACGTGGTTGTACAGAGCGAGTGTGAGCCGGGATGTGAGGGCGACTCAGCAGGGGGGTGGGGGGAAGCCGCTTGGGCTCTTCGCCGACGGTGGTCGGTGAGGAGCCCTTCCTTACACTGCGTGTGATCTTCGCGTCGCGCTGAGGGCGTCTTGCCGTGCCGGTGCGGGGCAGGCGTACTGGGTACCTCGCACCTCCATGGAGACCAGTCATGACGACCTCCCGCGGATAGCGGCCCCAGGCCGATGGAACGCGTGCCGGGTTCGGTGATTCATCGGACGCGTTCGGGTGATGCCGTCAGAATCGGATCAGCAGGCGGCGCGGCCCCCTACCAGCGGCATTCCGACAATACGAGTGGTGCTGAGGGCGGAGGTCGATGCCGCGGGGTGGAGCAGGCGTGCCAGGGTGCGATCCGCCCTGGTGGCCCGAGAACCGCAGAAGGAAGGCACTTTCATGAGCGTGATCCAACCGGTTGCCAACGGGTTACACACCGATCACCCGGTTCCCGGCTTGCCGTTCATCAACGACGAGCGGCTGCTCCTGGACAATCCTGACGCGATCGAGCGGACGGGCCGTAATCAGGGTGAGGGGCTGTGGGGGCGCACGGACCGACTGCCCGGTGGGGGATGGGTGGCGTTCACCACCGAGACGAAGAACCGTGACTACGCCTGGGCGGTCCATCAGCACCCCGACCATGGGCGGACCGTTCTCCTGATCCGCGACAAAGACATGAGCGGCCTGCACCACGAGTGGATGCACGGGAACAACGGGTTCCTGTACCGGCATGGCGGCTACTGGTGGGACGGAACCCGCTGGTACCGGCCCCAGCAGGTCGTGGACCACGCCTACGAGGGGTACGATGCGCGGCCGGTGGCGGACGCCGTCACCGTCACGGCCATCGACGTCCTGGCCCGCCCGGCGACGTCACACGCCGCGCGGGTTGTGAAGATCGCCGACTTCAAGGCCCCGGAGGGACCGCTGCCGCACTGGCGTGAGCATCTCGCCCTGTGGGCCTCCCACCGCGAACCCGGTTCCCTGCCGCTCGATCAGTGCACCGTCGATCTCCAGGCACCGGAACTCGACCCGGCCAGTTTCGTCGACCGCGCCGGCCTGGCGCAGATCGCCGAACTGGAGCTGGAGGACCTGCCGCATCCTAAGCACGGGCGGAAGGACCTGCCCCCGCCCCAGGCCGAGACGGCCGAGGGGCCGCGGTGGTCCCGACCGGTCGCCCGTGACTGGGCCGAGCAGTACCGCCGGACTCACGGCCCGGAGAAGCTGTTGTCCGCCACGACGGCATTCGGCACCGAGCAGCCCCGTGGATTAGTCGAGGACCACAACCGCCTCACGAAGATCATCGCCGACAGCCTCGAGGACGCTGAGGAATCCAAGAAGAACCGCCTCTTCACCCGGGGCAGCAGTACGAGGCGCGAGGAGCAGGCAGCGCACCTGGCCTGGTGGCCCGCAGTCGCCATCAACGACGGTACCGACGGCTTTATCCCCCTCGCCGCCGTGCGCACCACCATCGTCGAAGCGGTCCTCGGGGGACTCGCCCGTGATGCCGAAGACCTCGACGATTCCAAGGATGTCCTCCTGGGCGACATCCTGGGCGATGTCGTGCACCTCATCGACTGGTACATCCTGCGAGAGCCCCGACTCGCCTCCGCACTCTTCGGCGAGATCTGCCTGGACGCTCGTGTGCGCTTCGGACTCGACCCCAAGGACGTCGGAGACCTTCTACGACGCTCCCTCCACCTCGACAGCGGCCTCGACCGCCAAACCCTCAAAGCCCTCCTCGACCTGGCGCTCCCGCCCTCCGCGCAATCCCCCGACGCACAATGACCATTCCAGTGATGACCGACGCCGAAGCCGCCGACTGGGTCACCACCACGGCGGCAGGGGAGATCTGACCCACGTCCGGACACACCACGGGCCCCGGGGAGTGAAGACATCCCCGGGGCCCGGTGTATGGAGTCGTGCTGTTCAACGACGGCGGGACGACGCCGTCACGCCTCGGGCTGCAAGGGCTCCACCTGGCGCAGGCAGTACACGCACCTGGACTCCGAATCGACGCGGCCCATGCACCGCCGACAGTCCCCGCGTTCACGCACCGGCCCCCGGCCGTCCGCGCAGCCAGGGCAGGTCATCACCGGCTGCCGGAAACCGAAGTCAACGGTCTCCACCGCCAGATAGACGGCGAAGCAGTTGTCGGTGTCGCACACGACAGCCACTCCAGTAGACATCTGCTTCCTCCCCAACTCGGCACCCATGGCGATGACGTCAGCCACGCTGTGCCCTCCGGGCGTGCCCTGCATGACCATCCTGTGGCAGAGCAGCGCCTGCGAACCGAGAATCCGCACAGGCACATCGAAAGAGCTCAGCCCCGCACCCCTTGCAGTGCGACCCTCTTGACGCTGATCGACAGGCGGGCGGATCGTGGCCGTTCGCGTCACGCTCCACCCCGAAAGGGGGACTTGCATGTCATTCACCTGGCGCTACCTCGTACGCCCCGACGGCTCCTTCTGCCGCATCGGCAACCTCAACGGCAGCCTCGACAACGTTTCCGACGAAGAACTCGCCCGTCTTCACCCCGAGCGGGATGAAGACGAACAGCCGGCCCGGCCTTGCTCCCGCTGCGGCACCGAACTCCTGCTGCACTGGCACGGCCCGCTGATGACCGGCGTCTGGATGGAACTCTGCCCAGCCTGCGACGCCCACCGCCCCGCCGCCCGCGCGTTCATCCAGTGGCACCGCGACCCCGACCGCGACCCGAAGGCGCTCGCCAAGCTCTTTGAGGACTGGGAGATCGAGACCATGCACGCCCACGGCTGGGCCCGCGCCCCGCAACCCGAAGCACCACCCAGCCCACCGGCCCACCTGCGCCTTGTTCCCCGCGGACACGGCTGACGCCAGGCGCGTCTACACAGCCCGGACGGTGCTGCACGTCCTATCGCACGGCTGCCTCGTTGGGCTGGCATGACGACGTACGACATCGCTCCCCGGCCAGCTCCGAAGGCGGAAGGCGCCATCCCGACGACAGTCTCGACCCGAGCGAGTCCCACGAGATTGACCAATGGCTCCTGGATCTGAGGGTCCAGACCGGCGTCCGCTGGGACAAGGCCGAGGTGATCCGTGAACTGCTGCGCATGGCGCGCGCGTCCGACGGCATCCTGCGCGACGCGCTGATCGCCCGCTCGAAGAGGGCCGGGCCGGCGCCTGACACAGCGCGAGGGGCCACGCCGACTCCGGCATGGCCCCTCGCGCGGTCCCTGACGGCCGCTATGCCGTCGCCCACTCCAGCCCGAGGTCAGCCAGCGCCTGGAGCTTGTGCACGAGTATCTGCGGGAGAGCCTGCGCAGCGTGAGCTGAGCCACCAGCCGCGCCCGCGGCGCCTACCGCAGCACCCGCCAGGCGCCCTACCGGCCCCCCTGCCATCTCCCCTACCGGCACCGGCATCCTGCTGCGCACTGTTTTCGCAGCTCACGCCCCTTGACCAGGCCCGACCACCGGCCCCGACAACCCTCTTCTCTCTCCGTACCTCTCCCGCTTGGTTGTCTGTGGTGGGTGGTAGAGGTGAGGGAGACGTCGAGATCATCGGGTGAGGCTTGGCGCGGCCTGGTGGCGGGCCCCGCGCCACCGGGCCCGCCACGCGCGGCCACGGGCCGCGCCGGGAGAAGAGGGAGGGTGCGGCCCGTGGGCGGCTCGAAGACCTACCCGAACGGATCGACAGCGGCGATCCGCAGCCACGTCCTGGCCGCGCTCGGCGTCCTCAAGGTCGCCAGCGCCAACCAGATCTGGCGCCTGATGTGCCCGGGCCACAAGGACAACAAGGCGGTACGCAACGCCTGCCTCGACCTCGCCCGGCACGGCCTGACCCACTCCGAGGGCCACAGCGTCGACGGCCACAAACTGTGGGGGCTGACCCCGCTGGGCCTGGACGCGGCCGCCGAAGTCCTCGACCGCCCCGTCGGCGAGATGGGCGGCACCGCCCGCGGCTCAGCCCGCTCCGGCGCCAAGCACGCGATGACAGTCAACGAGACCGTCATCGCCTTCACCCGGACCCCGCCCGAACCCACCCGCCCGCTCAGCCGCACACCCGCCGTCGAAGCCACGCCGCCGGCGCAGCTGGCGCCCGGCATCGGCACCATCCGCTCCTGGTCCACCGAAGTTGCACACAACCTGCCCAGCACCGGCCGGAACAAAAGCAGCGTGCAGGCCGACGCCGTGCTGCACGCCCCGGAGGCCGGCCTGCCCGTCCTCATCGTCGAAGTCGACAACGGCACCGAAGCCCCGGGGCTCCTCGCTGCGAAATTCGACCGCTACCGGCGCTTCTTCCGTCTGAAGACCAAAGACCATCAGGGCCGCGACTTCCCTGTCTGGCGCACCCTCTACCCGAACACCGGCCGCGAGGGGTACCCGCCCGTCGCGGTCGTGTTCAACGGCGGCAACCGCTTGGGCGAGCAGGCACTGAAGAACCGCATGAACCGGGTCCTGGACCTGACCCGCGAGACCTGGAGCGGCAGGTACGAACGCATGGGCGGCTTCCACGGCGAACCTGCTGACGGCTACTACGACTACACTGACGCCATCCCCATCGTGTTCACCACCCTCCAACGCCTGAAGAACCATGGCCCCCTCGATGCAGTGTGGTGGCGCTGCGGACACCGTCAGTGGGAAACCCTCGCCGACGCCCTCGCCAACCCAGGCGACGAGACCGCCTGGCACCAACGCGACGAAGAACGCCGCCGCCAGCGCGACGAGCAACGGGAACAACAACGCCGGCAGAAAGAAGCCGAGCGTCAGCTGGCCCTCCAACGCCTGCAGCAGATGAGCCCTGTCGCCCCGCCCGAGCCGCCGGCCGCTCCCTGCGAGCGCTGCGGCCAGCCCATCACCGGCGATCCCGGCACCCGCTACGACGACGCCCCACCCCAGGACGGCCGCCACTGCCCTGCCTGCCGCGACGACATCGCCCACCAGCCCCCAGGACTCTTCAAAGCCCTCTTCAGCCGCCGCAACTGAGGGAAACGCAGAACCGAAACGAGAAGGCGGGGCGCCGGCACCAGGCGCCCCGCCCCTGAACCGATCGGCTCATGCCCAGTCGAGCCCGAGTTCGGCGAGCTGCTGTCCAGGAGCGGTTTTTGTGATCGGTGGCCGGTGGGCTGACCTGTTCTGATCACTTTGGTGTGTGCCTCGGTCGAGGGGTACGAGCGCAGACAGGGGTGAGCAAGGGGTGTGGTGCCGGACCTCGGGTGTGATCTGCAGGTTTGCCAGATGGCGCGTTGATTTGTCAGGTCGGCTGTCCTCTACGGGGCTGGAGCAGTGCGGCAGGCGGGGAGCCTGGGGGCACCGACGAAACGGTCGCTGACGTTCTGGTGAGGTCGTCGGCGATGAGCGCGTCATCTGGGTGGGGGTGGCTCAGGCGGGGAGGGGCTGGTCGAGGTCTTCTCCGATCTGGTCAAGGAGGTGGTCGAGGATGCGCTGTGCCTGGGTGAGGCGTTGTGTGGCGCTGTCGAGGGTGTCGAGGGCGTCGTCGAGGAGCACGGCGTGGGGGTCTGCGGCGGGGCTTTCCAGTGTCTGCGCGACGGTGGACCAGGCCGTGTTGACGCAATCGTGGATGTCGTTGAATGCCGCGGTGTTCTGCGTCCTCGTGAGTGTCCGGCCTTGTGCTTTGGTGATGAGCCGGGAGATCACCAGCTGAGCGTCGGTCAGCTTGGACCGTGCGGTCTCCAGGGAGGACGGGCCGTTGTCCGTCATGCTCACAAGGCCGTGGAACTGGTCGCCGGTGTGCTGCAGGAGATCGAGGGCATCCTGTAGCTGCGGGTTGTCGTCGATGTGGGCGCGTCCGCCGGGGCGCCCGGTGATGTGCAGGCTCGAACAGTGCAGGGCATCCTCGTCCAAGCCGCCTACCGGTCGCGGCGGAGCGGGGCAGGCAGGAAGGGAAGCGAGCTGCTGAAGACCGCCCGTGAGATCGAGGGCGTCGTCAAGGCACTGGGACAGTTCTTCGTCGGCAGCCGCAAGCAGCTGATCCAGACGTGTATCAGCAGCCGTGGGGCGGCCGTCTCCCGGGACGGTGTCAGCCTCGGGAACCGTTGTCTCCCGGGACATGGTGTGTTCACTCATCGCGGCCCCCTGCCTCCTCAACGAGAGTCTGCTGCAGTCGAAGCCGGGCGCGGCTTCGGTTCTTCCTGACGGCGGCTTCCTGCATATCAAGCGCTTGGGCGATCTCCCGGTCGGTGAAGCCGTCCTGGGCCCACGCCATGACGTGCCGCTGCAGCGGCGGCAGCTGGGCCAGTGCGTTCAGGACTCGCTGATTGCCCTCTTTGAGGGTCACATGGGCGATGGGACAGGTACCGCCCGGGCGATCGGGCAACGGGTCGTACGGGGCGTCCCGTTGGCCTGTCTGACGTAGATAGCAGCGGTGAGCGACCTTGCGCAGCCATGCCCGCGGATTCCGGATACTGTCCCATTTCTCGATGGCTACGGTGAACGCTTCATGAGCGGCATCGGCAGCCTCGTAGGGGGTCGCGCCGACACGGACCAGGAACCGCGTCAGCTGCGGCATCTCGACGCGGTAGAGGTCCTCGAGACTGCTGGTCGTTAACGCGGGCGAGGCCCCCTTGATGTGTGAAGGCGCCTGTACCGTCTTCCTCGCCACGGGCGAGACCGACTCAGCCACGGCGGAGCTCCGCCGGCTGCGTTCCCGTCACAACCTCGACTCTGCCGGGCCGTTCCAGCAGACGGCTGCCGGGCGGCAGGTGCCGCACGCGTTCGCTGAGACCTTGCTGCTGCATCTCGGTTCTGCGCAGTTCGGTACGGCTGGACACCCATAAGTGCAGCAGCCGACACAACCAGCCGCACAGCATCAGCAGCCCTCCCCCGAGCACCGGATCCATCACAGTCCGCCTTCCCCGGCGGTGACCCGTTCACCTGCCGACACTATGTAGTGCACGCACCGCCGCCTTTTGTGACCCCGCCGTCTGTGACGTACGCCTCACAGACCCGTCAGCCGAACATTCTCAGGGCAGACCGGAGGGCCCGGCCCCGATCCCCGGCACCAATCGTGCGCCGCGGGTGCAGTGGCAGCGGGTCCTGACGGAGCCCACCACCTCCCCTCCGAGCTGTGCGATGCCCAGCAGGCCGTCATGAACCAGGCCGTGCGCGCGATTATGTCCGCTCACCGGGTCCGGATCGAGGACGGGCCGCTGGGCGAGGCCCCGGTCGTCCTTGATGTCGTCCGACCGCGTTGGCCGGGGTGATCACTTCGGCCAGAGTCTGCGGCCCCGATCGGGGCGTCAGCGCCGATAGCGCCAGCGCTGGTCCACCTTAAAAACCTGGCAGAGCCGAAGAAAGCCAGTAGGCCGACGTAAGCATCCATCCTCACCGCCACCTGCGCGACGCTCAGGCCATCGCCCAGTCGAGACACCACGCGGTGGGGAGGCGCCGTGACTACTCCGCTGAGTCGCGTTGTGCGATGGCGCGTCCGATGCTGTACCAGCTGGATTCGACGGTGCCTTCGGGGAGGGGGCGGCCGAGCAGGCCGGCGAGGTGGGCCAGGGCATCGCGGGTGATGTAGCGGTCGGGGCTGGGGGATTGCAGGTGCCGTCGGATGAGGTCGTCCTCGACGCCCTGCTGCTGGAGAAAGGCGGCGATGGTGCCGATCAGCAGCTGGCTGTGGGCGTGAGCGTCGGTGAGGGCGTACGACACCAGACGTTGCCACTCCCGCAGGCAGTCGCGGTACTCGCGGCCTACCTGTACCGCCCGGTGGCAGTAGCTCGAGGTCCGGTGGCAGTGCTGCTCGACCGCCACCAGCAGCTCCTGGGGCACGGTGTCGGCTGTCCAGCTCGGCGCCAGGGCGGCTCTCGTCGCGCCTTGGGCAGGGGGAAGGCAGTCGCGGATCTGTTGCAGTCCTGCTGTGTAGGTGACCTTGTGCTGGTCGCGGTACTGGCGTGCTTGGTTCTTACGGGCGTGTGAACTCATGGCTGGTTCCTTGTACGCCCTCCCGTGAGGTGGGCGCTGTCGGTGGCCAGGCCACGTGAGCGTACGTCGCGATGATGCGGTGCATCTGGGGCTTACGGTGTCGCCGGTCACGGGTCCGGTCGCTCTTCAGCCGAGGCACCGTCGCGGGGGGCTTGGGGCGGCACCGTCATGCCCAACGAGCCTCCGCGGCAGGGAGTCACGCCGCCACGGCTAGCTGCTGCATGTGGGCACCGCGGGCGGGAGCGGTATGTCGTAGCGCTCGAAGAGCTCTCGGAAGAAGCCAGCGACTGCCCGAGGGCCGGCACTGCGGTCGAGCTCGTGGCCACCGAAGCGGTAGACCTCGTATCCGGAGAGCTTCAGCTGCCGGTCTTCCGACACCATCTGGGCATACAGTTCGGGGCTCGCCTTGCCGTTGATCGAGTAGTGCTGTTGGCCGTCGACCTCCAGGACCACCCGAACCCTGTTGGGCAGCAGCAGGAGGAAGTCCATACGCTGCCTCGCCAAAGGGCCAGGCTCGGCCCGGGTCTTCGCGGTGTAGGGGTCGTAGTGGAGATACACCTGGGGAATCAGGGCGGGCAGGGCAGGCCCTCCCTCCCGGAAGTACAGGGCCGCGTACGTGTGGAACAGGACTTCTTCCGGCGGGGAGGCGAGCGAGTCCGCGAGCCGGGCGCACAGAGTCCTGGAGGCGGCTTCCTGGTCACCTGCCACGGCGGGGTTCGTCTGCTGCCACCAACTGACGAGCTCCGCCCATGACAGGCCGGCGGCGACGAGAGGCCGGGTGTACGTCAGGCAATGATGGGCGTTGCGGACGATGTCAAGGCGGTTGTTGACCGCGTCGCGCAAAATGATCTCAGGCTTGGGGCCGTTAGCGGCAAAGATCAGGTTCTTGAACTCTCCGTCGACGCCGGTCATGCCCAAGGAAGCGAGGAGCTGCTCAAGCTCCGGCGCTTCGTACTCGTCGAGGACCTTGCGAGCGACTGCGGTCAGCTCTGGCACCGCCAGCGGCCGCAGCCGCTTCATGACGTAGCGGTACTTGCCCGCGAAGGCCTCCCCCTCTTCCCCCGGAGCAAGCCCCAGACGTACGCATTCGTCCGGGACCTCGTACGACTTCAACTCAGCAACAGCGCTGGCTATGGCGGAACGCAGCGCTTCGGGCTTCACCGCATCTCCCATCCCCCGAGGCTACTGGCCCGCACCGAAAACCGGGCAACGGCCAACTGCTCCGCTTTGTGCCACTCACCCCTCGGGAACATGCTGGCAGGTCTCACGCTGTTGATAGCCCCCAGGCACGCCCGCGCCCACAGATGCCCAGAAGGCCAGGGAGTCCTGGAAGTGGCCGCCGAGGGTGTGCCAGGACAGGCCGGGGTGCTCGAGGCGCAGCGCCTCCAGTCCTGCAGTGGCCAGCCCGCACCGCTGGTACTTCTTCGGGGTGTACGGCCACTCGACCCACCCGAGCTGGCAGCGGGCGCAAACGGTGTAGTCGACGGCGAAAGCGACATCGTCGGCGAGGTTCGCGGCGCGCTCCCTCCAGCCAGGCCGTTCCGAGGAAGGAGTGTCCTGCCAGGGTGCATCAAGCCGGATCACGGTCCAGCCCGTCCGCCGTCGGCCCCATTTGCCACCGCTGATCGCGCGTAGGGCCCGCTGCCACGGCGTGCTGTCCGCCGCCCACCCCACGTCATGGGCCTGCGCGGCGAGCGCCAGGGCCTCTTCCCGTTCTTCAATGCTCCCCATGCCATCTACGATGCCCCGGCAGCTGAGGGCATCAACAGCGGCTATGGCCTGTCGTCGGTCAGATGGCTCGCAGCGTTCTCGCTCCACAGCAGTGTCCTCACCGTCACGCAGCCTCCCGGAGTGCGAGGTCAGAGAGAAAAGTCGTTGCTGTGGTGCTGCGCGGATCACGGTTACTGGGGAGGCTTGACGAGGAAGGTAGCCCGCGGGTCCACGTCGGAGGCGTGAGCAAGGATCGGAAGGTCGTGATCGGGAAGTCCTGCGAGTTCGACGGCAGCTTGTCCGGACGCATGCGCCGACCCGACGGACTGACCGTTGGCGACGGCGGCGTAGAACTGAGCGGCGTAGTAGATCGCGTCTGTGTCGCCAATCTCATCGGACATGCCGATGGCGAAGTCGACCGTGCCAATCAGATCGTCGATCTGGGCAGCGGAGTGACAGGAGTTGAGCAGAACCAGCAGGGGCGGTTCATCGGTGGCAGCGATGGCACGCGAGAAGGCCCTCGCGGTGACGATGTCCCCCTCGTGAGGCTGATCGATATCCTTCTCGAAGACGAACAAGTCTTCATCACTGTGACCAGAGAAGTGCACTACGTGGGGGCGGAACCTCGTTATGCCGTCCAAGAGGTCGGCTGCTGTCGCGGCAGGCCGGACATCGAGCTCCACCAAGTCGCGGTGCAGGGCCCGTTCCACACCGGCTCGAATGCGCGACTGCTCTCGGCCGACCCGAAGATCTCCCGCAGAGGACGCGCCTAGCATCAGCACGCGCAGCTTCTCCGGCTTCGGCGCCCGCAGCTCCCGCAGAACCATGCCCACCTGCTGCTCCGTGGTGCTGAGACGTCGCTGGATCTTCTTCTGCTCGGCAGCAGCGCGCCGGTCGGCCGCCAACTGCTCACGCTGACGCGCCTTCTCAGCGGCCTCTCGCTCCGACTGCTCCGCCCTGGCCAGCTTGACCTGTGCCTCCCCCGCCTCCTTCGCCAGCCCGGCGGCCTTCGTACTCCACTTGGCTGCGTCACGAGAGGCGGCATTCGCCTGATCTTCGTATCGATCCGCATCGCGGAGCTTGCTCTTGACGGTGCTGGCGTTCTTCGACTTCCCCGCCGCAGCCCGTGCTTTCGCAGCGTCGGCCCGCTTACCGGCCGCCTTGGCCTGGAGATCACCAGCCTTTTTCTCCGCAGCGGCGCGCTCTTTATTCTTCCGCTCCATCAGGCTGCGGTAGTAGCTCGAGTTCATCTCAGGTCTCCAAGGGCGGATCTGCGTCTACCGCCACACTAAGAGCCACCTCTGACATCGCACGCGGCATGAGCACTTGATGCCAGGGTCAGCCGACAACTCGGCAAAGGTACGGAGTCGCGAGGGCTTCTACGCAGCCGCCCAGTCGAGCCCGAGGTCGGCCAGCGCCTGGAGCTTGTCAGCGGTGAGCTTCCCCCGGCGGCTCTTGGCGTTCGACAGGAACACCCCCAGCTTCACAGCGTGCTCCTGGCCGTCGACCAGAACGGTCTCTACATGCGCCCTAGGGACCGTCACAGAGCCCGTGCGGGCCTTGTACTGCGCCAGGGCCGCAATGCCCCGCTCGAAGGCTCCAGAGGCCGCCCTGGGGGCCTTGGCGGGCGCCTCCTTCTCCGGCGGCAGCGGCACGACGCCGATGGCCTCCAGGAGCTCACGCTGCCCGTCCATCAATCCAGTCCAGGCCGCGTGCCGACGCTGCCGGGCCAGCCACTTTCCCACGTCCATCCCGTGGACGGTGACGCCCGGCGGGACGTCGACCTGGTCCTCGTCGCGCACCAGCTCGCGCAGGGCGGCGTAGTGCCGCTGCCAGTCGGCCGGCCACGCCGGGTTCCAGTGCTCGTCGACGTCGCGCAGCGCCGTCTCCCACTCGGGGTGTCCGTCCAGGGCACCGGGGCGGCGGAGGTTGGACAACCATTGCCCCACCGGCCTGTCCAGCGCCGTCGCCGTTCGAGGCGCGCACAGCGTCCAGTGCTCCTCGTAGTACGCGCGGGCGGCCTCGAGGTTCTCCTGGAATCGTGCGTCCGCGAGGCTCCAGACCATGCCGAGCTTCTCCAGCCGCTTGGCCCGCAGCCCGCTCATCTGCCCGGCCCCGTAGGCGCGCCGCTGTTCCGCGATCCACTGCCCCAGGGGGTAGGCGCCCTCCTTGTGCCCGTACGGGACCCGGGCGTGGCCCTCACGCTCCGTGAACGTCTTGAGTTTCGCCCAGCCGCGCGCCCAGTCCTGCCGCTCGGTGTCGATCACGTTGAAGCTGACCCAGTCCGCGACCATCACCGGGTCCCGCGGAGCCGCGAAACGAAGCAGCAGACGAGATTCTTCCTCACCATCGTCCGGGGCCGCGCCGATGTTCACGGACGGCTGCGCCACGTCCTTTTGCGGCTCCTGGGGAATGGCGAGCAATTCGATCGCCTCTTCATCGTGAGCCCGCAGACCCTCAAGCACTTTCACCAGCGGCCGGTACGACCCCGAGGTGAACATGTCCTCCGGTTTCTCTCCGGGCTGGAGGAATACCGGCACGATCAAAGAAGCAAGCTTCCCCTCACCGGGCTTCTGCCGCAAAGCGCGCCCGATGGCCTGCACGATGTCGTGCGGCGCGCCCTTCGGGTCCAGCAGTGCCACAGAGTCCACGGCCCGGATGTCCACCCCCTCCCCGAGAACGCGGCAGTTCGAGAGCACCGCCCGCAGCGCGGTGGACCCGAACCCGCCCAGCACCTCCCGCCGGCGCTCCGGAACGTGCTCACCACACAGCCAGTCCGCCCACATCCGAGCCGGGTACGTCTCCGGCTGGTCCGCATGCAGCTTCCCGGCCACCGCCTCCAGGCCCTCCGCGTACGCCTGCGCCTCAATCGTCCGGTGATGGAAGGTGATGCACGTCTGCAGCCCGTGCTGCGCCATGGCGTGCAGCAGGGCCGCCTGGAGCGCCCCCAGCCGCTGCCCGCGGACCTCCTCGCTGTGCCGCTCCTCGCCCCTCAGCCGCTCCGGGGTGACGACCGGGTCCTGGAGCTCCAGGACGATGATCTGGTACCGGGCGAGCAGACCGCGGGTGACCGCCGACGCCAGCGACAGCTTGTAGAGCACCGGCCCGAACACGGCCTCATCGTCCATGGAGGCCGCCATCTCCCTCGGCAACGCGTCCCGGACGCCCTCCGCGACCTCCCAGTGCGGGGGCCGCTCCTGCCAGATCCGCGGCGTCGCCGTCAGATACAGCCGCCGCGCCGCCGGGATGATGCTCTGGTCGTGGATATCCGCCCACGCCTTCCCCGTCGAGCCCGAAGTCCGGTGGGCCTCATCGACCACCGCGAGGTCCATCGGGGCCAACTGCCGGCCATAGACGCCCTCGAACGCCTCCGCCAGCACGCCCAGAGAGGCGTACGTCGCGTAGATGGTCACCGGCCCCGAGCCGTGCCACAGCGCCAACCGCACCGGGTTCGTCGTCGCGCGGACCTTCAGGTCCCACAGCTCCGGGTCATCCTGCAGCGAGCAGACAGCAACCGCCGGCCCCCGGTGCCCGACCCGATGCCACTCCCTGACCGTCTGCGCCAGAAGATCCAGCGTCGGCACCAGCACCAGAATCCGGCCCTTCGGCAGCATCTCCCGAGCAGCGAAAGCCGCCGTGATGGTCTTACCGGTACCGCACGCCGAAATCACCTGACCACGCAGACCGTTAGCCGGAATACCTCCGGGAGGCACGTCAAGGCCACGCTTAATGGCGTCGACAGTTTCAATCTGGTGAGGGCGCAGATCGCTTCTCTTCATGACCACGGGGAAAACTCCTCCTCGCGAAATATGGCGAGCAATCAGAAAGGGATTCCCGGTGCGATGGCTGAGGCCCGGGGATGTGGCGTCTGACCCCAGACACTACACAGTGCATCAGCATGATGCATCGCTTGTGCGCCAACTTCGCTCGCCAGGGTGATACATGACCCAACCTGACCCCCGAGTGGCCGGTTGTGGTGTATGGTAGCGAGTGGCAGTGAACACGTCCGGGGTGGTTTTGACTACGGGGGAGGGACTCGGGTGGAGCGTAGCGGAACCCGTCACTGCGGTGGGGCGGCGTCCATCGAGCCGACGGCGCGTCAGGCTCCTTGCGGGGGTAGTAGCAGGGATCCCCAGACCCTACACAGTCCCACGCGTGATGCACTCCCCCTTGCCGCCAGCCTTGGCACCCCCGCTTGCGCGGGTGCTCCCAATTCGCGCTTGCGCGAATTGAACCGCTTTTAGAATTCCGCTTGCGGAATTCAATTCCCCCGCTTGCGGGGGAATTTGGCGGAGCGTCAGCGGAGCCGCAACTACCGCGCGGCTTGCCGCGCGGTATCCCGCTCCGCGGG